>CAMBMU010000027.1 GCA_945868725.1 Spirosoma fluviale
GACCAAATTATTGACATTGGGCCAGAAGCTGGTGCAAAAGGAGGCGAATTACTTTTCCAAGGAAGTATTGAAGAGCTGATTGCATCGGGGCAAACCTACACGGCGAAATACCTTCGTGGTGAGGAAAAAATATTCACCAAAATAGCCAACCGCAGCTGGAAAGATTCCATCTGGGTGAAAGGGGCCCGCGAAAACAACCTGCAAAATCTTACCGTACAATTTCCCCTGCATACGCTCACCGTCATCACCGGAGTATCGGGTTCGGGCAAGTCTACTTTGGTGAAAAAGATCCTTTATCCGGCTCTTGGAAGACTGCTGGGCACGGTCATGGATGAAGCCGGGAAGTACGATAAGCTCGAAGGAGATTACAAGAAGGTCACGCAAGTGGAGTTTGTGGATCAAAACCCGATCGGGAAGTCCTCCCGCTCCAACCCAGTCACCTACGTCAAGGCTTACGATGTGATCCGCACCCTCTTTTCAGAGCAGCCACTCTCCAAACAGCGGGGCTACAAGCCTGCCTTTTTCTCCTTCAATGTGGATGGCGGTCGCTGTGAAGCCTGCCAAGGCGAGGGGAATGTGACGGTAGAAATGCAGTTTATGGCGGACATCCACCTCACCTGTGAATCCTGCAAAGGGAAGCGCTTCAAGAATGAAATCTTGGAGGTCACCTACAAAGACAAAAACATCTCCGAGGTGCTAAACATGACGATTGATGAAGCGATCGATTTTTTCAGCGGAAAGTCCCAGTTGATCAATCGCCTACTTCCCTTGCAGGAAGTGGGATTGGGCTACATTGGAATGGGTCAGAGTTCGAATACCCTCTCAGGAGGCGAGGCACAGCGCGTAAAGCTGGCATCCTTCCTAGGCAAAGGCGGAACCAAAACAGGGGATCATATCCTCTTTATCTTTGACGAGCCCACTACGGGCTTGCATTTTCACGACATCAGCAAGCTCTTGCACAGCATCAATGCACTGATTGAGCAAGGACACTCCGTGCTCATCATCGAGCACAATACCGAAGTAATCAAGTGTGCAGACTGGGTGATCGATCTAGGTCCCGAAGGAGGAAATAAAGGCGGAAATCTGACCTTTGCCGGTACTCCTGAGGACCTGGCTAAGGAGAAGGGGAATTTTACGGGGAAGTACTTGTAAAGACTTTTAGAAGCAAGAAACAAGAGATTAGACACCGTTCTACTGCTAAATTAATTCTGCTTTCTGAGCAGGAATTTATCTTGATTCTTTCTACTTGCCTACGGTACAGAATTGAAACCAATGTCGAACGCCGGACGCCGAGTGAAGAATGTCGAAGTGAGAAACAGGCGGTTATGCCAGTAGCAGTGTCTCGTTTCTTGGCTCTTGTATCTCGCTTCTATAGAAAAACCACTCCCTTCCCAAGCATTTTCCGATCCATCAGATCCTGCAAAGCCTGAGGAGCCTCGGCCAAAGCATAGCGTTTCCCCACATGCTGGGCGATCGTACCCTCCTCAATCCAAGCAAGCAGCTGGCGGGTATTCTGGAAACTCGCCTTGGGCTCTAGCTTGGCAAACTGCCCCCAAAACACCCCCACTACCGCACATCCTTTCAATAGGGGTAGGTTCATCGGGAGCTTGGGGATCTCTCCATTTGCAAAGCCGACCACCAAGTAACGCCCCTTCCAAGCCATGCCTCGCAAGGCGGCTTCGGAAAATTTTCCACCCACTGGGTCGTACACCACGTCGACCCCTTTGCCATTCGTAAGTTCTTTGATCCGGGTTTTCAGGTCTTCGGTTTCGTAGTTTATAGTTGCAATTGCACCTTTTTCGCGGCAAAGGGCTAGTTTTTCTTCTGTAGATGCTGCTGCAATTACCCGGGCACCCATCAAAGTTCCGAGTTCGACAGCTGCCAAGCCCACTCCTCCTGCAGCCCCCAGTACAAGCAGCGTCTCTCCTGTCTGCAGTTGGGCGCGATCTTTCAGCGCATGGTAGGAAGTGCCGTAGGTATATAGCGTGGTCGCCGCCACCTCTGCGGAGAGGCTTTGAGGTATGGGAAATGCCAGATCAGCATCTAAGGCAACTTTCTCTGCAAAACCTCCCCAGCCACAGAGCGCAAGGACCCGCTGACCCAGCTCCAATCCCTGTACCTCATCCCCCAATTCAACTATAGTTCCCGCCACCTCTCCACCGGGAGAGAAAGGCAACTCGGGGGTAAACTGGTACTTGTTTTGGATGATCAACACATCTGGAAAATTTACGCCACAGGCCTCCACCGCAATCAACACCTGCTTGGAACTAGGAATAGGGATGGAAATGTCCAGTACCTGCAAGGTATCCGGAAGTCCAAAGTGAGTACAGACAACTGCTTTCATGGAGCTTGATTTTTGCCGAAGGCGTGGAGATACAAAAGAAGGAAAAAAGAAGGAAAATTGGCTCGAAAGGGATAATTTTGAGACAAATTCACCTTTAAGACTTTCTTCCATGTCCGTAGCTGCCTACCTTGAAAAAAATAAAGATCGCTTTTTGCAGGAGCTATTCAATCTCCTCCGCATTCCTTCGGTAAGTGCGGACCCCAAATTCAAGGGAGACGTAGTTGCGGCAGCCAATTTTGTCAAAAACTCTCTGGAAAAGGCTGGAGCAGATCGGGTAGAAATCTGTGAAACCCCAGGCTTCCCGATCGTCTACGGAGAAAAAATAATCGACCCAAAACTCCCCACCGTATTGGTTTACGGCCACTACGACGTGCAGCCTGCGGATCCCTACGAACTCTGGGATTCCCCTCCTTTTGAGCCGGTGCTCAAAAAGACTGCCATCCACCCCGAGGGAGCCATTTTTGCCCGAGGCGCTGCAGATGACAAAGGACAGTTCTACATGCACATCAAAGCCTTCGAAGCCATGATGGCGACAGGCGACCTCCCTTGCAATGTCAAGTTTATGATTGAGGGAGAGGAAGAGATCGGCTCGGACAACCTGGACAAATTTGTCCTCGCCAACAAGGAGCGCCTCAAGGCAGATGTAATCTTGATATCGGATACCCACATGATTGGCATGGACAACCCTTCGATCACCGTAGGCCTTCGGGGCATGGCCTACATGGAGGTGGAAGTGACTGGTTCCAACCGAGACCTGCACTCAGGCACCTATGGAGGCGCTGTGGCCAACCCAATCAACGTGCTCTGCCAACTGATCGCTTCCCTCAAGGACGAAAACGAGTACATCACCATTCCTGGTTTTTACGAAAAAGTGCAGGAACTCAGCGCAGCACAGCGTCAGCGCCTCAACGAGGCTCCATTCAGCCTTGAAGACTACAAAAGCAAGCTCGACATCAAAGAAGTTCAAGGGGAAAAAGGCTACAGCACCATCGAACGCATTGGCATACGCCCAACCCTAGATGTCAACGGCATCTGGGGAGGCTACACCGGTGAAGGAGCCAAGACCGTGCTTCCTTCCAAAGCCTTTGCCAAGATTTCCATGCGCTTAGTGCCCGACCAAGACTGGCACGAAATCACAACCCTTTTTGAAAATCATTTCAAGGCTATCGCCCCAGCATCTGTGACCGTCAAGGTAAAAGTACACCACGGTGGCGCTCCTGCAGTGGTGTCTGACTCCTCACTTGGCTATCAAGCAGCAGAGGCTGCCATGGAGGAAACCTTCGGCAAACGACCGATTCCTACCCGTGAGGGAGGATCCATTCCTATCGTAGCCCTCTTTCAAAAAGAGCTGGGCTCAGACCCTATCCTATTTGGTTTTGGACTGGACACGGATGCTTTGCACTCGCCCAACGAGCATTACGGGGTGAAAAATTACCTAATTGGCATCGAAACCATCGCTTCCTTTTTCAGACACTTTAGTACCCTTCAAGGAAAATAAGATTGTCCCGACGCCTTTCTCAAGCCAAACCACGAAAACCCCTTAGTTATTGTTTCCTCTAGGTAAACCCTGCATTTCATGACTCGCTTCCAAAAAAATAACCTTCTCCTCCTTGCGCTTGTGCTGCTGATCAGCCCTTGGGCGCAGGCACAGTTGGTCAAGCCGCCAGTTTGGAATGTCCGACTTGAGGGCAAGGACCTTACGGTAGGAAAGCAGGCCACGGTCGTGCTCGAAGCGCAGATTCCCATGGGATGGTATGTGTATTCCAATGATTTCGATAAAAGCCTAGGGCCCTTGTTGACCGAATTTGTTCCTGCCAGCTCAACTGATTATTCGGTGGCCGGAAAGCTTCAGGCGATCCAACCCAAGAAGAAGTACGACGAAATTTGGGAAGGGGACATTACTTACTTTATGGGGAAAGGGCGCTTTGAACAGCCCGTCAAGCTGCTAAGCTCCTCAGGAAAAGTCAAAGGGTCCTTGGAATACCAAATGTGTACGGATCTGACAGGGCAGTGCATCAACTACGAGTTGGATATCGAGCTTCCATTTACCGCAAAAGAAAACCCCGGCGCTGGGGAAGATCTCCAAAAAGACGCTGCTTCTTTGGAGGAGGCTCCACTTGAAGAAGCGAATCCCAGTTCACCATCAACAGACGGAACTGATTCAACAGTAACCGTTACAACCGACTCAGCTCCTGTAGCAACCTCCACTGAGGATGAGTTTGCTGGGGAAGAAGAAATGGCTTCACTTTGGGGCTTTATGGTGCTAGCCTTTTTGGCCGGTCTAGCTGCATTGCTGACCCCCTGTGTATTTCCGATGATTCCGATGACCGTAAGTTTCTTTACTGGAAGAGCTAAAAAACGGTCGGAAGGGATACGGCAAGCCATCATTTATGGAATTTCCATCATCGGCATTTACACGATAGCTGGTACTGCTGTGGCGGCCATCCAAGGCCCAGAGTTTGCAAATTGGCTTGCTACCCACTGGGCACCCAATGTCTTTTTCTTCGCCATTTTTATAGTCTTCGCCTTGGCCTTTTTGGGGATGTTTGAACTGACCCTGCCTTCTAGTTTTGTGAACAAAATAGATGCAAAAGCTGAAAAAGGAGGGCTGGGTGGGGTATTCTTTATGGCCTTTACCTTGGTACTCGTATCCTTCTCGTGCACAGGCCCTATTGTCGGTTCCATTTTGATTTCCTCCGCAGGGGGAGAACTGGTGAAGCCCGTATTGGGCATGTTTTCCTTCGGTCTCGCTTTTGCTATCCCCTTTACACTTTTTGCCATTTTCCCGGAATGGATGCTGCGCCTTCCCAAATCTGGAGGCTGGCTAAATACCGTCAAAGTTGTATTGGGATTTTTGGAACTTGCCTTGGCCTTCAAGTTTCTCTCCATTGCCGACCTGGTTTACCACTGGGGGATCTTGGACCGAGATATTTTCCTAGCCATTTGGATTGTGATTTTCTCAGCCTTGGGGGTGTACCTGTTGGGTAAAATCAGACTTCCGCACGACTCCAAAATGGAGCATTTGGGAGTGCCTCGCTTGCTGCTCGCCCTGGTCACCTTTGCCTTCGTGGTGTACATGATTCCTGGGCTTTGGGGAGCTCCATTGAAACTCCTAAGCGGCTACCTGCCTCCAATCACCACACAACAATTTAGCCTGACTGGCAGCGCCACAAGCAGCGAAACATCCTCTTCCTCCACTGAAGTGGTGCTCTACGGTGACTTACTCAAAATCCCCCACGGCATCCATGGGTACTTCGACTACGAACAGGCTTTGGCTGCTGCCAAGCGAGAGGGCAAGCCCCTCCTAATAGACTTCACGGGGCATGGCTGCGTCAACTGCCGTAAGATGGAAGAGAATGTGTGGGTGGATCCTCAGGTAGTAAAGCGTCTGAAGGAAGATTTTGTGATGGTGGCCTTGTACATCGATGAGCGGCTAGAACTCCCTGAGAGCAAGTGGTATACCTCCAGCTACGACGGAAAGGAAAAAAAGACCTTGGGCAAGCAAAATGCCGACTTCCAGATCACCCGATTCAACAACAATGCACAGCCCTACTATGTCATCTTGGACCACCAGGAAAAGCTCCTAGCTACTCCAAGAAGCTACAACACAGACATTGCTGCATTTGTGGAATTTTTGGATGGGGCGAAAGCCAAATTTCAGGCCACACAAAAGTAATCAGACGCCAAAAAATCGCGGATCAAAGGGAAAATCAACCCTACTTTTCACTTGAATCTGTCCAAAATCTCGATGCAGGGGATTCAGCAAATAATTGAAATCCCCTGGCACTACCGCCGAAGGTACTTGCAGCAGGCAACTTTTCTCCGCTGCTACAAATTCATCCCCGAGCTGCTGCGTCTGAAGCAGGTGGGGAAAACTATTCCATCCCTCAGGCAAAGTCTCTAGCGCAAGCGTCTTGATGCTCACCTTGCTCGGAATTTCCAGTTCGACCATTTCGTAATCCTTGGGCAAGAGCCCTAGAGAAAGGTGCACTGCTACCTCAGCCATGGCCAAAGCACGACTCGCCGCACAGTAAATGAGGGCCGTGCCCTTGGAATTCCATCGGTTGCCAGATCGAGAAGCCCCTTCTCCCGATAAGGGATTGGCGTACTTTTTCCGCAACAAGCGATAGACATTCATCAGACAAATATCCCTTGGTCGATGCGATGCAGCTCCTGGATGACCAGCTCTTGGCCATAGGAATCCTTTAACAACTCCAGTGGCATCTTGCCTCCAAGCGCGGGACTGGCAGCATTGAGCCAAGCTCCAAAGTCCGCAGCGGTATCAAATACTTCCAAGCCAATCACCGTCACTTCTGCCAGCTCGATGATTTTTTCGGAGTGGATGGATTTGAAAAGGTAGTCTGGCTCTTTTTTGTAGCGCTGCAAGGACTTCAGCGAAATGTCCAAAAAATCCGACCATTCCTCGTCTGAAAAAGGAGCTATTTCTTTGATCGTCAAAAAAAGTGAGGTGGGAATCCCCTTGCGAATCAACTCCACCAACAGCATCCGGTCTGAAAAAAACTGGGCCGACCGAATGCCTTGACCTGGAGTGGATCTGCTGGCCTGACGCCCATACCGAGGGAGGCTGGTCGCATAGGACTCCATTTCATTCACAACCGAAATGAGATTTGAAGAAGGAATAATGTCGTACATAGCTAGAATTTTGTCCATGAATTTAAGACAAATTTCTTATAGATAAAAGTTTATTCGCTTTAATTAAGGATAAATCTCCTCTAAAATCTGAGCGAGGCGCACGCTAGCAGCAATCAAACGCTCTTCCGCAATGCTGAAATTCTGATACAGGTAAGGATAGCTGATCTTTTTGTTTTCCGGCAGGTCGTAGACCCGAGATCTATAGCTCACTGCCTCCTTCAACCAATCCTGCATGGTTCCTGCGCGGTAGGAAGCTTGAATCTGGGGAGTCATACGACGGTACAATTCGGCTCCCAATTCGGTGTAACTCATCCCTTGACGATCGATCATGCCGCTGTCCCAAAGGGCATGCAGGTTGGTTGGCTGTCCAAAAAACTCAATTTTAACATCGTTTCCGCCCTTGTCTGTACCTGTTCCTACATGCAGTGGCTGGTGTATATCCTCAATCATGTGGATGAGCATTTTTAGCTTTTCAGCCTCAGTTTTTGGATCTAAGCCGCCTTTTTTGAGCTCTGCTTTGATTCGCTGAATCGCCTCGTAGGCATCCCCAGTTTTTTCCTGGGTGTTGGAATCGTACTCCCCGTTTTTACTATTTAGGTAATGCCAGGTAGTAGCATAATCGTAGCTTTTGTCCGAACGAATGTCATCCATCCAAGTGCCGCTTTTGCTCAACGATACTGGGTAGAGCAGACCCTCCACTTTTTTGAGGGTAGATTTTTTAAGTTGCTTCTCGGCCATCAAGCCAATCAAGTAATGTCCCAATTGTCCCCAAGCAAAGGCTTGAGAAGCTCCCAAGGTGAACACTAGCGTAAGGACGAAGGCGAGCGAAAGCGAATAGATTCTTTTCATAGCATGGGAGTGAAATTAGGGTTAGGTAGAAGCCAGTTCGGACACTGCAAGCCAAGCCATGAGTCCGGAACCAATTTCCAAAGCTTCCTCCTCAATGTCAAAGGTAGGCGTATGTACTCCTGAGGTGATGCCTCGGGCTTCGTTGCGCGTGCCCAATCGGTAAAAGCAGCCATCAATCTCCTGAGAAAAATAGGCAAAGTCCTCGGCCGCCATCCAGATGTCCAAGTCAAGGACATTCTCCGCACCCAGGTAGTCACGGGCAGCGTCTACGGAGCGAGCTGTTAATTCAGGATTATTTTTTAGAAAAGGATAGCCCTTCCGGATTTCAAAGTCCAGTTGTCCACCCATTCCCTCCACGATTCCTTCGGCGATTTGACGCATCTTCTCGTGTGCCTTGGCTCTCCAGGCTTCATCCAAGGTGCGGAACGTACCCTGAATTTTGACCTCGTTTGGAATGATGTTGGTGGCTCCCAGTGCCTCCACCCGTCCAAAGGAAAGTACAGAAGGAATCTTGGGGTTGGCTACGCGACTAACAATCTGCTGCAAGGCAACCAAAAGATGTGCGGAAATCAATACTGGGTCAATGAAGGTTTCAGGCATGGCTCCATGCCCTCCCTTCCCTTTGATGGTCAGGTAAAGCTCATCTGCGCTTGCCATATACAACCCTGAACGAAAGCCAACCTTACCGGCAGGAATCATGGGCATGACATGCTGTCCAAGAATCGAATTGGTGCGAGGATTTTCAAGCACCTTATCTTTGATCATTAGGGATGCTCCCCCAGGAATGATTTCTTCACCAGGTTGGAAAATTAGTTTGATCGTCCCCTCAAATTGGTCTCTGACCTCATGCAAGATTTTTGCAGCTCCCAAAAGAGAAGCCGTGTGCGCATCATGGCCACAGGCATGCATCACTCCTGGGTTTTGAGATTTGTAGGGTACCTCATTCGCTTCAATAATCGGCAAGGCATCCATGTCGGCGCGAAGGGCCACTACCTTTTTTTCTGGATTTTTTCCTTTGATGAGTGCAGACCAGCCCGTAGTCGCTTTGGATTCGATCTCGGTAATGCCGATCTCTTTCAACTTTTCTGCTACAAAGGCTGCCGTTTGAAATTCTTTAAACGAAAGCTCTGGGTGGCTGTGGAGGTGGCGACGGAGATCGATGACCTCCTGCTTGTAGGCTTGAGCCAGTGATTTAATTCTGTCCTTGAGCATTGGGGGGGGAAGATAGCGTGTACTCTTTCCTTAAAAATCGATCTTGGATAATTCGTGCAGCAGGAAATTGGGTCTTCAGCTGGTAATACGCGGGTTGTGCTTCAATTTTAAACCCATAGCCCCCTACTTTCACCAAATAGCGTGGCTGCTGGTACTGTATCTCAGGGTTTAGCTCCGGAAATAAGGTCGAGAGGGTCTCTTTGGTTCGAAAGGCTTCATTTCGGTCTACCCCCGAATACAGGAGCACCGTAAACCCACTGTAATAGGGTTCCGTCTTCACTTTTTCGTAATTCTGGCTTATTCGTTGCGCAAGCACTAGATCCACAGATTGAGAAGAGGAAGGCAAAGATCGGGTCAGCTCCTGCAACGCCTGCTTGTAATCAGGAAAGTCGGGAAGTCTTTCGTTCAGATTTTCTTGGTGCCTAGAATAGTCTACTGCCACCGCTTGCGGAAGCCCTGAGGTAGTTTTGCAAGCCCAAAAAAGAAATACAATTCCTATGATCCCAAAATTTTTCATGGCTATCAGCTTTCTTTGACTATACAATTTCCTTGTTCGATGTCTTGCTCAACGCTTTTGTATTTGACATCTAACTTGGTGCTGCCGTCTCGGTATTGTACCGAAACCTTGTCGTTTCTACCGTATACCTTATCCACCTTTCTAGGTGTAACTGGGGCCGGTGCAGGTCTACCTGCTGAGGCAGCTGCGGCAGCCGCTCGATTGGCCCCTGGATTTAGGGTACTTCCCGCCTCAGCTTTGGAGGCTTGGACGCGTGATTCCGAAGCACGCTGAGGTTGCGGCGCTTGCTGCACCTGTGCAGGATCCTGCTTGGGCAGGTCGGCACGGGTAAGGAAGGTCGTCATGTCTTCGTTGAGCTTGCCTACAAAGCGCTTGAACATTTCAAAGCCCTCAAACTTGTAGATCAAGAGCGGATCTTTTTGTTCGTATACCGCATTCTGAACAGATTGCTTCAGATCATCCATATCACGAAGGTGCTCCTTCCAATTTTGGTCAATGATCGCCAAAGAAACATTCTTTTCAATGGCGCGAACGAGCTCCTGTCCATTGTTTTGCAGCGTTTTTTCCAAGTTACACACCACTCCAATTTGCTTGACTCCATCCGTAACCGGCACCATAATATCCTTGACGGTAGCGCCTCGCTCTTCCTGAACATTTTTGAATACCGGAAGAGCCGTTTGAGCAATCTGTGCATTCTTCTTTTGGTAAAAATCAAAAACAAGGGAATAGAGCTCTTGGGTAAGCTTCTGCGAATCCTTCGATTTCAACTCGTCATTCGTCAGCGAAAAATCTACCCCTAAGGTCGTGAATACATTCATGCGCAAGTTTTCTACATCTCCGGTTGACTTGCCCATTTCGATGAGGTTTTCACTAACATCAAATAGGATATTGAGAATATCTAGTTCCAAGCGATCTCCCTTGAGTGCATTTCTTCTTCGCTTGTACACTGCCTCACGCTGGGAGTTCATCACATCGTCGTACTCGAGCAAGCGCTTCCGCGTTCCGAAATTGTTTTCCTCCACCTTTTTCTGTGCGCGCTCGATGGACTTGGTAATCATGCTGTGTTGAATCACTTCTCCTTCTTCCAAGCCCATGCGGTCCATCAGCTTGGCAATCCGCTCCGAACCGAAGAGACGCATCAAGCTATCCTCTAAGGATACAAAAAACTGGGAAGAGCCCACATCCCCTTGACGACCAGATCGTCCTCGAAGCTGACGATCCACGCGACGAGATTCGTGTCGCTCCGTACCGATGATGGCCAATCCTCCTGCCTTTCTAGATTCAGGGGTAAGCTTGATGTCTGTACCTCTACCCGCCATGTTGGTGGCAATAGTCACTGTTCCAGGCTTCCCTGCTTCAGCCACAATTTCCGCTTCACGGGCGTGCTGCTTTGCGTTCAAAACCTGGTGATTGATTTTTTTCAAGGTCAGCATGCGGCTCAGCACTTCAGAGATTTCTACCGAGGTAGTACCTACTAGCACCGGTCTGCCCTGAGCTACCAGTTCATTGATTTCATCCGTGACCGCATTGAACTTCTCGCGCACGGTTTTGTATACCTTGTCTTCACGGTCTTCACGGATGACCCCTCTGTTGGTAGGGATGACCACCACGTCCAACTTGTAGATTTCCCAAAATTCCCCTGCCTCTGTTTCGGCAGTACCCGTCATGCCAGCTAGCTTGTGGTACATGCGGAAATAATTTTGAAGGGTGATGGTCGCATAGGTTTGCGTAGCATCCTCCACCTTTACATTTTCCTTGGCTTCAATCGCTTGGTGTAGGCCATCAGAGTAGCGTCTTCCCTCCATTACACGGCCTGTTTGCTCGTCGACAATCTTCACCTTTCCATCCACAAGGATGTACTCCGTGTCTTTTTCAAACATGTTGTAGGCCTTGAGGAGCTGATTGACGGTATGGATCCGCTGGGCTTTGATGCCGTAGTCTTTGATCACCTCTTCCTTGCGCGTCAACTTTTCAGTCTCGTTCAAGGAGCTGCTTTTTTCCAATTCGTTCAAAGTAATTCCAATATCTGGTAGAATAAAGAAGCTTGGATCTTCATTCTTGGAGGTCATGGTCTCGATGCCTCTATCGGTCAGATCGATCACATTCGTCTTTTCGTCGATGGTAAACAAAAGCGGCTCATCAGCCTCTGGCATGTTTCGCTTGTTGTCTTGGAGGTAGAAGTTCTCCGTTTTCTGAAGAATCACGCGAATACCTGGTTCAGAGAGGTACTTGATCACGGGCTTGTACTTGGGAATGCCTCGGTAGGCTCTGAAGAGCGCTAGCCCTCCATCTTTATCGTTGCCATCGGCGATGGCTTTTTTCGCTGTAGTCAAAAATCCCTGCACCAACTTACGCTGTTCATCTACCAAGGCCGCGACACGGGGCTTCATCTGGTCAAACTCGTGTACATCTCCTCGGGGAACAGGCCCAGAGATGATCAAGGGAGTTCGGGCGTCGTCAATCAAGACGGAGTCCACCTCATCGACCATCGCAAAGTGGTGCTTGCCTTGTACCAAGTCATCGGCCTCTCGGGCCATGTTGTCCCGGAGGTAATCGAAGCCAAATTCATTATTGGTACCGTAAACAATATCGCTACCATAGGCTTTTTTCCGCGCAGGGGAGTTGGGCTGGTACTTGTCGATGCAGTCCACCGTGAGGCCGTGAAATTCAAATATAGGGGCGTTCCATTCGGAGTCACGCTTGGCCAGGTAGTCATTGACCGTAACCAAGTGTACCCCTCGCCCAGACAGGGCATTGAGGAAGGCGGGAAGGGTAGACACGAGGGTTTTTCCTTCTCCTGTACCCATTTCAGAGATCTTTCCTTTGTGTAGCACCATGCCACCGATCAACTGCACATCGTAGTGAACCATGTCCCAGATCACTTCGGTTCCAGCTGCCATCCATTTGTTGTGCCAAATGGCTTGATCTCCCTGTAGCTGCACATTGGCTTTGGTAGCGGCAAGTTCCCGGTCCCGAAGGGTAGCGGTAACTTCCAACTTTCCTTCTTCCTTAAATCTTCGTGCGGTTTCTTTTACGATAGCAAAGGACGTAGTCATCACCTCGTCCAAGACCTTTTCCAATTCGGAATCTCGCTCCTTTTCTAAGGCGTCAATTTGGTTGAAAAGCTGGTCTTTCTGGTGTACTGCCTGCGAAGGTAATTCCTCTATTTGGCTTCTGGTGTCTGCAATTTTATCGTCAATTTCCTTGAGGTGCTCGTTGATGCGCGCACGAAGGGCATGGGTTTTTTCTCGAAGTTGATCGCCTGATAAAGAAGCCAATCCTGCAAAAATCTGGTTGGTCTCGGTTACCCGTGGAAGAAATTCTTTGATATCTCTGTCGGATTTGGTGCCAAAAATTTTGGCCAATCCTTTTGCAATAAAATCTAGCATAGCTTGTGTCTGTACCCCTTTTTGAGGACTTAAAAATACGCGGTTTTTTTAGAATTGGTACTGCTTACTCGCTTGTAATTCACAAAGACCTTTAGAAACTGGGCAACTGGATCTGTCCGGTATAGACCTGCTGAGCCGGTCCAATCAGCCAGATGTTGTCAAATCCCTCTTGTGCATTGCCTTCAAAGGTCACCCGCAAATTTCCCCCAAGAGTACGGATTTGGATACTTTTTTGTTGGGTAAGTGCTCCGCAAACGAGCGCAGCAGCCGTCACACCGGTGCCGCAAGAAAGCGTTTCGTTCTCAACGCCACGCTCAAAGGTGCGGACGAAAATCTCGTTGTCGCTGACCTTTTCGACAAAGTTGACATTGCTGCCCCCGGGAGCATAGCAAGGATCATGGCGTAGGAGTTGTCCTTGCTCCAGGACGGGATAGTCTTCCAATTGCTCCACCCAGCGCACGTGATGGGGAGAGCCTGTGTGCACAAATGCATCGCCCAAACTTTCGGAAATGTGGGATACCTTGGCCATTTTCAGAGACACTTCCCCCCTTGCAATTCGTGCTTCGTGGGGACCATCGATGGCGAGAAATTGGGTATTCTGGCTGATGATTTCGAGAAAAGAGGCGAAGGCTACGGCACATCGAGCACCATTGCCACAAAAGCTCTGGCTGCCATCTGCATTGAAGTAAATCATCTCAAAGTCATAGTCCGCATGGGAACGAATCAGGATCAAGCCGTCGGCACCAATTCCAAACTTTCGGTCACAAAGGGCTGTGATAAGGCCCAAATTGCCAAGATCCCAGAGTGCAAGACGGTCGTCTACCATCACAAAATCATTGCCTGTGCCTTGGTACTTGAAAAAGGAAATTTCCTGTGGAGCGCCCATCGCCTGAAAGTAAGTAAATGTATTATGATTATCCGCAATAATGCCAGTAGCTCAGCTCGCCTATTTAAAACTGCGGATAATCGTTGACAGACCATGGACCACGGCCCACAGGCAGTCAACGGTCCACAGCTCACCTAATTGAACCTCAAACCTTTTTTTCTCTGGTTAGTGGTGAAAAAGCGGATAATCAGAAAATCTATTTCTCAATAAACCACAAAGTTACGCATTTGTCTGAAAAGGAAACCCATCCTAGTTCATGCCGTTAATACAAAGCAAGCATCTACTTTTTTCTAAAATATGTTGATCCGCAAATAAACGAATCATTCTACATGCGTGTTAGTTAGTGCGGATCGTCAACAGTTGACCGACCACAGTCCACAGCACATCTAATTAAACTTCAACCCTTATTTTCTTTGGTTGCTACTAAAAAGACAAAAAATCACATTCTAAAATAATGTAAATTCGTAATCCAATCCCTCCCTACCATGAAAACTGATCCTAGTAATCCTAGCCGAAGAGAATTTTTAGCCACCACCACCAAAGCTGGCCTTACCGTCGGCCTCTTGGGCACGGCATTTTCAGACCTTCTTGCTCAACCACATCAGCAAGTAGTCGGCACTGGATTTACCCAAACTCCTTTGCCCTATGCCTACACTGGCCTGGAACCGCACATTGATGCGCGGACCATGGAAATCCACTACAGCAAGCATGCGGCCGCTTATGCGAGCAACCTTCGGGATGCTGCCAAGGAAGAGGGCGTAGATACGACGCAGCCTTTGGAACAGGTGCTCGGTTCCATTTCCAAGTACAGCGCCAAAATGCGAAACAATGGAGGGGGGCATTACAACCACGAACTTTTCTGGAGTATTCTAGGCACGGCATCCGAAGCTGGGCCTGAGGGAGCTCTTTTAAAATCCTTGAAAACCTCCTTTGGGAGTTACGAAGCCTTTGTGGGCCAGTTTGAAACTGCTGCCAAGACCCGATTTGGTTCGGGCTGGGCCTGGCTACTTGTAGATGCCAGCGGCAAGCTTGTCGTAAGTTCGACTCCCAACCAGGACAATCCCTTAATGGACATTGCCGAGGTGAAGGGAACCCCAATTTTGGGATTGGATGTCTGGGAGCATGCCTACTACCTGCATTACCAAAATCGACGCCCCGATTACGTAACTGCCTTTTGGAAGGTGGTCAACTGGAAGGCGGTAGCCGATCGTTTTGCGGCAGCCACTACCTAATTTGTTGAATTTTCTTACTTCTATTTCCCTTTAGTTAATCTCATTTTCCATGCAAGATCCAAAGTCCCTCAGTTCCGTTGCCTTATTTCACGAGACCTTCAAGCACCCTATTTTACCTGTACCCACCATTCCTTCGGAGACCCGCTGCGCGCTGCGCGTGTCCTTGCTCGCCGAGGAGTTGAAGGAATTGGAGGAAGCCATTGAAAACAAAGACTTGGTTGAGATTGCCGATGCGCTGTGTGATTTGCAGTACGTCCTTTCGGGTGCCATCCTAGAGTTTGGCTTAGGGGAAAAGTTTAAGGCACTTTTTGACGAGGTGCAGCGCTCCAACATGAGCAAGGCCTGCAAAACGGAGGAGGAAGCGAAGGCAACCGTGGCTCATTACGAGGCCAAGGGCACGCCTAGTTTCTATGAAAAAGAGGGGGATTTGTATTTGGTCTTCCGCGAGGGCGACCACAAGACCTTAAAGTCTGTTGGGTATTCGCCGGCCGACCTAAGGACAATAGTAGAAAAGTAGGTGGGGAGTATCAAGTAGCTAGTATCAAGTATCAAGATTGTACAAAGTACTATGTACCAAGATCCTTTTGGAGCAGAATACCAGTCCTATTACGAATTTCCACTTCTTCATTCTTCAATCGGTATTCGGCGTTCGACATTTAGGAAGTAGCAAGTATCTAGTAGCAAGCATCAAGATTGTACCAAGTACGAAGTACAATGTACTAAGTGGCGGGAACCAAGAGACCTCCCCGAGCAGGCAGGTTAGCCAGAAATTAATAAACCACATAGACACATAGAAAAGACCCTATGTGCCTATGTGGTTTTTTATTTTAAGGAAACAAAACTTGCGTTTTTGGCTCCCAATGACGTGTTTCTGGCAGGTTCAATGGTTCACCACTTCAACATTCTGGACTCAGCGTTCAGCGTTCGACATTTAGGAAGTAGCAAGTAATTAGTAGTCTTAAAATGAAATACAGTTGAAATACCATAGAAATAAACCGAGCCTCAGGCTCATTGAAATAGTAAATTCTGCTGCTATTTCAACCTATTTCACGGAGCGAAGCGCAGTATATTTCTATTGTATCTCCACCTTATTTCTAATTCCTACTTCATTCCCTACCAAATGGTTGCATTCCCTCCAAACAATCGCATGCTTACCATAAACTCATGCGTTTGGTTCGGTAGCAGGTAGCTTTGTAGCATCGGCCATTCGTACACATAGCCAAAGCGAAGCTTGCCTAGCAGTACGCCCAACTGCGCATTGTTGGCATAGTCTACGCGGTGGCCACCACCTACCCAGAACTTGTCACGGAACAAGAACTTCATGTTAAACTCCACATTCGCCGGTAAGTCCGACTGGGTTCTCCACATCGCATTGGTGATGAGTGTCACCTTCTCCGTGAAGCGGTTGCGATAGCCTGCTTGGAAAATGCCTACCCGTGGCTTCTTATCCATAAAGATGTCTCCACTGCTGATGCTCCCCTCGTTTACATTGTGCACTGCATAGGATACGTAGTAGTTTGGATGCGTCACCGACATGCCGATGTTCAGGTCCAAGATGTTCAGGTCTGAAAAGCCACCCACATATTGTGCTAGCGTAGGATCGTTGGCTTGCTCGGTAGTCAGTCTTGTTCCGTCTAGGCGGATGCTGTTGATGTTGAGTCCTGCGCCCATGCGAAGGCCTGCCTTCTCACTTACTTGGATACGGGTCGCATAGCTTAGGATCAGTTCCGATTCGGTAAAGGCACCGTATTCGTCACTCAGCAGGTTTACGCCGATGGCATTCTTGCCCAGGTCAGAGGAACCGCCAAGGTTAGCCAGGTCCAATTCCGCAGAGATAAAGTTCATCTTCGGGGCACCTTCCCAGCCAGCCCACTGATTGCGGACAACTCCCTTGACCATGGTGCCTTCGTAGGCTGTCAAGGCAGGGTTGAAGTAGCCTTGCATATGGCTAAACTGGGACATGTATTTGCGGGATTGTGCAAATGATGCAATGCTTAGCAGGATTCCGAATGATAGTAGTAGTAGTTTTTTCATCTTTATTTTATAATCAAGAAATACAATCGAAATACCTGGAAATAAACCGAGCAAGCTCGGTGAAATAGTAAATTCTGGTACTAGTTAACCCTATTTCACGGAGCGAAGCGCAGTCTATTTCTACTCTATTTCCATCGTATCTCCTGATTTATTTTCGTAACAAATTAACAATTCCTCTTCGGCTTTCGCCTGTTTCTTCGATCTGGATCACCCAATAATAAGACCCTACTGGCATTTCTTTGCCGTTATAGGTTCCATCCCAACGGATGTCCGGATTTTCAGTGTAGAACAGACGTGATCCACCTCTATCATAAACCGAGATGCGTACACCTTCGTAGAAGCGCAGCTCTGGAACTCCCCATGCATCGTTTGCTCCATCCCCATTTGGACTGTAAGCATTCGTAATGGTCAAGGAACTGAAGTCTTTACGAGTTCTAGTAATCGTAAAGAACTTATCTAGCGTATTTCCATCCCGACCCGTCACTCTGATTACGATACTGAAGGTTGTCTTACCCGGAGCACGCTCTGCACTGTTCCAGTACAACACGTTGTCCTTAATAAAGAAGAACTTGTTGTCGTAACCATCTCCAAGGAAGCTCACCACGTGGATATTGTCCACCGGATCATTCACTGCAAAGGAGCCAACTCCGATAAAGAAAACAGTCGTACTTCCTGCGAAGGTGCTGTTGTCGATTGTCACATCACGCGGAGCAGGCTTCGGAAGAACCACCACACGTACAATACCAGTTACTTTGTACGGATTATAAACTCCTTTTGCAAGTTCAATCGTACCAGTCAATTCGTAAGTACCACGCTTCAAGACATTCACCGTTTCGGTTTTATTCCAAACCACCGGCAGAGTCGCTTTCGCTCCTGAGAAAAGCGTTACCTCCACTGCTTTTGGAAGCGCTGAACGGTAATTCTTATCTCCCCATACAAGCACCACATCTTCTCTTTTCGTCACCTTAATGGAGCGGAACTGAATGTAATCAGCAACTCCATCTTTATCGGAATCTTTTAAGTCAGTAGCATTGCTTGGATTGGTTCCTTCTTTAATCTCCACATAGTCCGGTACCCCATCTCCATCACTGTCTTTAAAATCGGATGGGTCTTTGAGATCCGTCTCCTCAACAATCTCTACATAATCTGGTATTCCGTCTCCATCACTGTCTTTGAAGTCCTGCGTATTAGAAGGGCTTGTTCCTTGCTGGACTTCCACAAAATCAGGAACGACATCCTTATCCGTATCTTTATAGTTTCTTGGATTATTAATGTCCGTGCTATCTAGTTGTTCTAGGTAGTCCGGCACTCCATCACCATCCGAATCTTTTACATCTGCTGAATCACTAGCGTTAGTTCCATCAAGAATTTCGAAGTAATCAGGCACTCCATCTCCATCCGTGTCACGATCCTGGTCTCCAGCCACATTTGGATTGCCAGCAGGCAAGCCCAGGTTTGGCCACAACACCGTCTCTACGTAATCTGGTACACCGTCACCATCTGTATCCTTGGCATCGTTTGGATCGTTAATATCCGTTCCTTGCAGGATTTCAATGTAATCAGGTACGCCATCTCCATCACTGTCTTTGGCATCGCTATCATCCTTCGGATCAGTACCTTGTTGAACTTCAATGTAATCAGGTACGCCATCTCCATCCGTATCGCGATCCTGGTCTCCAGCTGCATTCGGGTTACCCGCAGGCAAGCCCTGATTTGGCCAAACAACCGTCTCTACGTAATCTGGTACGCCGTCTCCATCTGTATCCTTCGCATCTTTTGGATCATTAATATCCGTTCCTTGCTGTACTTCGATGTGGTCTGGCACTCCATCCCCGTCGCTGTCTTTGGCATCAGTATCATTTGTTGGATTCGTTCCTTGTTGAACTTCCACGTAATCCGGTACACCGTCCCCATCTGTGTCGCGGTCTTGGTCTCCAGCAGCATTTGGGTTACCCGCAGGCAAGCCCTGGTTTGGCCAAAGCACCGTCTCCACGTAGTCTGGTACGCCGTCCCCATCCGCATCCTTGGCATCATTCGCATTGTTCGGATTGGTTCCTTGCTGCACTTCGATGTAATCCGGTACCCCATCGCCATCCGAATCTTTGGTATCGGTAGCATCCTTTGGATCGGTACCCTGGATTACCTCCTGGTAGTCTGGTATTCCATCTCCATCCGTATCTCGATCTTGATCACCAGCTGCATTTGGGTTACCCGCAGGCAAGCCCTGATTTGGCCAAAGCACCGTCTCTACGTAATCTGGTACGCCGTCCCCATCCGTATCTTTCGCATCATTCGCATTGTTCGGATTGGTTCCTTGCTGCACTTCGATGTAATCCGGTACACCATCGCCATCTGTATCTTTGGCATCCGTGGCATCCGTTGGATCAGTTCCCTGGATTACCTCTTGGTAGTCTGGTATTCCGTCTTTGTCCGTATCGCGGGTTTGATCTCCAGGAGCATTTGGATTGCCTGCTGGCAAACCTAGGCTTGGCCAAAGTACTGTCTCTACATAGTCTGGTACGCCATCTCCGTCGGTATCTTTCCCATCAGACCCATTGTTCGGATTGGTTCCTTGTTGCGTCTCAATGTAATCTGGTACGCCATCGCCATCCGAATCTTTGGTGTCACTAGCATCCGTTGGATCCGTACCATCCAATACTTCTTGGTAGTCTGGAATTCCATCTTTATCGGTATCTCGGGTGGCATCTGCAGGATTAGTTGGATTGCCAGCTGGTAAGCCCAAGTTTGGCCACAACACCGTCTCTACGTAATCCGGTACGCCATCCCCGTCCGTATCCTTGGCACTCTTGGGATCATTCGGGTTGGTTCCTTGCTGTACTTCAACTGAGTCTGGTACGCCGTCTCCATCTGTGTCCTTGGCATCTGTATCGTTCTTTGGATCTGTACCATCAAGCACTTCTTGGTAGTCTGGAACTCCATCTCCATCCGTGTCGCGATTCTGATCTCCAGCAGCATTTGGATTACCCGCAGGCAAGCCCTGGTTTGGCCATACCACCGTTTCTACGTGGTCTGGTACCCCATCTCCATCGGTATCCTTCGCATCCGCAGGATCATTTGGATCTGTGCCTTGCTCTTTTTCAACCGAGTCTGGCACACCATCCCCATCGGAGTCTTTGGCATCTGCATCGTTCTTTGGATCTGTTCCTTGAAGAACTTCGACATAATCAGGAACACCGTCCCCATCTGTATCACGGTCTTGATCTCCAGCAGCATTCGGGTTACCCGCAGGCAAGCCCTGGTTTGGCCATACCACCGTTTCTACGTGGTCTGGTACCCCATCTCCATCCGTATCCTTGGTACTCTTGGAATCGTTTGGATCTGTGCCTTGCTGGATTTCGATGTGATCTGGCACGCCATCCCCATCGCTGTCTTTGGCATCCGTATCGTTCTTCGGATCTGTGCCCTGTTGTAATTCAATGTAATCTGGGACTCCATCGCCATCCATGTCCCCGTCAATAAACAAGGTAAAGGTAACTGTGCCGAGGCCGTCAGAATTAGTACCCGTAATCGTGTACGTTTGACGTATGCTTACTAGTATTGGCGTTCCACTAATAGACCCATTAGCTGTATTAAATACCAAGCCTGCCGGTAAGGTTGGGGAAATCGAATACGAGCCGGCAGCTCCACCCGAATTAATTACGTTAATAATTGGAATTGGAATGAATACAACACCGGTAAAATTATTTTGCGAAACACTCAAAATTGGTGATTCATTGACATCATTACTAGTGATTGTAAATACCTTATCAAAGAATAATCCCCCTTGATCCGTTGTACGAATACGAATACTAAAAGATGATTTTGATTCATAATCAGGGCTGATAGTAATCTTCAAATCAGCTCCAGCTAGTGAAAATGACGAATTGTCTGTATCTCCAATACCGCTAATAAGGGAGTAGGTAAAGGTATTGTTTGAATCTACATCGGTGGTACTCAATGTTCCAACAATCGTATTTGGCGAAACATTTTCATTTATTACACTACCAGTTAATCCAATATCTGTTGGTAATTCATTGACATCACTACTAGTGAGTGGAATTGCCTTTTCAAAAAATAGTCCTTCAGAATCCGTAGTTCTTATACGAATAGTATAGATGCTCTTGGTTTCAAAATCAAAGACTACTGCTGCTTTCAAAAGGTTGCCAACTATCGTAAACAAATTATTATCGGTCGATCCTGCACCAGTCACTAAAGTGTAAACATGTGTATCACCCACATTTGTATCTGTAGTACTTAATGCACCAATTATTGACCCAATAGAATTGTTTTCGGCAATTATATTAGAACTACTAGAAATATCTGTTGGGATGACATTTGATGTTTCTATTCTTAAAGATCCTGGAACATAAGTAAAAGAATAATTGTCTGATACTAAGCCTAACGTAGAAATCACATACGTTCCTACCGCTTCGCCAAGAGCCCTTGTAGTAGTTAAATTCCCCGAGAGATTAGAAACTGACTCGCCGCTAATTATGCCTGCAACAACCGACGTGAAAATTGGGTCTGGTGTGTCTCTAATTTTTAATTTATCATCAACTGTCACCGTCAATGGGCGTTTCGAAATCAATCCATCTGTTCCTGAAATGATTGCGCTAGCCCCTCCCAAGACAAAATAATTGGTTGCATCTACTCCTGACAGCATGATATCGGTAACAGTATACGCAGTGGTTCCACCATTCGGGCTATCAAATAAAGCTTTTCCTGTTCCAATCAAAATATCCTGAGCCTCAATGGATCCCAAGGCCAAAGTTAAACTAGGCATGTGACGAGTGCCGTCATATACTTTTGTTTTCACGCTGGTAATGCTTGGAGTCACGGTTTTTGGAACTACCGTATGGATTCCTTGAACAGTAATCGTATTGCTGAAATTAGGGCTGGTTTCAACAATAGCGCTAGCTTGTAAAATATACGTTCCAGCCTTGAGTTTTCCAGAAGTACTATTAACTGGAGCAACTGTAGCTAAAGTAAAAGTTGCGCCACCAGACGAACCGTCAAGGACCGTTACCGTTCCGTTGGTAATGGTTGTGCTAGTTGTTAAATCCACTAAATTGTTTCCAGCAATTAAATACTCCGCAGAAGCAATACCATATATTGGATTAGTCCCATAAGTAGAGGAAGCATTGGTGACTTTAACCAATAATTGGTCTGCTGGAACAATTGTAAAGTCTCCTAATTGATAAGTAAAATTATAATTTCCAGAAGCAAGTCCTGAAGCAGATAGCACTCCAGGATACAATTGTGCGGTTTGTTGACCTGAATTTGTTCTTGTAATGCGTAAGTTGGTTTCATCTAAAACAGCTCTAGTTTCTCCAAACTTAAACCCTAGTAAACTAACTCCCGCAAAGCCAATACCATCGGCTCTACTAATGAATTTACTATCGTTGTTTGCATTAACTATTAAACTCGCTTTTGTTATCGATAGATTAATATCTTCAACCAGCGTCACAAAATAATTGCTGGCCTTAAAAATACCATTAGTTGATACACCTAAAGTGCCACGAACAATTTTGTACAACCCAATATTCTGTCCAATCTCTCTGGAAAGAGTACCAGTAAACAATGGTGTTTCTCCTGAAATAGTCCCTGAAAATGCATAGGTCAAAACAGGATCCAAGTCCCCATACACTTTGCTTACTCCTGAAGTAGGACTTACTATTAATTGTTTCTCTTTAATTCTAAAGGTAACTGTTCTTGAGCCTGAATAAGACCCAATCCCAACCACAGTAATTGTAGCTGTTCCGGCATCGAGATTTCCGGCATAAGTAAGAGAATAATCTACACCATTTACTAAGTCAGCTACACTATCATTTATTATTGGTAAAGGCAATAGCGCTTGACCACTATAGGTTAACTCTGTAATTGGATTGATTAGTATACTGCTTGACGACAGGCTTTTTCTTCCAATTGCAAAACTTATCGTATTAAAAAAGGATAAATTATAGTTGGTCGCTTCTAAATCTCCCAGAGATGATAATTCCAAGTTCCCTGCATTTATCAAATACGTCCCAGGAAGTTCTCCTGCTACTCTACCTAAACTACCTGTAAATAGTGGCGTTTCTCCATCAACGTTTCCAGAATAACTAAAATCCAATTGTGGATCTAATTGTCCAAAAACCTTAAATTGACCAGTTTTAGGCACAATCTCAAGCGAGCGTTTAGTAATTTTACCACCAGTAGCTACTAGGCTTGCCGATGCTCCACCATCGATATAATAGTTGCTCGCATCGGCGCCTGAAACAATTATATTGGATACGTTATAGGTTTTATCTCCCACACTGGCATCGTCAAATTGGCCTGATCCAGTCGCACTTACCAAATCCGAAGGGTATTTGTTGACAAGCGCTAAAGCCAGCGATGGCATTAGCTCATTCCCGTCATATATTTTTGTTTTTGAACTAGTAACATTAACCGATAACTCCCTTGGAACTACTGTATGAATTCCTTGAATTACTATTGTATTGTTAAAATTAGAGCTAGTTTCCACACTATTGGATGCACGTAAAGCATACGATCCGACTGCCAATTTTGATGAAGTACTTGAAATTGGATTTACAACGGCAAGAGTAAATAGAGCCGATCCAGAAGATCCGTCTTGAACCGTTACTCTTCCATTACTAATGGTTGTACTAGAAGTTAAATCTACAATTGTATTTCCTGCAATCATGTATTTGGCAGATACCAAAGCATAATTTACAACTTCACCATAAACAGTCTGAATATCAGCTACTCTTACAACTAATTGATCTGCTCCTAGTATAGTAAAATCAGCTGGCAAATAAGTAAATGAATAATTATTCGAAGCCAAACCACTTGCTACCAATACATTGTTGTATACTCCGGCACTTTGAACACTTGAGTTGGTCCTCGTAATAACTAAATTGCTCTCATCTAAAACGACCCTAGTTTCTCCAAACTTGAATCCATTAATTGAGGTTCCGGCAAAACCTACTAGATCATTCTGTGTTACAAACTTACTATTGTCGTTTACAGCAATGGTTAAAGGTGCCTTTGTTATTGTTAAGGTCTCATTGTTTGAAAGTTCCAATAGATAGTTGGATGCCGTAAAAGTTGAGGTATTGCCGGTAGTTAAGTCCCCAAGATTATAATCATAAACACCAACTTCTTCGCCAAAATCTCTGTTTAACGCGCCTGTAAACACGGGTACTTCTCCGGTTATTGTTCCAGAGAACGTGTAAGGAAAAACAGAATCTATTTCACCATACACCTTTGCGCTACTTGATGAAGCTATGATGCCAAGTAATTTGGGTTGAATCTGAAAATTAATTGATGCCGAACCTGAATAATTCCCAATTCCAGTTATTGAAACTGTTGCTGTACCCGCATTTTTGTTATTAGTATACGAATAGGTAAAATCAGTCCCTTTAACTAAAACCGTTGTACTAAAACTCACTTGTGGTTCTGGCACATACGGTTGTCCGTTATAAACTACTGCTGTAGGTGTGGCAATAGTCAAATCTGATGTGGAAAATTGTTTTTTAGTAATTGTAAATATACTGCCAGGAGTAAACAGGACCAAATAATTGCTTGCTAGGAAACTGGATTGATTGGCTACCGCCAAGGTTCCAATTGTGATAGCATACAGCCCAACATTCTCCCCACTATTTCTTCCTAAATTCCCGGTAAAAGCAGGTATTTCAGTACTAAAATTTCCACTGTAGCTATAGGTTAGATTTGGATTAGTTCCCCCAAATTCTTTTTGTTGATTGCTGAGTGGACTAATTGTTAGGTTGCGTGTTGTTATCGATCCGTCGATGCCATTCAGCGTTGCGGAAGCTCCTCCGGTTACAAAGTAATTCCCACTATCCACTCCTGAGAGTGCAATATTACGTATCACATAATTTTGCGAGCCCGCATCCTTGCTTGTAAATGATCCTAATCCTGCAACTGAAACTAAATCTCCTGCAAAAGCATTCGTTGATTGAAGTGCCAAATTGTTCATGTTGCTAGTCCCGTCGTAAACTTTGGTCACACTGCTTGAGACTGCTAGTGCTAAAGTACGAGGGGTAATCCTTACATTCCCTTGCAACAAAACTGCATTATTGAAATTGGGGCTTACTACTACAAGATTCGCTAGACCAAGATCATAAGATCCTACCCTAAGTCTACTCGAACTACTGTATACTGGCTGCACAGGGACTATATCAAAAATAGCAGAGCCAGTTGATCCGTCCGTAATGGTTACCTTATTGTTAGAAATCGTAACATTCTGGAGTAAGTTAACCACACTTGAATTGGAAGAAGACAAGTATTGCGCTGAAGCCACCACATAAGAAATGGCAGCTCCATAGCTGCTTTCTAACGGTTGGATTTTTACTCTCAACTGATCCGCCGCAATAATGGTGTAATTTCCTGCTTGATAGGTAAACGAGTAATTTGAAGCACTTAAACCTGACGCTTGTAAAACACCCGTATATTCTCCTGCGATTTCCTCACCTACATTCGTTCTATTGATGACCAAGTTGGTTTCTACAATAGCTGTATTTGTCTCACCATATACAAAACCTTGATAGCTCAACCCTGCATAACCACTAACATCTGGCGTAGTAACAAACTTACTGTCATCTAAGACGCTAACAATTAATGGAGCTTTAGTTATGGCCATAGTCCGGTTTGGAGCTATGACTAAATTGTAATTTGTTGCTTTGAATGAGCCGTTATCATTTAGGAGGATCGACCCAATTGAAATGGCATAATTGCCTACACTATTTCCTTCGGCTCTAACCAGTACACCAGTAACTAAAGGAGTTTCTCCAACTAACGCTCCTGATGTAGTATAGGTTAAAATTGGATCCGGAGAACCATAGACTTTAGTTAAACCAGCAGTTGGAGTAATTACTAAATCTAAAGGATTAATTACACCATCAGTAACTTCAAATGAAAGTGGAGCAATATAATTAGCACTATTAACTCCAGAAATACTATAAACTACTGTGATTTTTTTTGCAACTCCCACTGAAGCATTATCATAAGTAGCTACAGCCGTTACAGTTACATCATCTCCTGGTTTTATACCAATCACAACACCTTTTACAAGTGCTGCCGAGGTAGTTCCAGAATACGACTTAGTTTTAGTAAGTACTGGATTCGAAATCTTAAGTTGTATCGGTTCGTTATCTACAATAGTAGCATCTTCAGATGCCGAAGTAAAAGTTCCTTTAGGATTCTGGATGCTAAAATCATTCGAATAATCTCCAAATAACATTTCAAATGCTACAGTTTCATAACCATCATATCTTGTGTTTTTTGTAGTTCCTGTAACTTTTGCAGAAAGCTGTATCGAATTGACTGGATTACTGTAGTTTACAATTATTGATTGTTGTTCTTTAAATCCTATAATTTTTGAATATCCTGAGCCATTAAACACTGCACCATCAAGAGTCCGTGCTACACTAATAAAAGAGGTGGTACCTAAACGATAACTTGTAAATTTATTTAACTGTAGTGAACTTTTAGAGTACAAACCATTGATAGTAACAGTAAAATCCTTCAATGCTACTTCTACAGTAGTATTGGCTTTGTAAAACTTTATTTCAAAGTTCATAAAACTTCCGCTACTACTGTTCGAATTTAAAACGGGTGTAAAACCTGTACCTGCTTTATCAATTAAGTAATCCCCCCAAGGACTAGAGACTACGTTACTAATTTCAGTAATTCTGGCTCTTGCATGTAATTGAATTCCATTTACTGTAAACAATGCAGTTCTATAGATCGCACCAACTCGTTTTGCCGTTCCAGATACAAGAGTTGTAAAATCTAAATTAAATCGTTCATTATTGACATCTACTATCTCTTTACCTTCAAAAGTTTCAGTAAGAGGATATACAATCAATTTTAAAAGTTCGTCAGGTTCAATAGTCTCATCATCAATTAATGGAGTACGTATCCATAAAAGGGTATTGGATGGTATTGCAATAAAATTATTAAATCGAGTCCAAGTAACTCCCAAATCAATAGATGTCTCCAAATCTGATTGGCCAACAGCAGTTACGGTAGATAACGCCCCAAAATCAATCCCCTTGCCTCTGGCTGTAATTGGCGCTAATTCTAAAGACACCATTGCAGCAGGTGTTCCCGTCACAATAAAATTGATATGAGAATCCCCTTCTTTAACTGAAGTTGGTGATACAGAAAATGAATTGTTTACCGCTGGAACCAATACATTCAATCGGTACTCTTTCGTACTCATCCCGTCTGAAGATGTTACTAGGATTAAATACGATTTTGATTGTCCGTTTAGCACATCCGAAAATAAAGTACCATTTGCATGCGTTACTCCATTTATTGTGATGCTACCAGCACCATCATTTAGCGTTGGCGTAAAACTGAAACCAGTCGCTCCTGTACTTAAAACAACCGCATAATCGAATTTGCTCGAATTAAAAGCTGGAGTTGATGCTCCCGTAGCCAATGTTAAGGAACTCAAATTGATCGTAACGGGTATAGTCAGCAAGAGCGGGTTACTATAGACCGGATTACACGAAGCATTAGTTACTTCAGCACGGAAATACGTTGTGAAGGACAAAGCCGGTGTCGTGTAGCTAGAGGTGGTCGCTCCTGCTCCTCCACTTACGTTATTCCAAGCCACGCCATCCAGAGATTGTTGCCATTGAATGGCTCCAGTATGGCCAGTCAAACTAAGTGTAGTACTAGCCCCTACTGCCAAAAAACTATTCGGAACAGCTGCCGTTCCTGCAACCGATGGGGCATGGATGGCTATTGCTACAGTATTGGTAAAAACAGCACTGCAGGAGCCATTAGCTACCACTCCTCTAAAATACGTGAGAGTAGCTAATGCAGCAGTAGTGTAGCTAAAGGTTGTGCTTCCTGATCCTCCGCTTACATCAGCCCATCCTGTAGTTCCATTAGCCGATTGTTGCCATTGGATAGTATTGCCCGTATACCCAGTAACAGACAGGGTCGTGGTGGTATTGGGACAAATAGTAAGTGCCGTTGCTGCTGCAGTTCCCCCAACTGAAGGAGCTGTAACAGTTACCGTAGAAACGGTGCTGGCTATCGAACCACATGTTCCTGAAGCAACTACATAATAATAAGCAGTTCCTACAGTGGCGGTATTAATCGATAAGGAAGCTGTTTGAGCGCCATTGGCACTACCCAAACTTGTGCCTCCTAATGTTGAATTCGTGGTTGTAGAATACCATTGGTAGGTTAATCCCGAACCGGTTGCTGCTGCAGTCAGTGAATAGGTTGAATTTTGACACACACTTACTGCTTCCACTGGTTCAGTTGTGAAGGCAATGGGTGTACTAATTGTGGCACTGACTGGCTTCGTGCTATTGATTGACCCTGAAACTACCGTAATGTTTCCTGAATAAGACCCCGCAGCAATACCAGGGACTGGACGTACATAAATTAGTGTTGAAACAACCGTTCCTGAAGTAGGGCTTAAGGTAAGGGTGGATGAAGAGCCTATCCAAGTAGTTGGATTAGTGGCTATTTGAAAGTTAGCAGGAGGCGTAATGGTAACATTCGATGATAAATCCAGCCCTGAAACTGTAAATGACTCATAATAGGATAAGCTGGTATTTGCGGAAGCAGCTACGCCTCTAACTTGATCAAAGGAAGTTGGCGAAGTTATACCTTGTCCATTAATGTTATCTGATTCTGCCTTAACTCCTGGGGAGGCAATCAGCAATTCGTTGAGCGTGATTGCGTTGGTTGATGCAATGGTAGCATTACCACTCGTATACAAAGGCGTTATATAGTATTTCCAATCAGCACCATTTTGATACACTAAAAATGGATTATTTAACGGAATCTGTGAAAATGGATTAGGAACCCTAATATTAACAATGTCTGAAGCCGTAATAGTTATATCTGTGGAAAGAGTGGCGTGATTAGGAATTACCCTCGGTATCTTGCAATTGCCCAATGTAGGAAGACTATTATTACTTAGCGTAAGGGTGGGGTTAAGTGAGACTACTGTAAAACTTGTAGCACTCGTTGCCGTTCCTCCAGGTGTTGTAACGACTATCGTTCCTGTTGTTGCTCCGGTAGGCACAGTCGCTGTTATACTTGTGGCACTTGCAACACTAAATGTTGTCGCTGCTGTTCCGTTAAAACTAATTGCTGTAGCACCTGTAAAGTTTGTTCCTGTAAGGGTCACCGTGGTGCCCACAGCCCCAGACGTTGGGGTAAAAGAAGTAAGTGTTGGTGCAGGAATTACTGTTAAACTTGTAGCACTCGTTGCCGTTCCTCCAGGTGTTGTAACGATTATCGT
>CAMBMU010000028.1 GCA_945868725.1 Spirosoma fluviale
GAAAAAGCAGGTTTAGCTACCATCATTGGTACTTTTGGGATTTCCTTTTTTACTTCGTGTGTTAGTTCTGAGGAACCAGACGATACGACTACGCCGCCAACTACAACTGCTCCCAATGGAATTACCATTTCAGGAAATACGGTACAGGTGAATCTGACTATTCAAAATAAGCTAGCCGCTTCAGGAGGTTGGTTGTTAATCACTTCTGCCAAAACGTTGGTAGCAAATCTCAATGGTACGTATGTGGCTTTGACCTCGGTATGTACCCACTCCGGTTGTTTCGATAGTTGGTCATTTACCAATAATCAGTTTACCTGTACCTGTCACAATTCCATTTTTGATATCGCAGGAAAAGTGCTGCAAGGCCCGGCCGGCCAACCTTTAGATGTGTATAGCACATCTGTTTCGGGTACTACACTCACGATCAACAAGTAAGATCTTGTCCTGATCGGTTTCTGTGTTTGGGTCAAATTGATTTTGGTCTCAATTCTTTAGGGGATTGAGACCTTTATTTTTTCATCTAGATAAATCGACAATTAGTGTCAAAATTTAGTTTGCTAATTTACATAGTTGTAATTTTAGACACTAATCGTCAAAAATATGGCCCAATCTAGCCCCGTTGAACAGCAGAAGATTTTACGCGTATTCAAATTGATAAACTTATTGCAAGGCACTATTGGCAAGCCTGTGCATCGCCTTGCTGAATTGTTGCAAACTGACGAACGGACCATTTACAGGTATTTTAAACTGTTAGAGGCTTTGGGATTTGTAGTCGTAAAGGAGTTTAGCAAGTACAAGATTCAAGAGCGCCCTGAATATTTACCCAAACCAAATAATACCACTTTTTCTGCGGAAGAAAGCCAGTGGCTTAGCACCGTATTGGACAGTCAAGGAAAAGGCAATTCATTGAAAGATGCAGTGGTCCAAAAGTTGAACCTCCAAGCTGGGCTGCAACTGACTACGGAAGACTTGTTTAAGGCTAATCTGGGACGATTGGTAGACGTAATTGCACAAGGAATCACGCATAAAAAGCAGATTTGGATCAAGGATTATTATTCCTTGAGCAGTGATACCGTATCTGATCGTTTGGTAGAGCCTGTTGGTTTTACTTCAGATTACGAACATATTCATGCGTTTGAACAGGAAAGTCAATCCATGAAAATGTTTAAGATTGAACGAATGGGAGAGGTGGTCATCGCTTCTGAGAGCTGGAAGTCGGAATTAGCACATGAACTTCCCGAGCAGGCCTTGTTTGGATTTACGGGCAAAGGAAAGTTTCACATCAAATTAAGGCTGAGCAAAAAAGCTTACCAACTGATGGTAGAAGAATACCCAACTGCACGGCCCTATATTCAAATTAAAAATCGAAATCAATATTTTTTTGTAGGGGAGATCCCTCATCTGCCTGGCTTGGCGCGGTTTATTTTAAGTCTTCCAGGTGAAATTAAAGTAGAAGAAGGCATCGAGTTAAAAGCGTATTTGACAGAGCAGATACAAAAAGGATTCTTCTAGGCCTGGTGTTCCTCGCGAAGTAAGTCGTTGATGGTTTTTACCGGATTGAAGGTAAGCAAGGGAACTTCCACAAAAAGGGTATTCCAATGCGCCATGGCTCCATTCCATAATCCAGGTAGTTCAAGGGCTTTTAATAACTTTCCACTTTTGGATTTTTCGGTAATAAATCCAGTGTTCATGTCTCGAAATTGAAGCAGGTCAAAAGCCTGCTCTTGGTAATTGCGCGTTCCACAAACCAAATCTACTGGGTTGAAATGGGTAGATGCCTGTAAATGTCCTAAAGACTCAGGGTTTGATGTGTCAATTTGAGCGGTTTCTAGAATTTGAAGGGACTGCGTTCCATCCTTTTCTTGAATCCAAAAAGGACCTCCACCGGGTTCGCCAGTATTTTTTACCATTCCACATACACGAATGGGGCGATTGAGTTTGGTCTTATAAAATGCCGCCTGCTCTTTTAACCTACTTTCCTTAATTGACTCAGGGACAAGTCCACCCAAGTCTAATTCATAGATTTCGGCTGCAAATTGTACTGATTCGGGTGATACTTCTAGATCTAGTGCTTTTAATGCTCGAAATATACGGGCTTGGACTTCAAGTAACCATCCCGCCAGGGCCATTTTGTAAGTTTGAGCAATTGGTTTTAGCCGATCTGGAACTACATTATCAATGTTTTTAATAAAAATCAAATCTGCTGAAATCTCATTTAGATTCTCTAAAAGTGCTCCATGTCCAGCAGGCCGAAATAAAAGACTTCCATCTTCTTCCAGGAAAGGTTCATTCGAAGCATTCACGGCGATGGTGTCTGTAGATTTTTTTTGTTGGGAAAAAGCCACCTTAAATTCCAAACCTGTTTGTTGCCGCAGCCTTGGAAGATGCTGATTAATTTCAGATTTAAATCCTTCTAGATGTTCTGGAGAAACCGTAAAATGAATTTGAACTTCTTTATTTTTACCTACTCCATACTGTGTGCCTTCAACCAAATGCTCCTCGGCAGGACATCTATTTCCATCTGCATATGCATGAAACTTCAAAAGACCTTTGGGCAAGTTTCCGTATCCTAATCCTGAGTCAGTAAGGAGGCGGCTCACTAATTTTTTAAACTCCTTTTTTTCTAATAGACTGTGGATGGATTCACCTTCTTTTTGAAGTCGATCATTTAAATCCTGGTAAAAAGCAAATTGATGAAGTTGAGAAATAAATTTTTGGGTACTCCCATCTAGTTGATCCTCCTCAGTGTCTAAAAAAGAAAAAAGATCTTTAAACATTCTACTGGCTGCACCGGAGGCAGGTACAAATTTAACAAGCTCTAATTCTGAGGCTCTTTTTTCAAAATAGCTTTGATAATCCTTCACTTGGCTTTCCGACCACACCTGTATCCCTCGAGCTGGAGTAGCTGGAGCCACCAAGCTCAAAAAAGGAAACCCCAGCTTAAAGCTTTCCAACTGCATTTCTACAACTTCTACTTTTTTGTTTAAGGCGGTTATTTTTTGAGAGAGGGAAGCGTCCATGGCTAGTTGTTTTGGAAGAGGCTTAGAATTTCAAGGTAATTTACTTTTAGCAAAAGCTCAACAATTCTCCCCATTTATTTGGATTTATCCAGCTGTAATCGTCTCCATAAGTTGAAATCGAATGGGGTCGCCTACTTTTTTCTGTGCCAACTGAGATTGCCCATCCTCAGAAAGATGCAAGATTCGAGGATAGCCCCCAGTAACCCCTGCATCTCGCATTAATATGATCATTTTTCCACTTGGGGTTAATTGTACTGTGCCTGGGAAAACGGGATTGGTGGGAAGATCTTCCAATTCATTCACTACCAATTCGTCCAGTTGTATTCCCATTCGATTGCTCAAATTGGAAATGTGAAATGCTTGATTCAGGAGTTGACTTTGCTGTGTCGGTGATAAAAGCTCCCAATCTGGACCAGGATAGGTCCGAATCACCTCAGGTTCAAACCAGTCTGTTGTCCATTTTGGTTTTGCCTGGAGGACAGTTTTAGTTTGATTTGAAAGATAATAAAGGGTGTCCCCCGTAGATCGTTTCGAGGGAGTAGTTATCGACACAAAATCACTTCCTGATCCAAGGTATTTTTCAACCTGAAACCCACCTTCAATGCAGAGATATAATCGGGCTCCGTTGTGAAATTTTCCAATCTCTAGGATATCATCAGAACCCATGGCAATGATTGAAGGATTTGAAATGGGTGATTGGTTGACAGATACCACGGCAACTGCACCTGCCAATGAAACGAGGCAAGGCTCCTCAAACTTAATTTTGAGACCAGGCTGAACCATTTCCAAGGCGACTGCATCGTTTGAATTTTGGAGAAGGTGATTGGCCCAATGGTAGGCATGCAAATCCATGGCCCCCGATCTCGGGATGCCATAGTTAGCCCCCAAAACTCGCCCTTCATCCTGTAAGGAGGTTCCAAGGGGACAACGTAAAAGTTGTGCTTTTCCTAGGTTTAGGCTCATTGGAGAAAAGTTTTGGTATCCTCATCCGACCAATTTTCTAATTGAGTAGGATTGATGGGTATAAACTGGATTTGCTCTCCGGGTTTTGCCCACACAGGTGGATCTTGCTTCCTATCAAAAAAGGGGATTGGGCTTCTTCCGATGATATGCCATCCGCCTGGACTTTGTTGCGGGTATATTCCAGTTTGCTTCCCACCTATGGCTACAGATCCTGGAGGAACTGCTAGAGAGGGGATACTTTTTCTAGGAAAATGAAGTTTAGGCGAAAGGCCGTTCAAATAGAAAAAACCTGGTAGAAAGCCAAAAAAATGAATGCGATAGCGAGGCTGGATGTGAAGTTGAATTACTTCCTCTGGACTTAAGCTCTTGGATCTAGCAAAACTTTCTAAGTCCTGTCCAAATTCGAAACTGTAACATACAGGAACCTGCCATATTTTTTCGGGAAGAGGCTCAGTAATTAAGTTTAGTGTTCCTGACAGCTGTATAAATTCTTGTTGAGAAGATGAATTATTCCAAACCAAACTAAGTCGAGTGAAACCTTGACGAACTTCGAGTAGTGTAGTTGAAAAGTTGGTTTGAATATAGGTCAAATATGCAAATTGAATTGAAAGTAATTCATCTGTCGGGTCAGCATTCCACACCAATTCGCCTAGGGTTGGGCTGATAAGTTGATAGGTAGGTTTCATGACCAATACCGTTTTCTAAGGGTAGGCAAAAAATCTACTATGCTTGGATTATCTCCATGGAAGCATAGCGTATCTGCTACAATGGGTAAGTATTCACCTGTTTGGCTCATTAATTTTCCTTCAAAAATTAACCGATTCACTTGGGAATCAACCGATTCTAAGGTTTTGAGTAAGGATCCTTCCTGACTTCGAGGGCTTAATTGGTAATTGGACGTATAGGATCTATCTGCAAATACCTCTAACCGAATGGGAATACCTTTTAGCTGCGCATGATGCTCTAACTGTGAATGTGGGGGGACAAGAAGCGGAATGGTTGGGTAAACTGCCGCTAGAAAACTAGTAAGAAAACGCGCAAGCGCTGGGTCTGTGGCAGCGTCATTGTATAATGCTCCATGGAATTTAATATGATCCATAGGCACCTTATGTGCCCATGCACATTCCACAAACCATCCGATTTGATGTCCAATTTGTTCTAATAAATCTTCTGTAGGTATATTTTGGGTTACCCGTCCAAAATTTATCCGATCCGGATAGGAGGGATGTGCCCCTACTTTTTTATTGAATTTTTTTGCAAGATTAAGTGAGTTGTCCAAACTCTCTTGAGTTCCATAATGTCCTCCACAGGCAAGACTAGCAACATCGATAAACGGAAAAATTTCTTCCTCCCAAGCTACTCCCTCCCCAAGATCACAATTGATTTGAGGAAGGAAAATAGGTTTTTTAAGTTGTTCGTAGTGAGACATCTATCTTGGAGCTCAGAACAATTAAATCAGTATTTCGACTACCCTACCATTTACTGGGTCTACCACTACTCGGATTAGCCCCATGTTATCTTTGGTTTGAAAGACGACTAGATAATTTCCATTGGTCCAAGCACTCACTTCAGCCTTTTGCCAATCTCCCAGTACCGATGCTTTTTGCGTAGGACTCAAGGCATTATAGGCTATATTTCGGTATACATCCAGGGGATCTTCAGGGGATTCTACCGTGCAGGCGAAGAGTAAAAGGCCAAGAAGTGTAAAAAGAAGGATTTGGAATTTCATAGAGGCGATGCTTTACTTCTCAAATTTGAAAAAAATTCCTTTCTTGACAAGAAGAAACTCAACTTTGCGGATTAAATGTCTCTGATTTCAAAACTCCCTCAGGTCGGAACGACCATTTTTACGACCATGTCTCGAATGGCGCAGGAGGAAAATGCGATTAACTTGGCTCAAGGATTTCCTGGTTTTGGTTCAGACCCGGTCTTATTGGAGTTGGTGGCCAAGTATACCCGAGAAGGATTTAACCAATATGCTCCCATGTCAGGGGTATCCGAATTGAAACAAGCCCTGGCTATCAAGACTCAACTCACCCAAGGATATTATCCAGATCCAGAATCGGAGGTTACCATTGTATCAGGAGCCACGGAAGCCCTTTTTGCAGCTTTTACAGCCATCGTTCATCCAGGAGATGAAGTGATTGTCTTGGAACCAGCCTACGATAGCTATGTGCCTGCAATTACCTTGAATGGAGGTGTTCCAGTATTCGTGCCTTTGCAATCGCCTGATTTTTCGGTGGATTGGGAGCTAGTAGGTTCAAAAATAACTTCAAAAACCCGAGCGATTGTGGTCAATAGTCCACATAATCCTAGTGGCTATGTTTGGACCATTGAGGATGTAAATCAATTGGCGTCTTTGGTATCGGAAACCGGCCTTTTCGTAATCAGTGATGAAGTATACGAACATATTCTTTTTGACGGTAGAACCCATATTTCGTTGGGCTCGAATGCTATTTTACAGGAGAGAACCTTTGTGTGCGGTTCTTTTGGCAAAACCTTCCATGTCACAGGATGGAAAATAGGGTATTGCATTGCACCGAAAGTGTTAAGTACTGAATTTCGAAAAGTGCACCAGTACCTAACCTTTAGTACGGTGACGCCTCTCCAATATGCGCTTGCTGAATACCTTGAAGACGCTGAGAAATACCTTGAATTGCCTGCTTTTTACCAGAAAAAACGAGACCTGTTTTTGAAGGGACTGGCACTGACCCCATTACAATTCAAACCTAGTCAAGGAAGCTTTTTCCAGTTGGCCACCTATGGACATCTCAGTAAAAAATCCGATGTACTGATCGCTGAGCAGATGACTCGGCAGCTTAAGGTGGCCTGTATTCCCGTATCCGTATTTTATTCAAATGGGCAGGATCATCAAGTGCTTCGCTTTTGTTTTGCCAAAAAAGAAGAAGAGTTGGAAGAAGCATTGCATCGAATTCAAAAAGTAGCTAGTCTTTTTTAGCTAATTTAACTAGTGAATAGTAATTCGCTGTATATTAAAGCGTTAGGTATAACTTGAAAATTTGAAACGACAATGAAGTATTCCCTTCTTCTCTTGACCTTACTTGCTTTTGTGAGCGTTTCGGTTGCTCAAGAAGGGGAGTTTGAACAGTGGAAAATCAAGCGAACAGCTGAGTTGACTGGAGAAGATGGATGGCTCAATTTAGTAGGATTGATTTGGATAGAGGCAGATTCTCCCTATTTAGAAACAGTGAGTGCAAATTCCCTTGGCTTTGCAGAAAAATCGGATTCGGCTACGCTTGGCATGTTTGAATTTGGACAAGACTCGGTTTGGTTTGAACCTACGGAATTGGCCATTCAAAAGAATTCTAACCCGCCACAATCCAAGAGGATTTTGGTGTACCCCATTGCTTATGGCTCAGGAGGGGTTTACTACAAGAATTGGAAGTGGTCTATTATTCAGCGTGGCGGGAAGTATGCACTTCGTCTGCGTGATTTAAACCATCCCAAACTCCAGGAATTTACTCCTACACCAACTTTTGACTATAATTCAACCTTTCGTTTTCCGGCAAAATTGATTCCTAGATTTAATCAAACATTGGACATCCCGAATGTATTGGGTCAGTTGATTTCCTGGAAAGTGATAGGAGTGCTTCAGTTTGAATACGAAGGCAAGACTTTTGAACTTCTAGTTTTGGATGAGCTAGGAAAGTTCTTTGTTTTGTTTTCCGATGAGACGAGTGCCCTGCAAACCTATCCCACAGGTCGCTACCTGTACGTGAATCCTCCGGATACTAAGGGAATGACGACCCTTGATTTTAATTATGCATACAATCCTCCTTGTGCCTATACGGAGTTTGCTACTTGTCCTATCCCTCCCAAATCCAACCGACTTCCATTTGAAGTTTTGGCAGGTGAAAAAATGCCAGAGGGACATAAATAAAAAAAGGGGAGAGATCCCCTTTTTTTAGCCTAATGCTTTTCTAGCGTATTCCAGACATTTTTGAACTTCTTTCACCGGATCAGAATCTTGAGGAATTTGGTATTCCAACTCAATGGTAGCTGGAAAGGAATATTTATTTTTTTTCATCAGCTGCAAAACATCCCCAATAGGGGTGTCACCCGTACCCCAAGTAACGTTTCCTTTGCCATTTGCTGGAGTTTTACGATCCTTGGTATGCATACTGAAAATTTTAGAATGATGTTTCTCAATGAGAGGGATCAAATCCGTATGGCCTGCAGCAATGTAATGTCCTGCGTCAAGGTTTAAGCCATTTTTTGAGCTTTGTCCAAGAGCAGTATCCCAAAAAGTAAAGGTCTCTTGTTCATGTCCGTGGTAGCCCACAGACATTTGTTCTTTTTCTCCAAGTTTGCCCAAGCGCATCGTCTGCTCATCATTCGATGGATGTTCTAAAGTTACATGGCTTGCACCTAAAGCTTTGGCTGCACGCATACCATACGCCACCTCCAGGTCAGAGTTATTTGCTCCAAAGGCATTGGGCTTGAACGCATAAATGCTTACTCCCGCATCTTTATACATTTTACCAAATTGTTCAAACTTCTTCATGTCTGCATTGGCGCGCCAATCTGAAACCGTTTTGTTGAAGGCAACACTTTGTGCTTGAATATCTGCAAGTTCCTTTTTTTCGTCTTCCGTAAGGGTTTCTCCGCGACGCTGCTTTCCACCTAATTGAAAAATCCGTGAACGATTGAAGGTAGGAGTAGGCATGCCTGCAAAACTCTCCGCAGGATCTCCCATCAGCTCAATGGATGAAATACCAGAATCAAGCACGTATTTGAGGGTTGCTTCTGCACTTTGGTCTGCCATGGAGCGGAAGGAGTAGGTGATGCAACCGATCTGAACTCCATTGATCCGAGAGTTGGGCTTCCCTAAGGATTGAATGAAAGCTGGGGCACCTGACAACCAGGTAGGAGCAGTAAGAAGACCTGTCAGTCCGAGGGCTGATTTTTGGATAAACTCTCGACGGTTTTTCATGGGTAGCATATGGGCTAGTAATCCTCTAAATTAAAAATTTAAGCTTAATGCCTTGAAAGTTTGTGACTAACGGCAATCAAGATCTAAAAATAGGCAGGAGGTGATGGTTCAACATCTCCTAACTCAATAACCCACCGCCTTGTCGTCTCCTCTCGGATCAGCACCTCCTTCGAGTTTACCATTGGATAAGAGCCGTATGGCATCTACTTTTCCAATGATAGTGCTATTTCCTTCATAGAGTAAGTATCCCTTGGATTTGAGCTGATTTACGAGTGTAGTGCCAAATGCCTTGGGTTCAAAATTCACGAGGTCAGGCAACCACTGGTGATGAAATCTAGGGGCATTTACCGCTTCCTGCATGCCCATATCAAATTCATAGACATTTAAAATGGTCTGCAACACGGAAGTAATGATGGTGGAACCTCCCGGCGTACCCACGACCATGGAGAGTTTGCCCTCTTTTTCTACAATCGTAGGAGTCATGGAACTAAGCATGCGCTTGCCAGGAGCAATGCTATTTGCTTCCGTACCTACCAGTCCAAACATGTTGGGGACTCCAGCTTTGGCACTGAAATCATCCATTTCATTGTTCATAAAGAAGCCCAATTCCTCTACAAATACCTTTGAACCATAGGCACCATTGAGTGTAGTGGTGACCGATACCGCATTGCCATCCGCATCCACAATAGAGTAGTGGGTAGTCTCCATACTTTCTTCAAAGGATAGATCTCCATGGGCAATATCTGCCGACTTGCTCGCTTTTTCAAATGAAAAATTACTCATTCTTGACTTAAGGTAACTGGGATCAAGTAGTTGATTTGTAGGTATTTTTACGAAATCAGGATCCCCTAAATAGTGATTTCTATCCGCATAGGCACGACGCTCTGCCTCCACGAGAAGTTGTACATATTCGGAGGAATGGTGCCCCAGTTTGCTGAGGGGATAGGGCTCTAACATCTTGAGAATTTGGCCCAAAGTTATTCCTCCGGAACTTGGAGGAGCCATGGAGATAATTTTCAGATCTCGGTAGGGGAAAACAATGGGGTCTCTCCACACAGCTTTGTACTGAATCAGGTCCTTTTTGGAAATGATTCCTCCATTGGTTTGAAAATGGTTTACCAAGATCTTGGCCGTCTCTCCTTTGTAAAACTCATTTTTTCCTTTTTTAGCAATTCGCTCCAAAGTATTCGCGAGTGCGGGTTGTTTTATAGTGTCTCCCGCTTGAAATTCTTTTCCAAAAAAGGTGTTTGGACCATTTACCTGGATAAAAATCTGCCGATGGTTGCGTAAGCTTTCAGCTTGTTTTTTAGAGACCACATAGCCATTTCGAGCCAAATCAATTACGGGTTGCAACACTTGATTGGGCTTAAGCTTTCCAAACTTAGCCTGGGCTTCAAAAATACCTGCTAGGGTACCAGGTACTCCTGATGCCAACATCCCTTGGGTACTCAAATTTGGAATCACATTTCCATCTTTATCCAAATACATGTCTTTGGTAGCAGCTAAAGGTGCTTTTTCTCGGTAGTCCAAGCTGCCAATACGCCCATCCGCCATGCGATACACCATAAAGCCACCGCCACCAAGGTTCCCTGCAAAAGGGAAGGTAACTGCCAAGGCCATTTCCGTAGCCATCATTGCATCAAAGGCATTTCCTCCTTGTTTTAGGATTTCGATGCCAATTTTGGAAGCTTCTTCACGCGCCGAAACGACCATGGCATGATCTGCCACAAGACCTTTTGGTGAACTGGATTGCCCTTTACTTGTGAGGAAGGATCCAGGTATAAGAAGAAGGCAAAGGAAAAGTGATCGATAGCGCATCAGCATGAGGATTATTTATTTAGAAGTGAGGTAAAGGGTAAATTCAAATTGAACGGATCCAACATTCTATCACTAGAATAGTACATGGAAAGATTCCACTAGAAAATTGATTTCACTTAGAACTGCAATTTATCATTCTACTTTGTTTGAAGGCATTCCATTGATGGAATTTAGAATGTAATATTTAAACAACTCCTTTTTTAACAATTGACCTTGGATTGAGTTCTACACCTTAACTACCCTCTTTTTGAATTAATTTCTTTCGTTTTGGAAGAAATAAGATAGAAAATGAGTTAGTGAAACAGAAACAAAAAGCGAATTGTCATTAGTTTTGTGTGTTAATCTTTCTACTGATGCAGAAAAATAAAAAAATCTTCTTGTTCCTATTTGTCGTGTTCATGGTGATTATTATCTATGTGAGCTACGACATATCCAGAAGAACCACTTTTCCTGGCTCGAAGGGTAATTTGAAAGAGCGAATTTCTACAGAAGTTGAAAAATAGAACGCATGATAGGAAAGAAGATTGATGTAGATCGTTTGGATCTTGATTTGATGAAGGAGAAGACCACGGAAAACCCTGGGCTTCTTCCGTATGGACACCATGCAGGTAGTGCATTAATTAAGCCAGAAGATAAGGGAAAAATAACGGGAAGAGCAGTGGCAGCAATGCATAGTCAAACTGACATGCAAATGGCCCAGATATATGATCAAATGAAACTTTTGGCAGATCAAGCCAAGAAAATTCAATCGCGTATAGAAGTTTCTGAACGCATTTACCAAGCCTCTATTTCATTTGAACCGTTGATCAACCACCGTTACTTTTTGTATCAAAAAGAGGATGGCATAGACTTCATGAGCATGATTGGGCCGGAAGAATGGGGTAGAAAAAAGAATTGGGCAAATTTTGTAGCAGAAATAAAATTGTTGGCGGACCATACTTGGGAAATAATCCGAGAAGTAAGTTAAGCCGATGGAGCACCTGATGACCAGGCAACTGGACCTGATTTTAAAAGAAGGGGGAGCGACTTACGATTGGAAAGTAGATTTTGAAGTCCAGCCGCAGTACCTTGATGCACGAGGAAAGGGTTGGCTCGCTGGAGTAGTGGATGAACTTGGAGGTAAGGGTTCCTTCCCACTTTTTGAGAAAATACAAGTAGACTTTAAGATTGGAAGAACCCTCATCCTTTGGGATGACGAATTGGTATTCAATCGGTACCGAGGGATCACATTTAGGTCCGAGATGTATGAAGAATTTCAATTTACTTTTTTGGAAGGCCATAAACGCCTCTGTCGAACCTATGAGAAAGAAGCGTTGAAAGTAGGTACGCAGCAACGCATTTGGGAAGGTTCACCCTTGGCAACTCGTATGTTTGGAAAACCATCGGAACCAGGAGATTTTCATGGGGTAGGAGCGACAGGATGGAAATTACTCGCCTACAACCACATGCAAGTGGACTTGCTCAGTCGCATACATGGCTATAAACTAATTCGATTGAGCCCGTACGAGACCATCATGACTGGCGGATCTTTGAAGCGATTGGATCAACTTTTAATTAATCCCAAAGAGGAGCAACGCAGTATGCTATTTGGGTGGCTGATGCGAAAATTGGCCTAATTGGGATCGTGGACTTTAAAAGCGTACTTAGGCAAATAGCCCAAATATTTCACGCTCAATTTTTTCGACAATGAAGGAAAAGTCAGTTGCGCGCTCCACAAAATCCAAATTATTGACATCAATAATCAATAATTTACCTTCCTTATAACTCCCAATCCACTCTTCGTAGTGGGAATTTAAATTTTTCAAGTAATCAATCCGCATGGCGGTTTCGTAGCTTCTTCCTCGCTTTTCGATTTGGCCTACGAGTTTTGGAATGTCTGCCTTCAAATAAATCAGAAGATCTGGTGCCTTTACATGGGAGATCATGGAATTAAATAAACTCTTGTAATTCGCATAATCACGCTCTGAAAGCAATTTGCTTTTGTACAGATTGGCTGCGAAGATGTAGGCATCCTCGTAAATGGTTCGGTCTTGAATAGTAGAAATAGAGCCTCCTTGGATTTTTTTAATTTGGTTGAACCTCGAATTCAGAAAGTAAACTTGAAGGTGGAAAGACCAACGCTTCATGTCCTCATAAAAATCGGGTAGGTAAGGGTTATCATCTACTGCTTCAAATTCAGCACTCCAGCCGTAGTGTTTTGCCAATTTTTCCGTCAGCGTGGTTTTTCCACTTCCTATATTTCCTGATACTGCTACATGCATGGTTGACTTGATTAACTTAAAAATCGCGGGGAAACTGGGTATTCTTTGGTGCCAGTTGGGTAACAGTAAAATCCTTCTCCAGATTTCACTCCTTTAAAGCCAGCGGCCACCATGTTGATGAGTAAGGGGCAAGGGGAATATTTTGGATTGCCAAATCCCTCGTGTAGGACACGCAAAATGGAAAGGCACACATCCAAACCAATAAAATCAGCCAACTGAAGTGGACCCATGGGATGTGCCATACCTAACTTCATGACTGTATCAATTTCGGAAACACCTGCCACTCCTTCGTACAAGGTATAGATGGCTTCGTTAATCATGGGCATCAAAATACGGTTGGCCACAAATCCAGGATAATCCTGCACTTCTACCGGTACTTTCTCCAATTGTGACGATAAGACCATAATATGCTTTGTGGTCTCCTCGGAAGTAGCATAGCCACGAATCACTTCCACCAGCTTCATAACTGGAACAGGATTCATGAAATGCATGCCAATCACTTGGCCAGGGCGTTGCGTAACTGCTGCAATTTGGGTAATGGAAATAGAGGAGGTATTGGATGCCAATACTGCGGTAGCAGGAGCGAGTAGGTCCAATTGACGGAATAGATCCAATTTTATTTCAATCTTTTCTGTAGCTGCTTCCACCACTAAATCTGCTTTCTGTACTCCATCAGCAAGGCTGGTATAGGGGGTAATCCGATGCAAAGAAGCGTCTTTATCAGCTTCCGACAGGGTCCCTTTGGCGATTTGCCGATCCATATTTTTGGCAATTGTAGCCATGCCCTTGTTGAGTTGATCTGGAGAAAGATCCACAAGAGCTACTTCAAAACCTCGCTGTGCAAATAAGTGGGCAATGCCATTGCCCATGGTACCTGAACCGATGACTGAAATATTTTTCATCTCTATAGAACTTAGAAAAAAGTAAGCTGGGAATTATTCGAATTAGTGCTGTTCAAAACTACGGGTAAGCCGCTCTAATTCCAACTCAATTGTGGGCTTCCTGACAGGGAATGTCCGTATTTTTATCCCTCTTGAACTAGGATAAATCTTTACCTTTGGCAAATGAAAGAACTCGGACTGGTAAACCGCCTATACATTAATCGATTCACGGATTTTGGAGCCTATCTGGCCTGTGGGGACGGCGAAGAAGTGTTACTTCCCAAAGGATACCTGAACGGTGAAGAGAAGGCTGGGGATGAAGTAACTGTTTTTGTGTATACGGATAGTGAAGATCGACCTGTGGCTGTTACTGACACACCTCTTCTGCTCTTAGATCAATTTGGGGTATTGACTTGCAAGGAAGTGACTTCTTTTGGAGCATTTATGGATTGGGGGTTATTGAAAGATCTATTTGTTCCTAATGCCGAAATGGCCAAGCCAATGACTGCCGGTGAAAAATACTTGATTCGTTTATGTGTGGATTACCGCTCCGATCGATTAATTGGGGTAAGTAAGTATCGGGAATTTATGCATCCTGCACCAAAAGATTATGTTTCTGGGAATGAATGTGAAGGGTTAATTTTCGAAAAAACTGAGCTAGGATATAAGGTTTTACTGGAAGACAGATACGAAGGTTTGGTGTTCTCCAATGAGGTATTTCAGGAATTGGAAATTGGGGAAGTGCGTAAACTTTGGGTAAAAAAGCGCCGAGATGATGGTAAATTAGATCTTCAGCTACTTCCTTTTGGCCGTGTAAAATACGAGGAGGGCGCTGAAAAAATTCTTCAAATTATCCAAGAGAAAGGTTTTTTACCGATTCATGACAAATCAGATCCTGAAACAATTCAGAAAGTTTTAGGGATGAGTAAAAAGCAGTTCAAACAGTGCATTGGACAATTGTACAAAGCCCGAGAGATTACTATTCATGCCGATGGCATTTCAATTAGTCAAGACTAAAGGAGGGTACAAATTCATTTTTTCAAGTTAAAACTCAATAAAAATAGAAGCTGTGTCCCTAGAACTAGCTAAATTTTACAAGGAGAGTAAGTCGGAGTTTCCGGCAAATAAAAAAATTAAGGAAAAGCTTAAAGCCACACGTCCGAAAAACCTGGATGCTAGGTTTGATCAAACACATAAACAAGTTTTTGAAAAGTTAGATTGTTTAGACTGTGCCAATTGCTGCAAAACCACGAGTTCCATCCTCATTCAAACGGATATTGATCGACTTTCAAAAGGTTTTCGGATGCGGTTAAGTGAATTTATAGACACCTATCTGTTTCGGGATGAGGAGGGATTGTGTTTTTAAAGGCGCACCTTGCCCATTTCTAGGGTCAGATAATAGATGTTTGGTCTACGAAGATCGTCCAAAGGCTTGCAGAGAATACCCACATACAAATCGAAAGAATATGCTTGGTATTTTGGACTTGACCTTGAAGAATACGCTGGTTTGCCCGGCGGTTCTCAAAATTTTTTCTGAGATAGGCAAAGATTATAAGAAGTAAAGGAATAGTTTTGCTTTTTTAGCAAACTAAAAGAACGAATTGAATTATGAATATTTCGGATACTCAGTTTTTAGGAGTAGATGTTGGAGGAACGCATCTTAAAATTGGATTAGTAGATAAATCAGGGAACTTAATTGAGTTTTACAAGGAGGATACCACTTCCTACAGGGAACATGCGGATGGCTTTGGACCCAATTTTGTGCAGGTGATTGGAACCTATTTGGATAAGTTTCCGCAGGTACAAAAGGTCGGTATCGGTTTGCCAGGCATGATGAGTAAGGATCGTATGACCCCTCTTGAAATCCCCGCTATTCCAGCTTTGAACAATTATCCCTTGAAGGCTGCGCTCAAGTCTAATTTTCCTGACCATGATTTTTTCCTTGAAAATGATGCTGCCGCGGCAGCAATTGGGGAGTTTCAGTTTGGCAAGGGGACTGTTTCTTCCAATTTCCTATTTATCACCATGGGGACAGGAATTGGGAGTGCATTGGTATTGGATGGACAGGTATTTAAAGGTTCCCGTGGAAATGCCCTTGAAATGGGACACATGCTTTCTAGAGGGAATGCTGGATTAGAAACCTTAATTGGAAGGCAGGGAATTTTAAAGGTGATGGCCAATTTAATTGCTGCTTATCCCGAAAAGGCAGGAGAGCTAAGAGGCAAGGAATTGGGTACCCATCTTCTGGTGGACACTGCACGAACAGGTAATGAGGTTTCTTTGATGGTATTTAAAGAAGTTGCTGAAATTATCAGTGAGTCTATTGTATCCACAATTCGAGTGCTGGACGTCACGGATGTGTATTTTGGAGGTGGTATTGCTGCTGGCTTAGAGTTTATGATGCCTACCATCGAATACAACACCCGCAAATTCTTGACACCCTATTATGTCAAGGATCTAAAGTTGAAAAAAGCTACCCTTGAGAATAACGCAGGCACCCTAGGTGCTGCTGCTTTGTGTTTTATGGATTCTGGTCTGTAATAGTCACTTCTGAGACCTTGCTCAAGGCATTCATTCTAAAAAGAATCCGAAGGGGTTCTTTTTTTAGTTCCACTCCATCGCAATCCGAACTGGGCTCAATAAAATAAAAGAAAAAGCTTTGGCTCTTATCCACGAGTTCCACTCGGTCTGGTCGACCAAAAGTCTTGATTACAGCTTGATTGTCGATTCCTAAAAACTGATTTTTGATGGAGCGAAATTCTTCCAAGTCTTGCTTGCGCAACCCTTTGCATCCATACCGATCTGATTTCCAGTTTTCTAGATTAATTTTTCCTGCATCCACTGCGAAGCTGCAGGCATTGAGCCATGCGAATAGCGAAAGGATTAATACCAAAACTGAATTTTTCATTTAGTGTGAATTTGAATGCTTAAAGATCGCTTGAATTTTCATTTGATCTGCTGTATGACTAGTAAAAATAGAATTTGACTTTAATTGTCACTTTTGAACTCAAACAAAGGGCAGAAGGTTTATTCAAATCGGTTATATTGCGGCTTCAATCCCAAATTTCATGTATTACAGATTCGGAAAGGTTTTCTATTTCTTCAGCGTGCTAGTATTTCTCTTTGCGCTTTTATATTTCTATGCGGCACTGCCCGAGCAGATCGGCTTTCGTTTGGAAGATCAAGGTATTTTGCTTCGGAATTTTGCAAAAAGCACCTTTTTTTATGGGCTTTCGCTCGGGTTTTTGGTCTTCAATCTAATCACGGTTTACACTCCAAAAACTTTAGAAACAAAAGCCAATCGAAAATTACATCGCCTATTTCCAATTGGTGATCCTTACCGTGATTACTTATTGACATGGTTTTATTCTTTTGGGGGCTGGGTCAACCTGAGTTTATCGTTGGCAGCCGTATTTGTCCATGCCATCAACAATCAAGAGATAATTAGTGCTTCGGCGTATAACCTTTGGTTTTTATTGATGCCTGTTGTACTTTTTGTGTGGGTGGGAGCATTGTTTGTATTGCTTTTCAAAAAATTCAAATCCACACAAGTGGGAATTAACTAGTCGATGGCAGAAGAAGTAAGTTATACCGAAGACAGCATCCGTTCGCTTGATTGGAGGGAACATATCCGGATGAGACCGGGGATGTATATTGGAAAATTAGGAGACGGAAGTGCGCCAGATGACGGTATTTATGTGTTGGTCAAGGAAATCCTAGACAATTCCATTGATGAGCACATGATGGGACACGGGCGTACCATTGAGGTCAAAATTTCAGAACATAAAGTAGAAGTTCGAGACTATGGTCGAGGAATACCACTTGGAAAAGTGATTGATTGTGTTTCCAAGATCAATACGGGTGGTAAATACGATTCGGGAGCTTTCCAGAAATCAGTGGGTCTTAATGGAGTTGGTACCAAGGCAGTTAATGCACTTTCCGACTTTTTCAAGGTGCAATCCTTCCGAGAAGGGGAATGTAAAGTTGCTGAATTTGAAAAAGGGATTTTAGTCAGTGATCCTCCCATCGGTAAGTCTTCAGATCGAAATGGAACCAAGGTGGTTTTTTCACCAGATGCTTCTATTTTTAAAAATTACCACTTTATTCCTGAATATCTTGAAAATCAAATGTGGTATTATGCCTACCTCAATTCAGGCCTAACTCTCCAATTTAATGGGAAAAAGTTTTTTTCAGACAAGGGATTATTTGATCTATTGTCCAATAAGGTAGACGAGGATAGTATACGATACCCGATCATTCATTTGAAAGGGAATGATATTGAGGTTGCCATCACCCACTCTGGAAGTTATGGAGAGGAATACTATTCTTTTGTGAATGGGCAATACACCACGCAAGGGGGAACCCACTTAGCTGCTTTTAGAGAAGCTTTGGTAAAGACAATACGGGAGTTTTACAAAAAAGATTTTGATGCCTCTGATATTCGCCAATCCGTCGTAGCAGCAATTGCAGTCCGTGTGCAGGAGCCTGTTTTTGAATCTCAAACCAAGACTAAACTGGGCTCACAGAGTATCGGCCCTGATGGACCTACGCTTCGAACTTTTGTCAATGACTTCATTAAAGTGGAGTTAGACAATTACCTTCATAAAAATCCAAGTACCGCAGAAGCTTTATTGAAGCGGATTATGCAATCTGAGCGTGAGCGCAAAGAAATCTCAGGGATTAAGAAATTAGCAAACGAGCGAGCTAAAAAAGCAAACCTTCACAATAAAAAACTTCGGGATTGCCGCGTGCACTACGATGATCCTAAAGCAGAGGAGGATTCGAAAAATAAGACCATGCTTTTCATCACAGAAGGAGATTCTGCTTCAGGTTCAATTACTAAAAGCCGTGATGTGCAAACGCAAGCTGTATTTTCGCTTCGAGGAAAGCCGCTCAATTGTTTTGGAATGACAAAAAAGGTCGTTTATGAAAATGAGGAGTTTAACCTGCTCCAGCACGCGCTCAACATTGAAGACGGAATTGAAAGCTTGCGCTATCGGAAGATTGTGATTGCTACGGATGCAGATGTGGATGGGATGCATATTAGGCTTTTAATTATGACCTATTTTTTGCAATTTTTTCCGGATCTCGTCAAAAATGGGCACCTATATATATTGGATACTCCTTTATTTCGGGTGAGAAATAAAAAGGAGACGATCTATTGCTATTCAGATGAAGAACGGCAGCGTGCCATCCATAAGTTAGGTAATAAACCTGAAATCACTCGATTTAAGGGATTAGGTGAGATTTCACCCGAAGAATTTGGAACCTTTATTGGGGAAGACATTCGGTTGGACCCTATTTTATTGACCAAAGACACCAAAATAGTTGATTTACTCACCTTCTACATGGGTAAAAACACGCCAGATCGACAAGTATTTATTATTGACAATTTGAGAATTGAAAAAGATTTGGCTCTCGAAGACCCTAAACTTGAAACAGAAGAAGTGGATGCTGAAGTTGATTCTTAAGTACCCTAGTTATTCCCAATCTCCATTTCCTTTAACCCTAGGAATATTCACATGAGTGACGATACCCACCTTTCTGAAAGTCCTGATAACAGCCTACATGGTTCTGTGCCCGTAACAGGGATGTATAAGGACTGGTTCCTTGAATATGCATCCTATGTGATTTTGGAGCGTGCTGTTCCTGCTATTGAAGATGGGCTGAAGCCGGTACAGCGAAGAATCCTTCATGCCATGAAGGAGATGGATGATGGTAGATTCAATAAGGTAGCCAACATCATTGGACAATCCATGCAATACCATCCCCATGGAGATGCTTCCATAGGAGATGCTATCGTCAATATGGGCCAAAAAGACCTGGTGATTGAGACGCAGGGTAACTGGGGTGATGTGCGTACTGGAGATGGTGCTGCTGCTGCGCGATACATCGAAGCTCGACTTTCGAAGTTTGCCTTGGATGTGGTTTTTAATCCACAAACTACAGATTGGCAGCTTTCCTACGATGGGAGAAAAAGAGAACCCGTAACGCTGCCCGTAAAATTCCCATTGCTTTTGGCCCAAGGAGTAGAAGGGATTGCAGTAGGCTTGTCCACGAAGATTCTTCCGCACAACTTTAGGGAGTTGATCGAAGCGTCAATTGAACTGCTGAAGGGTAATTCTCCACAGGTTCTTCCCGACTTCCTTACTGGCGGTTTGGCGGATTTTTCGGATTACCAAGAGGGGCTTCGAGGTGGAAAAGTAAAGATTAGAGCTAGAATTGAGGAGGATGCTAATAAAACATTACTAATCAAAGAAATACCTTTTGGAACAACTACAGATTCATTGATTGATTCTATCCTAAAAGCGAATGAGAAAGGAAAGATAAAAATCAAAAAAGTGGTGGATAATACCGCCAAGGATGTAGAGATTCAGATTCAATTGGTACCGGGAGTTTCTCCAGATGTAACCATAGATGCCTTGTATGCCTTCACAGATTGTGAGGTTTCTATATCGCCCAATGCCTGTGTGATTATCGAGGACAAGCCTATTTTCTTGACAGTCAATGAGATTTTAAAGTACAACACCAAACAAACTAAGGAATTGCTTCGCAAGGAGCTTGAAATACGAAAAGGGGAGCTCTTAGAAAAGCTATTGTTTTCTTCTTTGGAGAAGATTTTCATTGAAAACCGCATTTACCGTGACATTGAAGAATGTACCACTTGGGATGCCGTATTGGAAGCAATAGATCTAGGTTTAGACCCCTACAAACCTGATTTTTACCGGACTATTGTTCAGGAAGATTTGGTTCGTTTAACCGAAATAAAAATCAAACGGATCTCCAAGTTTGATACGTTCAAGGCCGATGAGTTGATGAAACGACTTCAGGACGAGTTGAAGGAGGTGAATTACAACCTCAAGCACTTGACGGATTATTCCATCGCCTACTACCAAAACTTGCTAGATAAATATGGAAAAGGTCGAGAGCGGAAGACAGAGATTCGAGCATTTGATACCATTCAGGCAGCTGTAGTGGCGGCAAACAATGCCAAACTGTATGTGAATCGAGTGGATGGTTTTGTAGGCTACGGACTAAAGAAAGACGAATACATCTGTGAATGTTCAGATCTAGACGATATAATCGCCATTCGGCGTGATGGAAAACTGATAGTTTCTAAAATACAGGAAAAGCTCTTCATGGGCAAAGACCTCGTTTTTGTCGGTGTCTTTCGGAAGAATGACGAGCGAATGACCTACAATTTCATTTACCTAGATGGGGTTTCTGGAAGGTCCATGGTCAAGCGGTTTCAAGTTGGTGGTGTGACCCGCGACAAGGAATATGACCTAACTAAAGGAACCAAAGGATCAAAATTACTTTACCTTACTGTCAACCCCAATGGGGAAGCAGAAGTGGTGACTATCTATCTGACTCAAGGAGCAAAGGCGAGAGTAAAAGTGTTTGATTTTGATTTTGCTGAGGTTGAAATCAAAGGGCGAGCGGCTGGAGGGAATATTTTAACTCGATATCCAGTTCGTAAGATTCAGTTTAAGATGGAAGGTAAATCCACCTTAGGCGGTCTCAACATCTATTTCGATGCTTCTGTAGGTCGTTTGAACACGGATTCTCGAGGCAAACAAATAGGCAACTTCCTTGGTGATGATAAAATCTTAGTTTGCTACAAAAATGGAGATTATGAATTGACCAGTTTTGAGTTGACCAATCGCTACGATCCTACTGAAGTACTCTTAATTCAAAAATTTGATCCTCAAAAAGTTATTGGAGCGGTTTACTTCGATGGTTCAGTAAAAAATTTCTTTGTGAAGCGATTCTTAATTGAAACGACAACGCTCAATAAGCGGTTTAACTTTATCACCGAACACAAACAATCTTACTTAAAGCTCGTCACCACAGATGCCCAAGCCCAGGTTTCAGTGACTTTTATGAAGGGTAAGGTAGAAGATCAAATGGATTATGATCTTGAAATGTTGATTGATGTGAAGGGCTGGAAGGCATTAGGAAATAAGTTAAGTGCAAATGAGGTCATAGAGCTGAAATTAATTGAATCCGAACAGTTGATCGATACGGATGCTGGGGTAGGTGAAGAGCAGGAAGAGGAGACATCTAATGAAGAGCCAGTAGCTGAAGCTGATTTGTCGGATGACTTGGAAGTAGGCAGTACGCTCACTTTGACACCAAAGAAAGGGGAGGATGAGCAGCTTGGGCTATTTTAACTAGTTCAATGCAGCGATGAATCAGAAGTCAGAAGGCAGAATGGAATTGAATCAAGGATTGGTTGATTACCTAGCCAAGTACATCACGCCGCACAAAAGGGCAGCAATTGAGCGGGTATAATGAGCACGAAGGCATCAGTGAAGAAGTAAAATCCAAAGTGGATGGGCTAGTTCATATTCTGATGAGAGGCTTTACGGAAAGTTTTAACATTTCTGTATCGGCCTCCATATTTCTTTATGAATTAATCAAACGTGCTTCGGCATTTGAAAGTGCTAATTTCCATATTTCAGAGGAGGAGCGAAGTGAGCTCAGGTTTAGGTGGTACAAGGATATTGTCCCTCATTCCGATATACATGAGAAACATTTCCGCAGGCAAACTCAAAACGCTGCGAATTGATTCCTTCAAAAGGAGCGGCCTAGCCTCTTCCTTTCGGAAAAAAAACTTAGTTTAGGGTTAAGCATTTCAACTTCATCCCATGAGAAAAGGACTTATAATTTTTTCAGTACTCGTACTTATGCTGTTGGTAGCTGTTATTGGTTATTCAGCATACCAATTTAGAGATCGGCATTCAGGCTATCAAACAGATCTTACTTTATACGCACCAGCAGCTAGTGTTCATGCTGGATTTTCTAAAGTTGACCTGACACCTACAGGATTTGAAACTTGGGAAGATGTGGATGGAGATTCAAAATATGATCCTGAGAAGGGAGATCGTTTTGTAGATACCAACGGGAATGGTGAGTTTGATGCGATTTGGTTGGCAGGGTTTCACAATTCCAGGCCAGCGCAAAGTGTTTTAGACAAGCTTTGGGCTAGGGCCATGGTCATCGAATCTGGGGATGTTTCCTTGGCACTTTGCGTCATTGACATGATTGGGTTTGGCAATGATGAGGTGATAGCAACACGAAAGCTAATTCAAGAAAAACACCCTGAATTAGATTATGTAGTGATTTCCAGTACACATGTTCATTCAGCTCCAGATTTGATGGGCATGTGGGGACCTTCCGAATTCGTGCGTGGGGTAAACAACGACTACATGAAGCAGGTTCAAGAAGGAATTGCTGCAGCAGTAGGAGAGGCCTTTACTTCAAGAAAACCAGCACATTTTAAATTTGCGCAAGAACCAGATCGACTAAAAGATTTGGTTGGAGATACCCGCCCACCATTTGTTTTTGATGCAGGCTTGCAGCTGATGCAGGTGTTGGATGCACAAACTGGTGCTACCCTAGGAACGATCATGAATTGGGGGAATCACCCTGAAACGCTTTGGTTGGAAAATATTCAAATCAGCTCGGATTTTGCCAACCCTTGGAGGAATTTTGTAGAAGATGGGATTCCTGTGACGGACACTTTGGCCGAGCCTGGTGTGGGTGGTGTGGCTATTTTTCTAAATGGAGCAATAGGAGGATTGATGACTACAGCACCTGACAATGCAATTTTGGACCCATATTCTGGGGTTTCTTACAAGCGACAAGCACCAGATAAACTTCTTGCTCAAGGGAAGGCCTTGGCTAAAATAACTTTAGAGACCCTACGTGATTCCAGCTTGGTTATTCATTCTTCCTTAGACCTAGGTATTCGAGCCAAATCCATTGCGCTACAGATGGACAACTCGCTTTTTCAGTTGGCAGCTTTTGTAGGGATTTTTGATCGGGGCTTTGTAGGATGGAAAAAAATTCGATCCGAAGTTTCTGCTTGGAAATTAGGGCCAGCTACTTTTGTTCATGTACCTGGAGAGCTCTATCCAGAAATTCTTCATGGTGGGATTGAATCTCCAGCAGGTGCAGATTTTCAAATCTCAGCGGTAGAAGTTCCTACCTTGAAAGAAAAGATCCCTGGCCAGTATCGGTTTTTTTCAGGAATGTCTAACGACATGATTGGCTACATCGTCCCCAAGAGTCAATGGGATGTAAAGCCTCCATTTACCTACGACTACAAGGATCGTCCTTATGGTGAAATTAACTCTCTAGGACCAGAAACAGCCCCAAAAATACACGCGGAAGTGTTGGGAATTTTAGCTGAGCTTGAAGAATTAAAACGCTAAAAAAGAATCCGGAGTGCTTTTTAGTAGTTCTATCTAGCGCTCCGGAATGAATTTGGTATTAAGATTCGTGAATTGTAATTTTTTCAATTTTATCTCCAGCACGGATCGCATCGATCACTTCCAATCCCTCTACCACTTTACCGAAGCAGGTGTGGTTTCTGTCCAAATGTGCAGTATTTGCTCTGCTATGGCAGATGAAAAATTGAGATCCACCAGTATTTCTACCGGCATGTGCCATAGATAGTACGCCACGATCATGGAACTGGTTTCCACCGTCCAATTCACATTGAATTTTGTAACCAGGACCTCCTGTACCTGTACCTGTTGGGCAGCCACCCTGAACCACAAAATTTGGGATTACACGGTGAAAAGTAAGTCCATCGTAAAAACCTTTAGTGGATAGATCCACAAAGTTTTGAACCGTGATTGGAGCGTCTTTTTCATACAACTCTACTTTCATGGTTCCATTTTTAGTTAATATTTCAGCTGTTTTCATGGCTTGGAATGATGATTAGTGATTAACTCGGATTGCGATGCAAAAATAGAGTTTGCTCCGGTTTTTTGGTGGTTTTGTACGAAAAAGAGTAAAAATTATGTCTGAGTCATATGCTATTGGCCCCATAGACAAGACCTCATCGGCAGTAAAAGTGGAAAGGCTTTCAAAATTTGTTCGGATAGGTGTTAGTTTAAATGGTTCCTGTCTGTCATTTCTCCTTTGGCTTGGGGTATAATTAGGTCTTGTTCTTTTTAAAATTTGATGGGCTTCCACTAGATTCTTTATGTTCAAGTGTCAAAAAAGTTTATCATTGTAATTGAATTTCATCTTATCAACCCAAAACATCCTTGGAAAAAGCACTTAACTCAGAATTTGCAGGTCCTACTGCTTTTGGTCATCCTAAAGGACTCATGACCTTGTTCTTCACTGAAATGTGGGAGCGATTTAGTTACTACGGCATGCGTGCCTTGCTGATTATATTCATGACCAAGACCATTGTAGATGGTGGGCTTGGATTTGATGATCCTACGGCTGGAGCAGTCTATGGCTTGTATACTATGGGAGTCTATCTATTGGCTTTACCGGGTGGATGGCTAGCGGACCGTTTATTCGGTTTGAAAAAATCAGTATGGTACGGTGGAATAATTATTGCCTTAGGACACTTTATGTTGGCCATACCTGGAATTGAAGGTTGGATTTCTGGTGGTGCTGAAGCAAAATCAACCTTGAGTACCTTGGATACCACTTCTTTTTTCCTAGGTCTGCTATTGATTGTGCTTGGTACGGGTTTATTAAAGCCAAATATAAGTTCTATAGTAGGTCAACTCTATCCTGCTGGTAGTTCCAAGCGAGATGCTGGCTTTTCTATTTTTTACATGGGTATCAATATAGGAGGGTTTATTGCACCGTTAGCTTGTGCCACAGTAGCAGAATACGACATGCACCTTGGGTTTGGATTGGCTGGTTTAGGAATGATCTTCGGTTTGATTCAATACAAGCTTACAGGTAAGGCTCTTGATGGCTACGGGGAAGTGCCAGTAGTGGCAACTCCAGAGGAAAAAGCTGCTCAAACCAAATTAAAATCCTTAACCTCTGTTATTGGATTGGTAGGTATAATAGTCATAGGCTTGTTGTTTTCAGGCGTTGTACCGATTGATGTTGAGGCTATCGCTAAGTCCTCTGGTACTGTGATTGCAATTGTAGCAGCTGGTTATTTGGGCTATGTAATCGTCTTTGGTGGACTTAGCAAGGGGGATAAAAATAAAGTAGGCGTCATTGCCGTTTTATTCTTTTTCTCTGCCATGTTTTGGTCGGGATTTGAGCAGGCAGGCTCTACACTCAACTTGTTTGCCGAGCGTTTTATGGATCGTACGGTATTAGGATGGGAGGTCCCAACAGGATACTTTCAATCCATCAATTCCCTATTTATCATCATGTTTGCCCCATTTTTTGCTGCGCTTTGGGTGTGGTTGGGTCGAAAAAACCTGGAGCCTAGCTCTCCTTTAAAGTTCACCTTTGGACTGGCAATGTTGGGGGTAGGATTTTTTGTAATGTATTTCGCGACTAAGATTGCTGCCTCAGGTGAATTGGCAGCTCCTAGTTGGTTGATCATCACCTTCCTCCTTCACACCTTCGGCGAGTTGAGTTTGTCTCCTGTAGGGCTTTCTCTGGTCACCAAACTGTCTCCCAAGGGCTATGGAGGTCAGATGATGGGCATTTGGTTCCTTTCTGTAGCCTTGGGCAACTTGTTTGCTGGATTGATTGCAGGGGAGGCGAGTGGGGGCTCTGAGGAAGGCCTTGCTGCCATGCCAGACCAATTTATGCTCATTGTGTATACCGTGATGGGATCTGCTTTGGTCTTATTTCTTTTGAAGCCAGTTCTCAAGAAAATGATGGGAGAAGTGAATTGATCGGAATTTAGGTAGAAGCAAGAAACGAGACTTAATTGTACTAGGTACAAAGTACTAAGTACAAAGTATGGTATACGTTTAGAACCAAGAGGCAAGACACAAGAGATTAGACTCAGTACTGCTAGAAGGGAAATCCTGCTTTCTGATCAGGTAAAAACTATCTCTCTTAAGCTCTTGCCTTCAGCCTTCTGAAGGACCTTGGTGCTTCGCCTGCCAGCCGCAGGTACTTGGCTGCTAGGCGTAGGCGGGTAGATACGGACCAGGTACTACACCAAAACGCTTTTACAGAAGTTTATTAAAAAACCACACATAGGAAAACCCTATGTGCCTCCTATGTGGTTTTTATAGAAAAGCTAGAGCTCTTGCTTTAAGAAATAGCTAAATACTTTTTCAATGTTAAACGCAGATCGAAGAATGTCGAAGG
>CAMBMU010000029.1 GCA_945868725.1 Spirosoma fluviale
TTTTTCCGTGTAGATCCGCGTGAAAAAAGAGGTTCCCGCAGATTTTTAAGGAAAAGGCAACTCAGATTTCTTAATTAATGTGCTGGGTTTAGCACCAACTGATCAGCGGTATTTTTCCGTATAGATCAGCGTGAAAAAAGGGTTACGCAGATTTTCCATGTGGATCCGCGTGAAAAAAAGGCTATTTTTTTGCTAGCCTGTGGAAAACTTCTAAGTACTGGTCTGTTACACGATCCCAAGAGTACTTCTCAGTAAGGCCTTGACGCGCAGTTTTTCGGAGAGTATCCATTTTGTTTGGTTCAGCTTCTGCCAATTCAACTAGGGTTTTCAATCCTGCTACTGTTTTTTCAAAATACCAGCCATGGGTTCCATTTTGCAGCATCTCTTGGTTGAAGGGGGTGTTTAAGGCCAGAATCGCACAGCCATAGCCCAATGCTTTCAGCATGGCTGGGTTTGTGCCTCCGAATTCATGCCCATGAAAATACGCGTAACAATGCGAATACAAGGAAGCAAGCACGAGAGGATCCGTAACATAGCCGGTAAACAGGACGCGTGGCCCTTCCGACTTCTTTACTTGCTGAGCCCAGGCATCCGAAAAAGGAGCGTCACCCACAATGACGAGGGGCTTGTTTGATTTGGATTGAAGGAATCCTTCGATAATCAGGTCGGCATTGTTGTCCGGAATCAAACGCCCCACAATCAAGTAATACTCCCGAGAGTGGAGGTTCCAGGCTTGCAAAGGACTGTCCTCTACATCATCCTTGGGGTTGGCCCCGTAGGCAATCACGACCGAATCTTTCTGAAATTCTTCCAAGTATACCCTTCGCATTTCATCCGAATCGTTGATGATCTGGTCAAAGGATCGGGTTGCCATCTTGGAAGCCCACTTATAATACCGTGCTCCCCAGCCCTTCCACTTGGGGCGAAGCCATTCGAGGCCATCTACGTTGATGGCGGTAGGCTTACCAAAAATTCGAGCCAGCCACCCGAAAGGGCCGTTCCCAGAGTTGACCACGAAAATCACATCCACATCCGAAAAGCAAGCGTGCAGTATCGAAAAAAAAGTATGGCTCAGCTGGGTGAGGCTTTTAGTTTCGATAGCAGGCGTGTAAATACACTCAATTCCATTGACAAATCGGGGACGTATGAGAAACAAGTTGCGGTGGTTGTAGACCCGCACCTGTACTCCTCTGGCTTGCAAGCGCTCACCGAGTTCCTTGACAAGGGTGTCGTAGCCACCATACACATAGGGATATCCTTTGGCGCCCATGATGGCTATTTTCACTTTTTTTTCTGTTGCGACCATAAGTGTGTGGATAACTTTGCTTGAAATGCTTCCAAACCAAACTCTTGGTGTACGCGTGCCTGCCCTGCTTCTCCCATATCCTTGCGTAAGGAGGAACTAGAAAGTAATTTTTCTAAGGCTTGTACAAATGAATCAACTCCTCCAATAGGAACAAGGAATCCGGTTACCCCTTCTTGGATCATTTCCGATGCACCCCCTGACTTGGTTGCTACTACAGGTATACCCGAGGCCATAGCTTCCAATATTACAGTTGGGAAGGAGTCTGGAAGAATGGAAGGCAACACAAATACAGATAGGGACGCCATAATCTCGGGAATATCCTCTCGGAAACCGAGGTAACTCACCCGATCGTTTAGCCCGAGGTCTTGGATGGATGCTTTCAGTTGGTCCAATAAGGGTTTGTAGGAAATAAAAGGATCTCCTACCAGCACAAAATGTGCATCAGGGAAGGATGCTGCCAGCTTTTGTGCTGCTTCAAGGAAGAAAAACTGTCCTTTTCCAGGATTGATTCGGCCCACCATCCCCACGAGAAGGGCATTTTCTGAGAGACGTAATTCCTGCTTTAGGCTAGGTTTAGCTCCTTTAAACGAATCGTAAGGGAGCCCATTGTGGATAACTCGAAGTTGAGCCTTTTTAAGATGGCTTTGCCAATGGTTAGCAACGGCTTGAGAGACGGCAATTGGGTGATGAGTACTATAGTCCATCAGCCAACTCAAGCCGCGGACTAGAGGACTGGGTCCTAGTACAATTTCATGCACATGCCACTGGTGTGGAACGCCGTTATTCTTCGCCCAGAGGGCGCCTACCACTACGGCTAGGGTATTGGAGTAGACCAGCTCAAAATGGTGTTCCGCATGAAGCTGAGATAAAAAGCGGGATGCCTCCCAAAGCTTCAGTAGGCGATTGGACAGTCCCCATGGACTCAAATACTTTCGCCTTAATATTCCCAAATTTTTTACCGAATAGGGCACCTTTAACTTGTTTAGCTCTGCTTCCAGTACCCCTCGATTAGTAAGGATCACATGAGGAAGAAGTCCTTGCTGCTGAAATACAGGGAGCACTTGGAGCAAGATTTTCGCTGAGCCATAGCCTTCGGAGGAGCTTTGCAAAAAAAGTACGTTTCTCGATTTAGCCATGCTTTCGGAAATATACGCCACAAATCCCGGATTTGCTTTTGGCTGTAGATAGGACTTCCAATACCCAAGCCAAGGGTAGGAAGGCGCCAATCAGTAAGAGTAGTCCCAAACTTTTTTTGTTTTTAAGGCGCAAAACCAAGTTTTCCTGATAGCCGATTTTACTGAGGAGAGCTTGGATCATGCCCAATACGCCAAGGTGGATGGAAAAATTTCGGGTCCCTACTTTAGTCAAGCCTAAGGCCTTTAGTTGCTTGATAAGCACAGGTTCTGTCCAGTGGCTGAGGTGCTTCGGGATATCCCAATGCATCCAAGCATTCCCCGCGATTTTGGCTTGCCAAGAATCAGCACGGGGGACCTCAATATAAAGTAGTCCTCCCTTTTTCAAGTTGTGGTTTAACAGCTCTCCGAGTAAAGAGATGGGCTCTGGTAAATGTTCCAAAACATGATTTAAGGTGATTAGGTCAACTGGGGCTTTGGTAAGTGGACCCTGTTGGTAGTATCCAATGTGGACCGCTACCCCGTAGTTAGTGCGTGCAAATTCTCCACGAGCAGCTTCCGTTTCTATGCCCATTCCTTCCCAGCCTTGGGATTTTGCCGCAGCCAGAAACTGTCCTTTTCCTGCCCCAAAATCGAGGAGATGGGATGCGTTTGGGTTTAATTTTTTGGCTTGTTTTAAGAGGGTCCTCGATTCCGAAAAAATGATTTTTTCAAAGATAGAGTTCCGGTTATCCACAACAGCATAGACCTCATCACGGTACAAAGCAGCAGCATCGATGGCCTCTGGCAGAAAGGTCCAGGATACGGAACAGGCGGAACAGGTGATCCTACTGCCTGAAGCGGGGAAAAAAATGGGGGAAGTATGACAAACCGGACATTGGAGTTGCCGCATGGCCTCTGGTTATGCGCTTAAGATAAATCGATGAAAGGCTTCAATAAATTTTTTTGAAGAAAAAGCAGTAATACGTTCTTTTCCTTGGAGGATTAAGTTGGTCCTTAGCGCTGGTTCTTCTTCCAAAAGTATCATTTTTTCAGTCAAATCGGTCACGCTGTTAGTTTGAAAGCTAAGTGCTGCTCCTCCAGCTACCTCTTGAAGGGCCGATTGATCGGAGTGAATGACTGGCAAACCGAAGGTCATGGCTTCAAGAATGGGGATACCAAACCCTTCATTACTGGAGGGGAAGATATAGGCAAATGCACCTTCGTAAAGGGCCTTGATTTCCGCATCGGCAAGGTATCCGGGAAGTAGTACCTCTCCATCCAAACCTAGAGTAGTGAGCAGCCTTTTTATTTCTGGCAAAACATTCATTTGATGGCTTTGGCCTGCCCCACCAGCAAGGACTAATTTCTTGGGCCGGGAGCTTTGCTTTAAATAATCCGCATACCCCTGCACGAGCAAGGGCAGGTTTTTTCTCCGGTCAAAAGTACCCACATGCAAAAAATACCCCTGTTTGGTGAGTGCGTTTTTTTGTAAAAAATGTACGTCTGCAGCCCCATGGAGCGCTTTAGGGGTTTGGTAAATGACAGAGATGGGCCAAGTATTTCCTAAGTATTCTTGCAGACAACTCTTGGAATAGGCCGTAGTCGTAAGGATATGTGTATTTTCTTTCAGGCCCTTTTTGATTAGACCCAGAAAATACTTCCTCCACCACTTCGGATAGTTTTCGGGCATTTGCCAGAAAAAGGCATCGTGAATCACGGTCAGTCTTTTGCAGGGAAGGGAGGCTGCAGGAGAGACAAAGTCTGGACAGATCAAAATATCGGGCTTGTATTTTTTGACTAGGTCTGGGAGTTGAAACTGCTTCCATCGGAAGTAGTCCAAATGGTAGTTTAGCCTTTGAATTTTAGATTTTGGCCCCACTTCCTTGGGAGTGGAGGCCTGCAGCTCCGGGTCATGCGTAAATATCCACTCTACCTCGGGATGAGGATGACTGCGTGCTGCCTTTGCCAACTCCAGCATGTATGTTTTGATGCCAGTAGTGGCGACATTGAGATACTGAAGATCTAGGAGAACTTTCAAAGCAGTGAAAAATGTGTAGCGCCCTTCAAGAAGGAGATTGGAATAAAATTAAACCCTAAGATACAGATTTTTGTATGTTAGCGACTCATGCCTTGCACCTGAGAACGCTTCAATGTGCTGTACTCTCGAACAGTGTAGCCGATCATCCACCAGCTGATCCAAGTGACATAGGTATACATTTCCGCGTTGGCGGTAAATAGCGGCAAAAATAAACCGACTTTGGTTACCGCCGCCACAAATGCTAGGCGGGCGGTATACACATTGTCCGTTGAATAAAAAACCCGTAAACTTAACACCACTCCTGTACCTAGTGCGAGGACATAGAGGAACATTCCTACCCAGCCCAATTGTACGCCATAGATGAGAAATTGATTTTCTCCTCCTATGCGCAAGTCCTCACTCACACTGCCGGCATTCCCGCTCATGGCTAAGCCGATGCCCAATGGGTTGGCGACCATGGATTCTAGCGCCACAAGCCATTCGAGCAGGTGACCTACACTGGAGGAATTTTCAAAGGTGAGCGTATCCAAAACAAAGAAATAAAAATCATCAGAAGCAAACCAGACAATATACCCTCCAAAAACAAGTAGCATGACAAATCCAAGTCCAATCAATTTGTACAAACGAAAAACGAGGGCTACAAAAAATAGCAAGATGAAAAAAGTCCCAAAAGCGGCTCTAGAAGCAGAAAATATCAAGCTGCCCAAAGAGCAAGCGATGATGACTAAGTATATCCATTGGACTTCCTTCTTGGTAGTCAAATACCAAATAAGGCCAGCCGCAAAACCCATCAGCACTGAGCTAGCCATTTCTAAGGGATCCGAAAAGAAGCTGGCTAGGCGCTTGGTGACGGCCTGCGTTTCGAAAGTCCAGGTCAGCCCAAAGTTCCCACTGGGGTCAATGTCATTGATCTTTTGATTGTAAAGCGAGTACCCGGTGAACTGCTGTAGGTGTGCTTGCAAGACAAACTGTTCGAGTAAATTGACTGCAAAGGCTAAAATGGCTACACTAAAAATCATCGAAAAAAGCCGAGAGAGCTCTCGCTCTTCAAAATTGGTATTTCTCCCTAAAAAGTAGGTAAGCCCAGGAAGCAAAATACCCTTAAAATAAAATGCTTTGGTAATAAAAGGAACTTCGCCAATCGGTAAAATCAAGTAGCTAAACCCTAAAATTAAAAATCCACCCATCCACCCATCCGTGCTTTGGGGGCGAAAAGGAGAATCGCTGGGACTTTTTTGAAAGAGGATCGCTACCACTAAAGCGATACCGACGATTCCTTCTTTCAATGCTTGAAAGAGGGTGACCAGCTCTACCGATCGGGTGTTGAGGTAGGTCAAACTCAGAAATGTAATGTAGATCGGTAAAAACCCGACTAAGAAAAAGATAAAATAAGTCCATTTCCCCTTTACAATCATTTCTTGTAAAGTCCAAAGGAAGCCCAATACCAGGCCTATTGCCAGAACTAAGAATGCTACTGAAACCATTTCTTTTCTGGGTAAAGTGGGGTAAAAAGACCTTCTCGTACTCCTTTCAACACTGCCGATAGTTTTTGAAATCGACCTCGAATCAAAAAATAAGCTCCCCAACCTAAAAAACGAAGGAGGTGGTAAGGGTATCCAAGTAGTATGGAGTGCTGTCGGAGTAGAAAAAACTGGTTTCTCACATGAAAATAAAATACACGAGGGCTAAGGGTGCCTTCGGCATGTTGTTTTTTGGAGGCAGCGCCTGCCTCGTGGTAAATGATGGCATTTTCAGCCAAGCCAATCGTAAATCCAGCTTTTCGAATCCGTAAACTCCATTCCACGTCTTCAAAATAGGCAAAATAGGGCTCGTGGAGGAGCCCCGCTTCGAGTAATGCCTTTCTAGAAACCAGCATGCAGCAACCGGTAGCCCAATCGAGAGTTTTTGTTTGAGGGCGGTACTTTTCAAAAGGCGCCCGGTCACCCCTGGTGATTGCCCTTCCAAACAGTGAGTGCCATCCCCCTCCTGCACTCCAAATGGTATGTGGATCATGTGCAAACAGGATCATCGGTTGTGCAACGCCACAGCCGGACTGTTGAATGCAGGTTTGGAGTTCTTTCAAGAACGTGGGCTTGACGGTGGTATCATTGTTGAGTAGTAGGACTTGCTCAAATCCTTTTTCCAAGGCATTGCGAATGCCTACATTATTTCCCCCTGCAAAGCCCAAGTTGTCTTGATTGACGATCAATTGGATTTGCGGGAAGTGTGCTTTGAGTCGCTCCCCTTCTGCTTCTTGTGAACCGTTATCTACTAAGATTATCTGAAAAGAGGGTTCTTTTACCTCTCCTAGGGACTCTATACAAGCCTTGGTGTAAGCATAGCCATTCCAATTGACCAAGATGATTGCTACTGGAATCTCAGGAGTAGAAGCCATATAAGAGTTCTTTTTTGTGGCGATACAAGAGATACAAGCAGATAAAGAACACCATGAGCTCGGTGCTCAAGATGCCAAAGCAAAGACCTGCGGCACCAAAATAGTGGATTAGGATTGTAGATGTGCAAATCATATAGGCACAAAACATCCAGCTAGCACGAAAGAGCAGGTCTTTCAGGTCTGTTACCAGGAATATGGTCTGATTCCCTACGTTGAGGCAAGCCAAAAAAGGAATTGCTGCAAGGAGACGAAGGTAGTCTACGGCATCAGTTAGCTCACCACGGGAAAGGACCTGAATGATCCAGGGGGCAGCCAAATAGGTTCCGATGCTAATCAATGCGCCACTAGTCAGCGTGCCGAGATAAACTTTTTTGAGGAAAGAGAAAAATGCGCGCTGGTCCGCTTGGTAAAGCTTGGCGGCATTGGGAAAAATGGCTTGAATGATCAATGCAGGGAATAGTCTTAGGATCATCACCACTCTTTCTGCCAAGCTGTACATTCCCAGTGTGGCGGCGCTCGAGAAAAAGCTCAAGATGATTAGGCCTCCATTGATAGAAATATGGCTGGCAAGGTTGCTAAAAAAGAGGAGGAAATTGTCCTTTAGATTTTTCCAAATAGAAGAAAACGGTGGGCTAAAAAAACGGATTTCCAGTACGGCATGGATGTAAAGTAGTAGGCTGAGGTTGACGCCCAAGCCAGAAATACCAAGGAGAAAATTCACCCAAATACTTTGTGTGGGCTGCTGTACAAAAAGCACCAAACCCATCAAAAACAGAAGTTTAGAGAAGATTGTTGCCACAGAGACGAGCTTCATTTTTTCCATCCCTTGAAAAAACCAGAGGGGAAAAGTGGCCTCAGAAAATAGCATAAATACCGATAGCACTAAAATAGTCTGGTATCCCTGAAAGAGGTTTAGGCCATAGGCTCCTACCAAGATTATGCCTGTGGAAAATAAGGCGAGTAGAAGTTTGGCGGAAAACACATTGGAGACCAACTGCGATAGTTCCTCCTTATTCGATTGATTGATTGCAACTTCTCTGGGGGCACTCAAGTTGAACCCAAAGCCGACCAGAATATTGAAAACAATAATGACGGAAAGCGATAAGTTGACCCATCCAAATTGTTCTGCCCCGATACTTTGAATCAGGAGGGGCATGGAAATGATTGAAATCAAAACCGTGGAAGACTGGATTAGTGCCAGAAAAAGAAAATTCTGGAGAGATTTATTCCGGATAAAATTTCCAAAGGGGATCAACAGATTGATTTTTTCAAACATGGAAGCTTTGGTTTAGACTTCCTTCAAATGCGTTTGATAGATTCTTCTCAGATATAGAAAGCTAAGGGCTAGGATACCGAAGATGATGGCCCCATAAACCAACCCCTTCCCCAAGCGGACTTCAGTTCTTTTTAAGGGCAGCTTGGGAGAATCAATCAATTGAATTAATGGAGTATTGATGCGGTGGTTGATTTTAGCCATCTCCAGATTTTTCACAATTTCTTCAAAAACAGCAGCACTAGTTTGCACATCTACCTGCTTTCGGCGCCCATTAACGGTGGCAGCACTCAGCAATGGGTTGGCATTGGGAATTCGATCTTGTTCGGCAGCCAAGGTGCCGAGACTTGCATCAAGAATCGCCCGAACCGAGTCTGCTTGAATTTGTAAAATGCGGAGGTTTTCCCCTGTTTTTTTGGTTTTAGTCTCCAAGTAAAAGGTATTCACCTTGCTTACTAACGTTTCGTTGAAAAGCTTCGCATACCCCTCATCTTTAGAAGAGACATTCACCTGAATAATACTCAATTTCCGATCCGGCTTGACTACTACCAGTTGTTTTTCTCGGATAATCTTGGCGATTTCTTTGATTACTGAGTCCTGCTTGACCCCATGATTTTCTTTGGAAGCAGAAAAAGTTAGCCCTGACAAATCGATGGTGGAGGCCCATTTATTTTCTAACTCTTCGAATTCAATAAACCGATCGATCAATAAACTTTCTTTGTCAAAGGGACTCAAGAGCGTTTCTTCTAACATTCGGTCCGAGCGATACAGCTCCATAATGTTATCCCCTTGAAAAAGGCCATTCGTTCCTCCTATGCCACCCAAATTAACCCCAAGAAGGCTAGCAATCCCTGACATTTGACCCATTCCTCCCATTCCTTCTTCCTCCAAAACGAAAGAAGTTTCAGCATGAAAAACAGGGTCTTTTAGTTGAGAATATCCAGCACCCATCCCAGCACCTAGCACGAAGGATAGCAGGAGAACTTTCCACTTGGAGGCGAAAAATTTTACCCAATGGATCAAGTTTTGTACCACCTCTCTCAAGGTGAATTGGGAGGGAGAAAAATGTGAGTTTCCGCTCATGGAGTATTCTGTAGGTTGATTTGGGAAAGAACTAATGCCAAGGTGGCCAATCCTGTGGTGACACCTACTAAGTCACCTATACGAAGTGGAGATTTAGGCCCTTTATTTGGAATGATAACTTCAGCTCCTGGCTCAACCACTGGGTAGCTGCGAATGCCTAGAAATCCTTTGGTACGTTTGACGGCCCCATTTGCATAGACTACATAGGTTTGCTTACGATTGGCTCGCCGATCAAAACCTCCTGCTCCATTGATGTAAAACCGAAGTCCGCGGCCTTGCTCGTGTCTTAAAGTAGTCGGATATACCACATCTCCACGCATGCGGACGGTTTGTAAGAGCTTGGGAACATTGAGGATATCACCCTCTTCTAGCAACAAATCTTCCTCCGAACCGGGATTCGCAAGGATTTTTTCTAGGTTGATGGCAACGGCTTCTGCTTCCTTTATTTTTACTGCTAAACCAGGTGTTTCTGCAGCAATTTGATCCAAAGACTCTCTTTTGGCATCATTTGCAATTGTATCTTTTTCTTCTACTTCCTCCTTGGGAAGGTCTCTGAAGAGGCGCTTCAAAAGCTCTTCCTGAGCTTCTGCATTGTTTGGATCGTCCTTTAGGAGTACCCGTAGCGCCTCCAAATTTTTCTGTCTACGAACTTGCTCCGATTCGGTGTTAAAAAACTCTGTTTTACGAATCAAGGTCGCCCCTTTGGAGTAGGCAAATTGGTTGACTCCTCCAGCTCTTTTTACCAAATCAGAGATTCGGTCTACACTGGTTTGGATCGCAAAAAGTCCTGGCGAATTGACCTGCCCCTCTACTGACACAAGGCGCTGCATCGTAAAGTTGGCCCGTTTTCTCACAATTACCTGGTCGAAGGGCTTCAAGGAAATGGCATTCGGGTTAAAGGATAAATCTGAATTTATAGAAGTGGTGATAATATCAGAAAGCGTCCCTGAGTCCGAATCTTCCAGCCTTCTGGCAATTTCAATGTCCTTGATATTGGCAGATTCTTGAAGACCTCCCGCTGCTAAAATTAATTCTTCAGGCGTCATGCCTTCAGCATAAGCGTAGGTACCAGGACGTTTTACCTCTCCCAAAATTTGAATGTATCGCTCGTTTTGGATGTCATAAATGCTGGAAATACGGATCACATCTTCCCGCTGCAGCAGGACGTCTGCTTGATTTCCTGTAAGCACGGCTTGAAGGTTTACTTCCACCACTTCGGAGCTGAGATCTCCTTTGGTTCGCAGGATGCTCGCGCGTTGCGTGTAAGCATCGCCTTTTAGTCCATCCGCATTTTTAATGAGCTGGCTGAGGGTAAGCCCTTCCGTCAATGCAAATGTTCCGGGTCTAAACACGGCGCCCTTAATTTGAATTCGGTTGCTGTAGCGGTCAATAATTCTTCCGACTGTCACTTCATCCCCCCCCTTTAGGCTAAAAAGCCCCAATTGATTTTGATAGACATCTGAAATAGAGCGCTGATTTCCTGTGATGCGCGATATGGAAATTCGATCCTTGAAGGCCAAGTCTGTAAATCCCCCTGCATATCGGATGAGGTCTTCCAAGTTGTCTTCAGAAGTCACTTCAAAAATTAAGGGACGCTTCACTTCACCAAGTACTTTCGTACGAGCTAGGTAGGGGTTGACAAGGATTACATCTTGATCTTGGAGCTGCACATCCAAGTTGGCAGTTCCGTTGATGAGTAGCTCATATACATCAATCTCTGCGATTTTTTTATTGTTTCGGATGAGTTGAATTGCGCGCAAAGTTCCCTGGTCTGAAGGCCCTCCTGCGGCATAAAGCGCATTGAATACGGTAGAAAAGGCACTCAGTGTAAAAGTTCCAGGAAGGCGAACTTCATTCAAAATATGCACCTTGATGGTTTTGACATTCCCTAAAGTGACTTGCAAAAATGTCTTTGGATTTGATCCAGAAAGTCCGGTGTAAAAGGAAGCCACTCGATTTTTAATGATTCCTTCTGCGGCTTCAATGGTTTTTCCTGATACCGCGATCAATCCGATGTTATCGAGTAAAATGGAACCTTCTGGGTTGACGGTTGCCTCGTAATATTTCTCAGATTGTCCGTAGATATCCACATAGATGAGGTCTCCTGGTCCAAGAATGTAGTTTTTTGGAGTGGCCTGGTTTAGGCTTGGCTCAAAGCTTAGCTTGCGATTTTTTTGAAAAAACAAGTTGCTCCCAAAAAGTAAGGAGTCTGCTTCTTCCTCTTCCATCAACTCCTGCGTTTCCAAGAGGCCTTGGGTGATGTCATTGATGTCAATCTGCTCGCGCGATGACCTTTTGGATGCATTTGTGGAACGAGACTTGCTTGATCCCGTACTCAATCCTTCTATTCTACTGCGGAGCTTTTCTACTTCGCCTGAGGGCATTCCCCGCATCTGGGCCATCATCAAGAAATCTGTGCTGCTTAGCCCCGCATCTTGCGCGCGCTTCACAAGCTCTTCGATTTGATCATCACTAAGTTGATCTACTCGTATGGTGTTGAGGTCGACACTTTGCTGCGCAAAAACGAATGTTGGAGCGAAGGCCCAGAAGCAAAGCAGTACTAAAAAGTAGGTAAATTTGTGAAAAGACTTCATCGTGAAAATGGAATTCCGTAGGGTGTAGAAGAATCTAATCTATAAAAATCCGTTTAATTCTTAATTATACCAAATGTATGGACAGATTTGAGCGAAAGAGCTTGACTTTTAACCGCTGATTTCAAACTAATTATCCCAAAAACTCAAGGCAATTGGAGCTGAAATTAGAGGTGATAAAAGCCTAAAGCTGCTATGTTCTGTAGAATTGTTAGGGTTTCTTTAACTTGCCAAAAAAACAAATTCATGTACATCCGCTTCTTCGTCCTGTTATTGGTCACTGTGCTTTTTTCCTGTCAATCATCTGACAGTACCTGTGCCCTAGATGAAGATCGTCTAAAAGGCGGGGTGGAATTGAATATTCAGCGCTTGGAACAATCTTTTTTTGGAGCAGAATCCAAGGAGGAGATGCTTGCCTTATTGGCGCAATATCCAGAAGTAACTTCCAAAGCCCTTGGCTTAGATGCCTATCCGACTATGGATTCTTTGGCGGGAGAACTTGTACGCCTGCATCAAGATTCGGCTATGCAAGAATTGAATAGCGCAGTTGCCAAAGAGTTTTCCAATCTGTCAGATGTTAAAGTAGAGTTAGAGCAAGCATTTGCCTACTTAAAAAGCTTTTATCCCGACTTCAAAGAGCCCAAGGTGTATACCTATGTGTCGGGTTTCGGATTTGACTTGATCATAGATGAAGAAGTGATCGTGATTGGGCTAGATTATTTTTTGCCCAGTGACCACGTTTTCCAACCAGATATCCCCAGATACCTTGCCTCGCGATACGAGCGAAAATACCTCGTTCCAATGATTGTCTTAGCCATTTCTTCCCGATACAATGAGATTGACCCAAAAGAAAATACGCTGTTGGCCGAAATGGTTTACTATGGCAAGGCTTATCATTTTGTTAAATCCGTCTTGCCTTGCACCTCGGATCAATACCTGATTGGCTACACTCCAGAACAAATTCAGGCCTGCTGGGACAATGAAGACATTATTTGGGCACATTTTATTGAGAACGAATTGTTGTTCGAAACCAATCCATTCGAAATCCGCAAGTACATCGGGGAAGCCCCAGCTACGGATGCAATTAGCGCGGATGCCCCCGGCAGAATTGGGCGTTGGATAGGATGGAATATTGTAGAAGAATTCGCGGTTCAGCAGGATCTCTCCTTACCGGAGCTGATGCGCGAAGCGGATGCAAAAAAGTTGTTTAAAGATTCTGGTTACCGACCACGCAATGCTTCTGAAAAATAGGGTTTAGCCCAGCTTCTTTCAGGCCTTATCCGCGTTTTTTTGCGTTTTTTCAAAATGTTTGCAGAGCTCTGTGATTGCACAAACACTGCATTTGGGACTTCTCGCCATGCAAGTATAGCGACCATGAAGGATCAACCAATGGTGTGCCTGATGGATGTTGTGTTTGGGCAGATGCTTGACCAATTGCTTTTCTACTTCTAGGGGAGTCTTGGCGGTTAAGGGCACTAGCCCCAAGCGCCTTGATACCCGATACACGTGCGTATCTACTGCCATATTGGGTTGTTGCCAAACTACGGAGGTGATCACATTGGCGGTTTTTCTACCCACGCCAGGCAATTTGACCAACTCTTCTACGGTGGAGGGTACCTCTCCTGCAAAATCATCCAGTAGCATTTTACCTAGTCCGATGAGGTGTTTTGTCTTGTTGTTGGGGTAGGAAACGGTTCTTATGTAGGGAAAAAGTTCGTCAAAGTCGGTTTTAGCTAGGTGGGCAGCCGTTGGAAAGTGCTTGAAAAGTTCCTTTGTCACGATATTTACACGCTTATCGGTGCATTGTGCGGATAAAACAACCGCGACGAGCAACTGAAACGTATTTTTGTACTCAAGTTCAGTTTCTGCAACAGGCATATTTTCAGAAAAATGCTGGATAAAGGCTTCGTATCGCTGTTTTTTGAGCATGGAATTTGGACTGTTTGACTTGACTTCTAAGTTAGAAAGAGCGGCCTCTTTCTTGGCCACATGTCGAAAATTAATTTCAAAATTGACTCGTATTGCTACTTTGGGGATAACTTTTTAGTTCCGAATTCGCCATTCTTTGGGGTAATAGTTGTTTACCCTTTTACCCAAATTCTTAATCCAACCTAAGGGGAATTTCTGGTAGGTGAGCAGGACCCATCCCAGGGGGAGCTCCGTAAAGAATTGTTCCTTTTTTCGTAAAAAATCCAAAGCTTCCTCCACAGAAAGGTCCTTTTGGGGAAACCCATTTTTGGGAAGGATGGAGAGGGCCCATTCATGACTAGGGATCCATTCTTTACCTTGTTTTTTTCCAAGTTCTACCCCAAAATACCTCACGCTCAGCACCTGAGCCAACTTTTCTAGTTCTTGGGAATAGCCCCCATGCATTCGGAAGTAGGCATCCTGCAATAGGTAAAACTTGCCTGTTCCATCGCCACCAACTTCTTTTTCAAGTACGGTAGCCTCTTTTTCTCCGACTCGCTTGAGGCTGTGGTGTTTGAATTCTTTGGTGGTTGGAGCTACTTGTGAATAGGCTCCTTCTGGTCTTCGCAAGACCGTGATGAAAAACCCTTCTCCCGCCACCTTGTGTGGAAAAAAGCGGTACCCAAAAAAAGTTTCTTCTTCGGAATTAACCTGCGTTTCGACAATTCCCCAACTCGGATCTAGCGCGATTCGAACCGGCTCAAAAGCAAACTCCTCAACTAAAAACCGAAGGATCTCTTCATTCTCTTTTTCGTTAAAAGTACAGGTAGAATACAAAAGGTAGCCTCCACCTTTCACCAATTCTCCAGCTTTATCCACAATTCGTTTTTGTCTAGCGGAACATAAGGAGACATGATCGGCCGACCATTCTGCACGAGCCATAGGATCTTTTCGAAACATTCCTTCTCCAGAGCAGGGAGCATCCACGAGTACCAGGTCGAAAAATCCTTCCAACGGACTGAAATGCTCCGGATCGTTGTGGGTCACTACCGTGTTGCCAAGGCCCCACTTGATCACATTTTCCTTTAAAATTTGAGCCCGGGAGGCAATGACTTCATTGGCTACTAGCAATCCTTCCTCGCCCAAATAACTAGAGAGCAAGGTGCTTTTCCCGCCAGGGGCAGCAGCCAAGTCCAAGTATATCCCTTTTTGTATTTTTTGGGATTCTAGGACATGAGAAATAAACATCGAGGAAGCTTCCTGCACATAGTAGGCTCCGGCATGGAAGGTAGGATCCATCGTAAAGCTGGGTCGCTCCTCCAAAAAAAACCCGTCTTTAGCCCAGGGAATCGGCCGCCTTGGGTAGGGTAGCTCTACATGCTTCCTTTGGTTGAGCCGAATGGATGTTTGCGAAGGCAGCGCTAATCCTTCCTTAAATAAGGCAAACTCTTCGGGTCCAAGTAGTGCCAGCATTTGAGATTCAAACGCCTCTGGAAGTTGATTTTCGGCCATCTCACAAATATAGAGGATTCTGAGTCCTTCTTAGATCCTTCCTAAACTTGGCGTAACTCTTCTAAACTTGCAGCAACTACTCCTTAAGAATCATCTTCCTCGTCTTCAAAACCCTCTTCATCATCTCCACCTATCTCAAACATGGAGCTGAATAGGTCTTTAAATTGAAGCCCAGTATCTACCAGTTTTTTGCTAAGCTGGGAGTATTCAGCCAATCCATGAAGGGCAAATTCCATAAAGAACTCCCTTTCTTTTTCTGGGAGCTGCTGCAAAAGCTGGGTCACTACTTTTTCTAGCCCAGGAACTCCGTGCAAGATACTTTTGTAGGTTTTGTTGCTGAGGTCAGTCAAAATGTCTAACTCATTTCCTTCTCCAAACCAGGCCAAGGGAACGACGTAAGGATTGGCAGACTTCTCCTTTTTCTTTTGTTCTGGAGATGGAAAGTATTCGACAAACTGAGTTCGGATGGCTTTGCCAATCAGGTTGTAGGCTACCAATCCTGCACCTTCCTGCTCCCCTTCATATACGAGTTCTACCTTACCAGTAATGGCCGGAATGACTCCAATTAAATCAGAAATTCGTACAACGGTAGTTGACTCATTATTCCGATACATCCTTCTTTCCGCAGCAGAAATTAGATTTTCATAGGCGGAAATGGTAAGCCTTGCTGACACCCCACTTTTTTCATCCACAAACTCGGAGTGGCGGGCCTCTATGGCAATCTGTTCAATCAGATCCTTCATGAGCTCTGGAACATGGATGTTGCTCACAGGCTTTCCTTGAAGTCGTGCTTCCTGTGCCGTGATTTTTTTGCCTATGGCAATGGACTTTGGATAGTGCGTGATAATTTGGCTTTCAATTCGATCCTTAAGAGGGGTCACAATACTGCCCCGATTGGTGTAATCTTCAGGGTTGGCAGTGAAGATAAACTGGATGTCCAAAGGCAACCTCAGCTTAAACCCACGAATCTGGATGTCCCCTTCTTGCAAAATATTGAATAGGGCAACCTGTATTCTAGCTTGAAGGTCTGGAAGTTCGTTGATCACAAAAATGCAGCGGTGCGAACGAGGAACTAATCCATAATGGATGACCCGCTCGTCGTTGTAATTTAGTTTGAGAGTCGCCGCCTTGATTGGATCTACATCTCCAATTAGATCGGCCACAGATACATCTGGAGTGGCTAATTTTTCTGCGTAGCGTTCTGCTCGCGGCAACCAAGAGATAAGGCAGTCATCGCCCTTTTCCTCAATCAAGTTTTTGGCAAAAGTGGAAAGCGGGAGTAGCGGATCTTCATTGAGTTCCGAACCGAAGAGAACAGGCACATATTCGTCTAGAAGTAGGGTCATCATCCGTGCAATTCTAGTTTTCGCTTGACCTCGAAGTCCGAGCAAATTGATGTTGTGACGCGAAAGAATTGCGCGTTCTATGTCAGGAATAACCGTGTCTTCGTAGCCCCAAACGCCTTCAAACACGTTTTCTTTTGCTTTGATTTTCTGGATCAGGTTGCCTCTAAGTTCCTCTTTGATGGACTTCGGACTGTAGCCTGCAGCCTTCAGTTGGCCTAGGGTTTTGATTTGAAGGAGTTGCTCTCCGGTAAGTTGTGCGTAATCCATTCTAAAAGCGTTTCGTTCGGTTTCGTCTGTAGTCCTCAAAAATTAAATCTCCCAGCCCTTTCAAGCTGCTGTAATAGGCATTGCCATTGTTGACCTTCGTAAATTCCTTCACAAACTCCTTGAGGTAGGGATCGGAAGCAATCATAAAGGTGGTCACAGGAATTTTCAATTTCCTGCATTGAGCGGCAAGCTTAAGTGTTTCTGCCAAGATTTTGCTGTCAATTCCGAAGGCATTTTTGTAGTATTTAATCCCCACTTTCAGGCAAGTAGGCTTGCCATCTGTGATCATAAAAATTTGTTTGTTTGGATTTTTTCTTCTTCGCAATAAATCCATGGCTAGCTCAAGTCCAGCTACTGTATTCGTATGGTAGGGTCCAACTTGGAGGTAGGGTAAATCTTTTATTTCTATCTGCCAGGCATCGTTTCCAAATACGATGATGTCCAGGGTGTCTTTGGGATAGCGGGTTTTAATCAACTCTGCCAAGGCCATGGCTACCTTCTTGGCAGGCGTTATTCTGTCCTCTCCGTACAAGATCATGGAGTGGGAAATGTCAATCATCAGCACCGTGGAGGTTTGGGTACGCTGCTCATTTTCTACTACTTCCAAATCGTCTTCGGTCAACAAAAAATCACCACTAATTCCATGATTGGCTTGCGCATTGCGGAGCGAGTCGGTTAGCGCAATTTGATCTAGGTTGTCCCCAAATTCATAGGCCCTACGCTCACTGCCCTGCTCCTCACCAGGACCAGATATATGGGTTCGGTGTTGCCCAGATTTGCTCTTTTTTAGCTTGCCGAAAATTTCCTCTAATGCACTTTTTCGGATGGTTTGCTCTGCTTTTCCAGTGATTTCAAATTTGCCTTCTTGATTTTCCTCGCTGAGGTAGCCCTTGGATTTTAGGTCTTCGATAAAGTTGCCGATTCCATATTCCGGACTAGTGAGTTGGTAGCGTTTGTCTAGATTGGTCAACCAGCTCAGCGCCTCTGCAACATCCCCACCCGTCATCGTAACTAGCTGAAGAAAGATATCTAGCAGGCTATCAAACCGGTTTTTTTCCGGATCAAGTGGAGGAACATATTTGGTAAAGGTAAAGCCTTTCATGTGTGCATTAAGGGGAAACAAAATCCCTATAGCAAGGGATGACCGACCTGAATGTAGGGATAACACGCAATAGTGGCAAGGAGTTTTGACCGGCTCAAAAATTTCAAGAAAAAGAATCGCGATCTCCTCCCAGGCCGACTGCTGGACTTGCCTTTCTTTGCCGTACGTCAAAACCGCAAAAGATATGAAGGAAAGCATTCATGCCCTCCGGTTTTTTTTGGGTAAAAAATAGGCGAAAACTCCCTATTTTCGACTCGTAATGACTGCTTCAGATCGACATGCTCAGCTGTTAAAAGCCACCGCCAAGCGCTTGGGCTTTGACTTTTGTGGCATTGCCAAAGCGGAATTTTTAGAAGAAGAAGCTCCCAAATTGGAAGAATGGTTGCGCCGAGACTACCAAGGGCGTATGGGCTACCTCGCCAATCATTTTGATAAAAGGCTGGACCCACGAAAGTTGGTGGAAGGAGCGAAAACGGTGGTTTCCTTGGTATACAACTACTTTCCTGAGACAGTACTCCCAGAAGGAGCTGAAGACCTTAAACTGGCTAAGTATGCCTACGGCAAAGATTACCACGAGGTCATTCAGGAGAAGTTGCGGGAGTTTTTGACTTGTCTCCGCGACGAGGTGGGCGAGATTGACGGTAGAAGTTTTGTGGATTCTGCCCCAATTATGGAAAGGCAGTGGGCACAGCGGGCTGGGCTGGGTTGGATTGGTAAAAATAGCCTCCTGCTCAATCGGCAGCTAGGCAGTTTTTTCTTTTTAGCAGAACTGGTCATTGATTTGGAAGCTACCCCAGACCTTCCCATCGCCAAAGATTATTGTGGCACCTGCACGGCTTGCATGGATGCTTGTCCAACGGATGCGATCGTGGCGCCAGGTGTGGTCGATGGCTCTCGATGCATATCCTACCTCACCATTGAGCTAAAGGAGGCAATCCCAAGCTCCTTCGCGGGGAAGATGGACAACTGGGTATTTGGTTGTGATGTCTGTCAGGACGTCTGTCCTTGGAATCGTTTTTCAAAACCACATCAGGAACCTGCATTTACACCATCCTCTGACCTGCAAGCTTTGGTGGCACAAGATTGGAACGAGCTCACCGAAGAAACATTTAAAAAAGTTTTTTCCGGTTCGGCCGTCAACCGAACTAAGTTTAAAGGGATTAAGCGCAACCTTGAATTTTTGTTTCAGGAGAAGCCTTCTGACTGAGAAATTAGCAAAAGTGGCCACGGACTTTCCGTATGTTCTAGCTACAAGTGGAAAGGGGTATACTTGTCCGCCTCGATTTAGTATTTCTAGGCTTTATCCAATGCGGGGATTGGTTTTTTTAGAGTTCAGGATTGAAATTCCCTGGGTTTACCCCTCAATTTCACAAGCCTCCATTCCCCATTTTGGTTTCTATTGTACTATATTTGCGGCATGAATAAGAATGTTTTATTGATGATTTTGGATGGTTGGGGATTAGCTACCAATCCTGCGGTTTCTGCCATCGACAAGGCTAACACCCCTTTTGTGGATAGCTTATTCAAAACTTATCCACATTCCAAGTTGGAGGCTTCAGGTCTTGCAGTTGGGTTACCTGAGGGGCAAATGGGTAACTCGGAAGTGGGGCACATGAATATTGGCGCGGGTAGGATTGTCTACCAAGACTTGGTAAAAATCAATTTGGCAGTACAGCAGGGGGAATTGCTTACCCATCCTGTCTTGAGCGCTGCCTTTGCCAGAGCGAAAGCAGGAAAGAAAAAAGTGCATTTTTTGGGCTTGGTATCTGACGGAGGCGTGCATGCACACCTCGAGCATCTCAAAGGCTTGTGCGATGCCGCCAAACACCACGGGATGGAGGATGTATTTATCCATGCCTTTACAGATGGCCGTGACACTGATCCCAAAGGAGGATTGAGGTACTTAGGAGATCTTCAAAATCATTTGCAGCATTCAGTAGGAAAAATTGCTTCCGTTATCGGCCGCTATTATGCCATGGATCGGGACAACCGATGGGAGCGCGTAAAGCTTGCCTACGACGCCATGGTGCTTGGAGAGGGAGAAAAATCCAAAGACATTCTCGCCTCCATTAAAAAATCATACAGCAACAACGTCACAGACGAATTTATCCGTCCCATCATTCAGGTGGGTACGGACAACAAGCCCCTAGCCACCATTCAGAATGGGGATATAGTGCTTTGCTTCAATTTCAGAACTGACCGTGGAAGAGAGATTACCCAAGCGCTTAGCCAACGAGATTATGTGGATTTCAACATGAAGAAGTTGGACTTGGATTACCTGACCCTCACGACCTACGACGATACTTTTACAGGAGTTCAGGTCTTGTTTGAGAAAGACAAACTCAACAATACCTTAGGGGAGGTTTTGGAGCGAGCAGGTAAAAAGCAGATCCGCATTGCGGAAACTGAGAAATACCCTCATGTTACCTTCTTCTTCTCAGGAGGTAGAGAAAAAGAGTTTATAGGGGAAAGTAGGATCCTTTGCCCCTCACCCAAGGTGGCCACTTACGACTTGCAGCCTGAAATGAGCGCAGGAGAAATTGCCTCAAAAATCACGAAGGAGTTGGAAAAGAAAAGTGCAGAATTTATCTGCCTTAATTTTGCAAACGCAGATATGGTAGGCCATACTGGAGATTTTGATGCGGCGGTTAAGGCCTGTGAAGCAGTTGACGGCGTTGCCGAAAAAGTAGTTAAAGCTGCTATCGCCAATGATTACACCGTGCTAGTGATAGCCGATCATGGCAACTCGGACGTGATGATTAATGAAGATGGCTCACCGAATACAGCACATACCACCAATTTGGTGCCGTTCATTGTGGTGGACAAACAGAAGTTTTCAGTTAAAGACGGCAAATTGGGGGATTTAGCGCCCACAATCCTTCAGTTAATGGGAGTAGAAACACCCGAAGAAATGACAGGAAATATTCTTCTTGAACTATGAAAATCAAACTTTACATCAGCTTTCTTCTTTTAGGCGCAGTCCTTGCTTGCGCTCCAACTAAGGAGGAACCCGCACTTGAGAAACTACCTTACTTTGATTTGAAGGAATTTATCAATCTGGAAATCAGCAAACTAGAAGGTGATTCAGTCCTTAAAACCTCTGAAATTAATGGGGAAGAGCAGATTGTAGATTTGAAATATGCCTCAGCGCAGTGGAAGGAAGAGTTTGCTGCTTTTTACGAAGCAGATATCAATGTTCCTTCGCTTGCTACCGCTTATGGTACACGAACTACCCCAGACCAGCTAATTCATGAATTACTCCCTGAAGCAGAGGGAAAGGTGAAGGAAATATCCATCCGCTATGTACAGAATTACCCTGCCTGGGTGATCTTTAGGCTGAAGGACGAAAACATGTTTTACCAAAGCACTACGCTTGGGGAGATTTTCATGAACCAGGCTACGGGTAAAATAGATCACTATGAAATAGAAACTACCCAAAAGGTGATGTTTCTATCCCCTACCCATATCAAAATCGCTGGGATTATTCACTAAGAATAAAAAAGGCCAAGCAATTTGCTGGGCCTCTTCCTTTTTTGTGGAGTATTATTTAGCAAAAAGCGGGGGTCGCTTGGTTTGCCAATCGGAGTTTTCCTGAATCAAACGTCCAACCATGATTAATTTTTCTTCCTCAAACAGGTTGGCAAGTAAAGTAATCGAGGTAGGGCTGCCGTTGGCTCCAAAACCATTGGGAAGGCACAAGGCGGGATGACCAGTGAGATTGGTGATTTGAAGCTGCTGACCAGCAAAGGAGGGTGTAATAATCACATCGTATTCCTTCATCAGCGCATGCATTTCTTCAATGAGTAGACTGCGCTGCCGGCTCATCTGTATGTATTCCACGGCGGGGATAAAACGGGCTGCTCGGAAGATATTGGGCCATGAGCTTTTTTTTTGCGCTCCAAGCTGGTCGTCTAGGCCGAGGCGGGTAAGGTCATCAAATGCAGCTGCTCCTTCCACAAAAAGCATGGATACCAAGGGCTCGGCATTGATGCTGGTTTTCAGTTCCACAGGGTGGAGGGTAAGCCCTTGGTTTTTTAAGAGCTCTAGGACGGCACGGTCATTTTCGATACCCGCCCGATTTCCCTCAAAAAAGGAACTGAAATAGCCAATTTTTAATTTTTTAACTTCTTTCTTGACGGAATAATTAAATGCGGCAGGGATAGTGGCCGGATCCTTGGTGTCGCTTCCATTCAGTACTGAAAGGACAATGGCATTGTCAAGTGCTGACCTAGAGATGGGTCCCACCTTGTCCATAGACCAGCTGAGGGCCATGGCCCCATGTCTACTGATTCGCCCAAAGGTGGGACGTAGCCCTGTCACCCCATTTCGGGTGGAGGGAGATACAATGGAACCGAGGGTCTCTGTACCGATGGCAAAAGGAACCAATCCAGCACTCACTGCAGAAGCAGAGCCTGCGGAAGATCCACTTGATCCTTGCTTCAGGTTCCAAGGATTTTTGGTGACCCCTCCAAACCAGACATCCCCCATGGCCAAGGCTCCGAGGGTGAATTTTCCTACTAGTACCCCACCTGCCTGTTCCAGTTTGGTTACAATTGTGGCTGTTTCGTTAATCACCTGGTCCTTGTATGGGTCCGCTCCCCAGGTGGTTCGCGTTCCTGGTACGGCAAATAAATCCTTGATACCGAAGGGAATTCCATGTAGGGGACCTCGGTACTTGCCTGCAGCAAGTTCTTGGTCAAGGGCTCTGGCCTGGTTTAGAGCCTGGTCTTCTAGGAGGGTCACCAAGCAGGCTAAGGTGTCGGAATGGGTTTTGATTCGTTGCAGGTACAGTTGCGTGAGCCGCTCGGAACTCAGTTGCCTAGATTTAATCAGTACAGAAAGTTGATGAACAGGCATAAATGCCAGGTCTACATCGCTTGTAGGCAGTACCACTTTCGTGGGTAGCCCCCAATCGTACCCATTTTGTTCCTGGTTTGGATAAAATCCTTGTGGAAGAGGATTGAATACCAACGCTGGCCCCACCGAATTGGCAAGGGTAGTTTTGCGCATGAGCTCAAAATTGGTTCGATGTGTAGTCAAGTTGCCGATCATGCTGTCCTTTTCCTGGGGGGTAAAGGAAAGGCCGATCAAATCAGCCGCCCCATCAATGGAAAGGGGGGTGATTTCTCCGCTGTTTCTGCCGATGCCAAAGCCCAAAGCCGAGAAAATCGCAGCGCCAAGGAAAAGAAAAGCGAAGGAAGGGAGGTTGTTTTTTCGATTCATTAGATAGTTTTGTATACGCTTCAAACTTGTTTCACCTCAAGGTGTTCATTTCGCATTACAAAATCAACCCTTCCATGGATCAAGCTTCAAATTTTCCCAAGTTTCCGATGCATTACCGAGGCCTACTGTTGTTGGCGGGCATGTATACGATCGCTTGGTCCGCCTTCCATGTTTATTTTGGGGAGACGGTAGTCAACTGGATGGCAATGGGGCTTGTTCCTTCAAGCATCCTTCCCAGCTACTATTTTGGAATCTTTGGGATGGTGGTGGGTCTGGTGATATTTTTTGCTGCCTTTTATCCTGTTTCCTGGGTATGGTTGATTTTGATTGGAATCTCAGGCAAAATCATTTTGGCAGCCTGGTTCACCTTAGGTTTTGTTCCCGAACTAGGTTGGAATAAACGGAGCATTTTTCATTTGGTAGGGAATGAACTCCTCTGGTTGATTCCTTTGACCCTGATTTTTCTGCGAAGCCTTCAAGTAAAAAATTACCTTAAGGAGCTAGAAAAAGAAGATTGACTTAGCTTGTCTGAATTTGTAAATCACTCAGCAGATTTGACTCTATTCGCCTTCGGAAAAGTTGTACCTTAGTAAGTCGGATCGTTTGCTCTATTTTCCCCAACCCTTTGTTCGAATGTCACAAACTCAAGCCCATAAACTTTTTCTTTTGGATGCCATGGCCCTCATTTATAGGGCTCATTTTGCCTTCAGTAAAAATCCTAGGATCAACTCCAAAGGGCTCAACACAGGAGTAATGCTTGGGTTTACCAACACCCTTTTGGAGGTCTTGGAAAAAGAAAAACCCAGTCACATAGCCGTGGCATTTGATACGAAGGCACCTACTTTTCGCCACGTGCAGTATACTCCCTACAAGGCCAATCGACTGGAGCAGCCGGAGGACATTACCGTGTCCATCCCTTGGGTCAAGGAGATCGTGCGGGCCTTTAAAATCCCTATTTTGGAAATGGATGGATTTGAGGCAGATGACATCATCGGCACCATTGCAAAAAAGGCGGAAAAGGAACAGTTTACGGTGTACATGATGACCCCAGACAAGGACTATGGTCAACTGGTGGACGATCATATTTTTCTCTACAAGCCGGCCTTCATGGGCAATGCAGTAGATGTGATGGGGCCCAAGCAGATCTGTGAAAAATGGGACATTACCCATGTAGACCTGGTGCGCGATATTCTTGGACTCATGGGTGACGCGGTAGATAATATTCCAGGAATTCCGGGTATTGGGGAAAAAACAGCCGTTAAGCTCCTGAAGGAATATGGTACGCTCGAAGGGATACTTGAAAATGTAGACCAGCTCAAAGGAAAGCAAAAGGAGAACGTTGAAAATTTTGCGCAGCAGGGACTTTTATCCAAGGAACTAGCTACGATTAAGATAGATGTGCCCGTGGACTTTGATGAGGTAGACTTAAGGCTTGAGCAGTACGACGAAGAAAAGCTACGGGGGATTTTTGGTGAACTCGAGTTCCGCACCTTGGCCAATCGAATTTTTAAAGAAGTGCCGGCAAAGAGGGTGGCGGCGCCTGCACCTGCGCAGATGGATCTTTTTGGGGCTCCTGCTCCTAGAACTACAAGCTTTGTAGCGGAAGAGGAGCTGGAAGAGGAAGTTTCCATTTCGGAACCCATTGTTCTGGACACCATTCATAGCAATGCACATCAGTACCATAAAATTAAGGGGGATGCAGCCGTTCGGGAGCTAGTGGAGTATTTGCTATTGCAAAAAGAAATCTGCTTTGACACAGAGACAACTAGTTTGGACGCCATGAATGCCGAGCTAGTGGGACTTTCCTTCTCTTATGTGGAAGGGGAAGCCTATTACCTCCCTCTGGAAGCAGACCGAAAGGAGGCCCAAGCCCTGTTGGAAATCCTTCGACCAGTCTTGGAAAATCCTGAGATCCTCAAAATCGGACAAAATATCAAGTATGACTTGCTTGTCCTCAAAAATTATGGGATCGAAGTGAAGGGAACCCTGTACGACACCCTGCTTGCGCATTACCTCATTGAGCCCGAGGGCAAGCACGGCATGGACTGGTTGGCACAGCAGTACTTGCAATACAAGCCCGTATCGATCACCGAATTGATCGGGAAGAAAGGTAAGGGGCAGGGAAATATGCGAGATGTAGACGAGGATGAGGTGACCGCCTATGCATCCGAAGATGCGGACATTACCTTGAGACTAAAGGGCAAACTGGACCCAATCTTACTTTCCAATGGCTTGAAAAAACTGGTGGAAGAAGTAGAAAATCCGTTGATTAGGGTGCTAACTGACATGGAGTTCGAAGGAGTTCGTATCGATACGGGGAGCTTGGCGGAGCTATCCGTCACCTTGGAACAAGAAAGCAAGGAAATAGAGAAGCGCGTCTACGAATTGGCAGGAGTACGATTTAATTTGGCTTCACCCAAGCAGCTAGGGGAAGTACTTTTCGAAAAGTTGAAACTTGATCCGAAGGCCAAAAAAACCAAGACTGGGCAGTATGCTACCGGGGAAGAGATTTTGAGTAAAATGGCTGATGAACATGAAATCGCTCAGGCAATTCTCGAACATCGTCAAATGATCAAGCTGAAATCCACCTATGTAGATGCGCTACCGACGATGATCAACTCCAAGACCGGAAGAATTCACACCACCTACAATCAGTTTGTGGCGGCAACAGGGCGCTTGTCATCGATCAACCCCAACTTGCAAAATATTCCGATCCGTACCGCTCGAGGAAGAGAAATCCGAAAGGCATTCGTGCCTCGAGACGAGAACTACGTGTTGCTTTCTGCCGATTATTCCCAAATCGAATTGCGCTTGATGGCGGCATTTTCTCAGGATGAGTCCATGTTAGAAGCCTTCCGTACAGGGCGAGATATTCACGCTACTACCGCTGCCAAAATCTTCAAGGTTCCCCTGGATGAGGTGACGACTGATATGCGAAGAAAGGCCAAAACTGCCAACTTCGGGATCATCTACGGTATCTCTGCCTTTGGCTTAGCGCAGCGCCTCTCCATTCCTCGAGGGGAAGCAAAGGAGATTATCGACTCCTATTTTACGGAGTTCCCCGCGGTCAAACAGTACATGGATGGAGCCATTGAAAAGGCCCGAACCCAGGAGTACGTGGAAACGATTCTTGGTCGCCGTCGCTACCTGCGTGACATCAATAGTCGCAACATGACTATGCGGGGCTTTGCGGAAAGAAATGCGATCAATGCGCCTCTTCAAGGCTCAGCCGCAGATCTCATCAAAGTTGCCATGATTCACGTGCATGACTGGATGAAAACCAAAAATCTAAAGTCCAAAATGATCCTTCAAGTACACGATGAATTGGTATTTGATGCGCATAAGGACGAGGTGGAGCTCCTCAAAAAAAACATCCCTGGATTGATGGCAAATGCCATTCCTCTCCCCGTCCCAATTGAAGTGGAAGTCGGCGTGGGATCGGATTGGTTGCAAGCGCATTAAAGTATCAAGTATTTAGTAGCAAGTCGCAAGACT
>CAMBMU010000030.1 GCA_945868725.1 Spirosoma fluviale
CCCATTTTTGTCAGTAGAAAGAGTATTCCCACCACCAATACTAAAATAAAAAGCATGAATAGCGCTAATCCTCCCAAGCTTAACCAAGAGAAAGAAGCGAAAAGATGTTGCGAAAATGACTCCGAAAATGTGGTGAAAACAATGGAAAGAATGACCGTTTGATCCAAATATTTCAAGCGATTCAAATAGGGCTTAATCTTTGGAAACAAATACCTGTGCAATACTAACCCCATCAGGACAGGGAGCACTACTTTGAAAGATAAGTCAGTGATCGAAGACCAAAGATCAAGTTCTCCTGCAACCTCCCCCCCTGTCACACGCATCCAAAAAGGAGTGATCACTACTCCTAAAAGGCTTGAAATACTGGCATTAAAGATCGCCGCAGCCACATTACCCCCGGAAATTGAGACTAAAACGACAGAGGCACTAACGGTAGAAGGTAAGGCTGCTAGGAAGCTAATACCAAGGGCAAAATTTGGATCCAATCCAGGGAAAAAATAGACCAATGAGAATACAAGCAATGGGAAAACCAAAAATGTAGTTACTTGAATCAAGACATGAAGTTTCCAATTACTCAGCCCAGAACGAAGTTGTGCTGGATCGAGCTTCAGCCCATAAAAAAAGAAAAGCAGTGCAATGCCCACCTGGATAAATGGCTTCCATGGAAAGTTGGCCTCCGCTGAACCCAATTCAGGCAGTAGTGCCGCCAATCCTATGGCGCATAGAATACCTACCAAAAATCCATTCAGGCCAACACGAGCTAATGATTCACCCAATTTGGTCTTCATTGGTGGACAAGACGTTTGAAATTATCACAGAAAATAGCAGTAGCTATGGCAACATTGAGGGATTCTGCCTTTCCAAAGCTTGGAATGGTAATCTTGCTGCTCACCCATTTTTCTACCTCTTTTGAAATCCCCTGGGACTCATTCCCAAGCAGAAGCACACCTGGAGTAGGGTTAGTAAGTTCATGGATGGATTCTCCTTCCAAAAAAGCCCCATATACTGGCAATTTCCATTCTTGAAAAGCCTTCGCTAAGTCTCCATAATAAAATTGCACTCGCGTAAATGAACCCATAGAAGATTGAATCACTTTCGGGTTGTAAAATTCAGCGGTATGGGTAGAAAAAATCAATTTTTTGATGCCATACCAATCTGCAATACGAATGATTGTGCCGAGGTTGCCCGGGTCTCGAACCTCATCCAATGCAAGGATAAGTTCTCCTTTTTCTGGTAAAAATGCTTGGTTTGGCTTCATTTGAACTATGGCCAAGGCAGAATCATTGCTTTGATACTGACCTACCTGCTCGAGTTGATTGGGGGTTACAAAAAGCACCTCGAACACTTTGCCGCTCAATAATGCGGCATGTTTAGCTGCAAATTCCTGGGTGACTAGAAGTAAATCCACCGTAAAACTGGATTGAAGAACTTCAACCACACTTTTCTCTCCTTCTACAAAGAATTTTCCCGCCTCAAGGCGGTATTTTTTTTGATGTAAGGATTTTATAAACTTAACCGTATTTTTGCTTAGCATTCCTCTTCCAATTCGAACTTGAAATCTTCCAAATATATACTTTTTCTCAGTCTACTCTGGTTTTGCCTTAGTTGCTCTTTGACCAGAAATTTGGAAGAAGGGGAGTATGTGGTATACGACAATGAATTGGTAGGCTTAACTATTGCGGATGCCGAAGCACTTCAACAACTAATCGAACAAGAACCCAATACCCGGATTTTGGGAGGCTCCTTTGGCGTAATGCTCTATCGAATAGGAAACCAATTTTACGATAGTAGTAAAGTTGCTGCTAAACGAAAAATAGTTGTTGATCAATTGAACGCACTTCAATTGGATAATGAGGGTCAATCCAATGAATTATCCTACAAACGAAAAGTAGAAAACTTAAAGATCAAGTTAGAAAGTTTAGATAAGATCTTAGAATATGGGAATGCGCTGATGCGAACAGGGAATCCTGTAGTCGTATTAGACAGTAGTTTAGTTGAAAAATCCAGTAAGAACATGAAAGGCTATCTGGTCAATCATGGTTTTTTTGATGCAGAGGTTGACTTCAGTATTTCTACTCAAGATAAAAAAGCTTCCATCTCCTACGAAGTAGAAGAAAATAAGCCTTACCTCCTTGATTCGGTCTATACACGTGTCGACAATCCTGAGATTCAAGGCCTGCTGTCCAATTTTTCATCCAATTCCTTTATCAAAAAAGGACAGATTTACAATCAGGACAACATCACCGAAGAACGAAATAGATTAGAGGAACTCCTCAAGAATAAGGGGTATTACATGTTTTCGAAGTCCTACATCAACTTCATTGCTTATCAAGATACTGCGGCGAAGTCCATAAGGATAGAGCAAGTCATCCAAAAGCCCACCTTCGCTGAAAGCCATCAGGTTTATACCCTTGATTCCATCAGGCTTCGAATCAACCCCCCTACAGATGAGTTTGCAGACAGACAAATTCAAACCCAATATCAAGGGATTGATTTTTCCTTTTATAGAGATCGCTATTCAGCCAAAATCCTAGCCTCAAGGATTCAATTGCAAAAGGGAAAGCCCTACAACAGGATTGATGCACTAGAAACCCAACGGCTGATTAATAGTTTGGATCTTTTTCGGTTCGTCAACATTACTTTTGATACGTTGGGAACTTCCCTGACCGCCGCTATTTACACACAACCCAATCAAAAATACCAGCTTACCAATCAGCTGGGAATGACCATCACCGAGCAGCTTCCAGGACCTTTTTTTAGTACGGCTTTGAGAAATCGTAATTTCTTTAGGGCAGGGGAATTGCTTGAACTCAATTTCAGAGCTGGCTTGGAAGGTGTCGCATCTGCCACAGGGCAAGGTGTTTACCAAAGCAGTGAAATCAATACTTCGCTTTCTGTGATTTTTCCTAGATTCTTAATCCCATTTTCCCCAAAGACACTTCAGCAATTAGGAAAATACAATCCGAATACACGCGTTCAATTTGGGTATTTGAGCACCAATCGGCCGGAATACAACCGAAATGCCATCAAAGGACAATTGGGATACACCTGGGCTACGCGCAACAATCGTCAATCCTTTACGATTAATGCCGCGGATGTCAGCTACATCCGTACGCCATATATTCAGGACGAATTCCTAGGTATTCTAGAAAACTTACAGAACGATGGCAACAACCTAATCTGGTCATTCCTACCCTCATTAATTAGTAGTTTTTCAGGTCAGACCTTGATCAATTTCAATCGCTACGGTGATTTTTCAGCGAGAAAAGCCTCCCTACTCCGAATTTTTGGAGAAAGTGGCGGGACTACCTTGAATTTGACCAATGTTCGGAGAAACGATTCTCCAGATATCAACTATGCCAATTTCCAATGGCTTAAGGGACAGGTTGATTACAGGCGTTATTATCCAATTAGCAAAAAACAAACCCTTGCCTACCGACTCAACTTTGGGATGTCACGCCCTTACGGGGTCAGTGTGGGGATTTTGCCCTATGAGAAGTATTTCTTTGCTGGAGGTGGTACCAGTATTCGTGCTTGGCAAGCGCGAAGACTTGGACCTGGAAGTTCTACCCCAATCACTGGACCCGGTGGAAATTACGATTACAGGAATGAGCAACCTGCAGAAATGATTCTTGAGAGCATGTTTGAGTACCGCAGAAAGTTATTCAGCTACTTCGATATGGCAGTTTTCCTTGATGCAGGTAACTCTTGGATGATAGGCAGGGACGATGCTCGTCCTGGAGCAGATTTTAGATACGATCGATTTTACAAGGAGATTGCAGTAGGAACTGGCATAGGATTACGAATGGATTTTGACTTTTTAGTCATCCGACTAGACTTGGCTACCAAAGCCCTCGATCCAGCACGCCAAGAAGGCCAACGATGGATACTTGACAATATTCGATTCAATAAACCCTTGGGGGAAAAAGGACAAACCGTATTTAATTTTGGAATTGGATATCCATTCTAAAATCAAAAAACCAATGAGTAGGAAATCAAAAGAAGAAATTGCAGCCATTTACAAGCAAATGCAGGAATACATTTGCGAAGCCCTGGAGGCTGGAGATGGCGCAGGATCCTTCAAAGCAGATAATTGGATTAGAGAAGAAGGTGGCGGAGGTCAAACCCGAATTTTTCAAGATGGAGCCATCCTTGAAAAAGGTGGAGTAGCCTTTTCGGCGGTACATGGGCCCACTCCCAAAAAAATTTCTGATAAACTTGGTTTGGAGTCCGGTATTTTTTTTGCAACGGGACTGTCTATCGTTTTGCATCCCTACAATCCTATGGTGCCCATCATCCACATGAATATTCGATACTTCGAGATGGAAGATGGTACCCATTGGTTTGGTGGAGGAATAGATTTGACCCCACACTATATTGTTCCAGAAGATGCGGCTTACTTTCACCAAAAATTAAAAGGAACCTGCGATTCTTTCGACCCAAGCTACTATCCGAAGTTCAAAGATTGGGCAGATGAGTACTTTTTCATTAAACATCGTCAAGAGACCCGAGGAATTGGGGGCATTTTTTACGATCGACTTAGCGCTACCTCGGACAGCCATTTCCAGGAGATTTTGGATTTTAGCCTTGCCTTAGGAAGACTGTTTCCTGAAGTGTATACCTATTTTATGCATAAAAATGGAAAGCTACCCTTCGGCAAAGAAGAAAAGGCTTGGCAAGGGCTCCGTCGTGGCCGCTACGTGGAGTTCAACTTGGTATGGGATGCGGGAACTAAGTTTGGCTTGGATACCAATGGACGGACAGAAAGTATTTTGATGAGCATGCCCCCGCAAGCAGAATGGACTTATCAGCATGAACCCGAGCCGGGAAGTACAGAGGAATACACCTTGGCTCATCTAAAAAAAGGAATTGACTGGCTTTCCTATACCGCATGATAGAATTTAGTAAGCATTGGGACGAGAAGGCCTTTTTATGGCTCAATTCCTTCCATTCGGATGGATTGGACCCTATCGTCTTGCAGCTAACGCAAACGATCACCTGGATTCCCTTGTACCTTTTGCTACTCTATTTAATCTACCGGAAAGATCCTAAAAATACGGCCTGGGTGATTGGAGGAGTCATGCTGACCATCCTCCTTGCAGATCAGGTTAGTTCTGGATTGATGAAACCCTATTTCGAACGACTCCGTCCCTGCCATGATCCACAATGGGAAGGACTATTGCATCTCTATGGTAGATGCGGAGGTCTTTATGGTTTTGTTTCTTCCCATGCTGCCAACACCTTTGGAATGGCCACATTTTTAACACTTATCCTGCGCAAAAAGCAAAAAGGAATCCATTGGCTATTTCTTTATGCAGTGATAGTCAGTTATACCCGGATTTATCTGGGGGTACATTATCCCTTAGATGTGGTATTTGGAGCTTTAGTCGGCGTGCTATCCGCTTACTTATCTTGGGCTGTCGTAGTCATTCTTAAGCGGAAAATCATCAAAAAAGTACTGGAATAACTTGCCAAGACGAGCACTATCTAGAGATAAAAAACTCAAACAGGTTCGTTTTTTTTGACTGTCAAATTAATCAAGTAGGCGTTTCCCAGATTTCATTTTGTTGATAGTGGATTTCACCATTGCTTACGAGTAAAGGGGATTCCAAATTGTTGTGATACAATTTACCTGTTCCCAAGCCTTGTGGGAGACTTGGCAGATAGGTTGAAGTCAGTTGCGAGATGGCATTGAGACCAATCGCACTCTCCAAGGCCGAAGTCATCCACCAGCCAATACCCATTTTTTCTGCTAACTCAATCCATTCACGCGTTTCTAAAATCCCTCCCAAAAGGCTGGGTTTTAAAATTAAAAACTGCGGTTGTATGGAATTCAGTACTTCCTCTTTCTCTAGCTTGCCAATAAGTTCCTCATCCAAAGCGATTGGAATTGGACTTTTTAACGCCAATTCCCGCATTGCTTTCCACTGACCCACCGAGATAGGCTGTTCGATACTATGGATTCCAAAATTCTGCAATAGCTCCAATTTGCCCATTGCTTCTTGGATTGAAAAGGCACCATTCGCATCCACTCGCAGCACCAGGTCTTTAGCTGCCTCCTGCTCCCGGATATACCGAAGTATTTCAAGCTCCTGAGCAAAGTCAATCGCTCCAATTTTCAATTTCAAGCAGGTAAATCCCTCTCCTAATTTTTGATTGATCTGCTGAAGCATAAATTCTTTAGTTCCCATCCAAATCAATCCGTTGATTGGAATGGGCGTTCCCTGGTCAAAAAATGTGTTGGCAAGAATACGTTTTCGTCCACCATTTAGAAAATCCAAAAGGACTGTTTCCAAGCCGAAACGGATAGAAGGAAGTGAAAATGGCACAAGCGCTTTCACTTGATGGAGCAAGCTCTCCTCCTCCAAATCCCAGGCTCGTGTACTTGCTTGCTGCAGAACAACATTTAATTGGGCTTCAAAATCAAGCCCAAAATCTGGGCTAAGTCCTGCTAATGGAGCAGCCTCTCCCCAGCCTATTTGATCCAAGTCTCCCCTGCGATGTGCCTTGATCCAGAATACATCACGCGTATGCATCACCCCACGAGAGGTGCCAGCCTCAAATCGAAATAGAAGCGTTCGTTTGATGTAAGAAAATTGAAGGCTCACCGGTAAAGTCATGAAGCTGTAACCAAAAGGAGTTGACAAGGGTTAACTATATTTGCGGACAAATTGCTCTATTTATGAAAATCCAGAGTATTGATCTTAAAGAGTACGAATATACTTTACCCGAAGAACGAATCGCTAAATATCCCTTAGAAAAACGGGATCATTCCAAGCTTTTGGAGTACAAAAAGGGAGCCATCCACCACCGCCATTTTTTTGATCTTCCACTCCTTTTGGATTCCGATAGCCTCCTAGTTTACAACAATACCAAAGTAATTCCTGCTCGCTTAATTTTTCAACGTCAAACGGGTGCTCGGATTGAGGTGTTTTTGCTCCAACCTGTCGCTCCCTCTAGGGTGATGTCAGAAATTATGGCTTCCAAAAAGCCAGTGGTTTGGGAGACGATGATTGGCAATTTAAAAAAATGGAAAAAGGGAGAAGAACTTCAAGGGACTGTTTCGGTAGCAGATCAACAAGTGGTTCTTACAGCACGCCTTCTAAATAGAGAACTAAAGCAAGTCGAATTTTCATGGTCAGCTGAAGAAATTGCTTTTGTAGATTTGGTGGAGGCATGTGGGGAAACACCCCTTCCACCTTACCTCAATCGAAAGGCACAAGAAGAAGATAAATCGCGTTACCAAACCGTTTATTCTGAGAAAGAAGGTGCTGTCGCGGCACCTACTGCTGGTCTTCATTTTACAGAGGAGATTTTTTCGGGGTTACGAAAAAAGGGAATTCAAGAAGCTGCTCTTACACTTCATGTGAGCGCTGGGACATTTCAGCCAATCAAGGCTCAAACTGTGGAAGAACATCCCATGCACAGTGAACAAATGGAAATTCAGCTAGAAACCATTGAAAAACTGCTCAAACATGAAGGGAAAGTTATTGCTGTGGGCACCACTTCAGTAAGGACCCTCGAAAGCATGTACTGGTTTGGTGTTCAATTGCTTGAAAACAGGGGCAGTCTATTTCAAATTGAAAAACTTGCTCCCTATGCCCGACGTGAATCTTTGCCCCCAGGCAAAGAGGCCTTGGAAGCGATTGTCAAAGAAATGAATGCTAAGTCAGTAGACTCTCTTTTGGGAACCACCGAAATTTTTCTCTTTCCAGGGTACCGATTTCAGCTAGTGGATGGATTAATCACCAACTTTCACCAACCTAGTTCAACGCTTGTACTATTGATTGCTGCGATTTTGGGTAAGGACTGGAAAAAGGTATACCAAGAAGCCCTAGCCAACAACTACCGATTTCTTAGCTACGGAGACAGTAGCTTGCTTTGGGTTTAATCGCCTAAGCTTCCAAGCTTTCGGATACCCCCTAGGAGTTGGTGGTAAAACGTGCGGCCTACTGGCACCAAATCATTGCCGATTTTTACCTCCTTAGTGTTGATCGAAAGAATCTCTGAGGCTTGCACAATATAGCTTTTGTGAATACGGATAAACTGAGTCATTGGAAGAACCGATTCAAATTCCTTAAGAATATTTCTGACGGAAAACACGGCGTTCTTAGTAATCAAGGTAGTGTAATTGCCATCTCCCTTTAACCAAAGAATGTCATCAAATTTGACCTTGACTAAGCTACCCTCGTGGCGTACGAACACCGCGTCTTTAACGAGTAGTTTGGTGTCTTGGAAAAATAACTTCTTCTCCCCACTTCCGTTCCCGTTGGTCTTTCGTACTTCGAGTAGCTCTTTCATAGTCAGGTATATTAGTTGGTAACACCCTGAAAGAAACTATTGTTTGAAAAAATATAAACTATCCCTGTTTTACCAAATAAAAACCTGCCTCTTTCGAGATTCACCCCTAAAAAAATCTATAGGGACAGCAAAACACAAAGGATTTTAAATTCTAGCTTCTCTTTGATTGAGTGGGAAACCTCAGTGATTTATCGCATCGATTTGTAGGCATTGATCAGTCCATTGGTAGAGCCATCGTGAGAATTGACAGTAGCTTCTCCTGCCAACTCTGGAAGAATGCCATTAGCAAGGACTTTACCCAGTTCGACTCCCCACTGATCGAAACTAAAAATATTCCAAATCATTCCTTGGGCAGCAATTTTATGTTCATACATGGCTACCAATTGCCCGAGTGTATACGGTGTAATTTGCTTGACCAAAATGGAATTGGTAGGTCGATTTCCCTCAAATACTCGATGGGGAGCAAGACGTTGAATTTCATCGTCTGATTTACCCCCTTTTCTCATCTCAGCTTCTACTTCAGTCAGCGATTTTCCCTTCATCAGAGCTTCAGTTTGTGCAAAAAAGTTAGAAAGTAGCTTGATATGATGGTCTCCAATCGGGTTGTGGGACTTTGCTGGGGCAATAAAATCACATGGAATCAGGTGCGTGCCTTGATGAATCAACTGGTAAAAAGCATGCTGTCCATTGGTGCCTGGTTCCCCCCAAATGATTGGACCAGTACTATAATTTACCTTTTTGCCATCTCGACCTACGTATTTTCCGTTGCTCTCCATATTTCCTTGCTGGAAGTAGGCGGCAAAACGATGTAAATACTGGTCATAGGGAAGGATTGCCTCCGAGCTTGCTCCTAGAAAATTGGTGTTCCAAATTCCTACTAAGGCCAAAATCACTGGAATATTTTGATCTAGAGGCGCATTTTTGAAGTGTAGGTCCATGGAATGTGCCCCAGAAAGCAATTCCTCAAAACGATCGAATCCAATGGCACAGGCGATAGGAAGTCCGATTGCAGACCATAAAGAATACCTACCCCCTACCCAATCCCAAAATGCAAACATATTTTGTGGATCAATCCCAAAAGCACTTACCGCATCGGCGTTGGTTGATAGCGCCACAAAATGCTTGGCAATCGCTTTTTCATCTTTTGCATGAGACAAAAACCAAGATCTTGCTGTATGCGCATTGGTCATAGTCTCCTGCGTGGAGAAGGTTTTGGAGGCAATAAAGAAAAGCGTAGTTTCCGGATCAACTTCCTTTAGCGTTTCAGCAATATGCGTCCCGTCCACATTGGACACAAAAAATAGCTTCAAATTAGGGTGCTGATAGGCCTTTAATGCTTCTGTCACCATCACAGGTCCAAGGTCAGACCCTCCAATACCAATATTTACCAGACTTGTGATTGGCTTTCCAGTATAGCCCAACCATTTTCCTTGGTGAATTTGCGTAGCAAAAGCCTTCATCTGAGCCAATACCGCATTGACATCGAGCATGACATCCTGGCCATTGACAAAGACGGGGGTATTGGAGCGGTTACGTAAGGCGGTATGTAAAACTGGACGGTTCTCGGTTTGGTTGATTGCTTGACCATCAAACATGCTAGTGATGGCCTCTTGTAAGGCTGTCTCCTGAGCTAGGTTAAGCAGTTCTTCGAAAACTTCGTCTGAAATTCGATTTTTGGAGAAGTCAACCAAAATATCTTCAAGGCTTCTACTATAGCGCTCAAATCTAGTTGATTGATCAAAAAGTGCCGCAATGGTGCTAGTTTGATTTTTTTTTGAAAGTTCAACTAGCTTAGTCCATGCAGAAGTTGTAGTCGGATTTATAGCTTGCATAGTTGTGAAAGCATATTTAAATGAAAAGAGTCAGGTGAAAATAAAGGGATTAGCGCTATCCTAGAAAATTAAAGCGTGCTGCATCCTCAAAAGAAGATTTGGTAGTGAAAATTAATTCCCTCCTTCAGCCTTTACTTTTCTTTTAAAGCCCTTGTTGAAAGGCCAAGTATACTCAAGGGCTTCCATTCCTTTGTTCAAATTGTAGGAGGCAGAGTCTGCATTCTCCATTGTTTTTTTCAAGGATTTAGCAAACTCTGGGTCATTCAATAGCATCCCAAGGGAGTTTTCCTTGGAGTTGAGCTTATCGGTGATGCCTGCAAATTCCTTGGATAAAGCCTGAGTATTCGTGCTAGTGATGCGCAGGCTCTCTATAGTAGCTTTGAGGTCGGGAACGATCGAAGTATCAGTTACCAAGTCATTTATTAAGGTTCCCTTTTTGTTGAGCTTGGCGGAGAAAACATTCAAATCTGCAATCATCTTGTTGCTATTAGTAGAAGCCCGCTCCAGATTACTCAAAATCGTTCGGAAGTTTACCGCCAAAGTAGAATCAGTCATTACCGCGCCAATAATCCCTTCTCCTGCGGCTATTTTACCTGTTAGCACCTTCAAATCATTGGTGATATCCACCAGATTTTTATTGTTCTCCTGCAAGGTTTCCATCATCTTATCCGTATCCAAAGGCATGATCGCCTCTAGGCGATCTCCTTCTTCTACTGGAGGAAAATCAGTGGTTCCTCCGTATATGACGATGATTTTATTCCCAATCAAGCCATCTGAACTGATGGTTGCCTTGGAATTTTTACGAATAAACTCGGCCACTTTTTCCTCAACACTCAATTCAACTTCCACCTGGGAGTCCCCAAAAAAGTTGATTTTTCGGACCGTACCAATTTTTACACCTGAAAACCAAATGTTGTTGCCAGGCTGAAGTCCTCCAATGTCATCAAACACTGCCTTGACATGGATGGCTTTCACAAATTTTTTCTGCTGCCCACCTAAGGTCATGATGCCTACCACAAGTATGACAATTCCAAGCAATACAAATAGACCTACAAGTACAGATCGTTTATTTTCTTGATTCATGAGTTGATAAAATTATAATCGTAGAATGATTTAATCCGCTGATCTTCAGCATGAGGAAAAACCTCCTCAAAGGTACCCAAAGCACCAAATTGCCCCTCCAATAGTACGGCCATCCGATCACCAGTTTGCTTCGCACAAGACAAGTCATGGGTAATCACAATCGAGGTGGTCTTGTATCGCTCGCGAACTTCATTGATTAGATTGTTGATGTCAACACAAGTGATGGGGTCCAACCCAGCTGTAGGCTCATCGTAAAGCATGATCTCCGGATTGAGTACCAAGGTGCGAGCAACACCGATTCGTTTTTTCTGGCCTCCTGACAACTCAGATGGCATTTGATTAATAGTTTGTGGAAGACCAACGGCATCCAACAGTTCTTCAATTCGAAGAGAAATCTCCTTTTTAGTGAGGTTCTTGATGTTTCTAACCAACGGAAACTCCATATTTTCTCGTACAGTCATGGAATCATAGAGCGCTGAATTTTGAAATGAAAAACCAATTTTTAGTCGCATTTCATTCAATTCACGAATTCCAAGACGAGAAATTTCCTTTCCAAACACCTCCATACTGCCACTATCCTGCTGCAGCAGTCCAACCATGATTTTGATTAGCACCGATTTACCTGTTCCTGAGCGACCCAAAACCACGAGGTTTTCTTCTCGGTACAAATCCATATCCACTCCTTTCAGTACTTCAAGGTCACCAAAGGCTTTGTACAAGTCACGAATAACAACCACTTTTTCTCGATTATCCATGGCTATTTCATTCGGAATAAGTTGATGATCTGAAGGGAAAGTAGCTCCTCAATGAAAATAAGGAACATGGAAACCACTACCGCTGCATTAGCAGCTCTACCTACTCCTTCCGTTCCTTTAGAAGAATTGTATCCCTTATAGCAGCCTACCATACCAATCGTGAATCCGAAAAACAAGGATTTGATGATGGAGGAGAAAATGTCTAGGAAGGTAACTGAGCTAAATACCTGCGCAAAAAAGGTGGAGATACTCACCAGTTCATTAGCATTGACATTGATAAAGGCACCCATCAAAGCCACAAAATCAGTATACATCACCAATACAGGAATCATAAAGGTGGTGGCTAATACCCGGGTAACTACCAAGAATTTATAAGGATTGGTCGCTGAAACTTCCATCGCATCAATTTGCTCGGTCACTTTCATGGATCCAATTTCAGCACCAATGCCGGAACCTACCTTTCCTGCAGCAATCAAAGCAGTAACCAAAGGACCCATGGCCCGAACAATTGCAATTGCAATCAAGGAAGGTAGCCAAGAGGTGGCCCCAAACTCAGACAAGGAAGGGCGAGACTGGTTCGTAAATACAATGCCCACAATGAACCCAGTCAAGGAAATCAAGGGCAGGGATTCTACCCCAATACGGTAACACTGGTGGATGACTTCCTTAAACTCATAGGGCGGAACAAACACCTCTTGAAAAAATCGCTTCACAAATTTCCACGCATCCGCTAACCCCTTGAAGAAGTCATCTATTTTTTTTGAAAAGACATGCTTTCGCGTACCGGACTGTCCTGCCATGGTTGTATTCAGAGTTTCAAAAATAAGGAATAAAATCCAAAGGATGTTCCAAAAGCATGCAATTGATCCCCTAAAAAAAGATCAAAAATTAAGATACAGAACCTGATAGGGAGCAAGTAAATCACCTTATCTCAATCCATCTGGTTACGAGTAAACCCTTCCAAAAGTTCATCGAGAATTATGACCAAATGAATCGGATTCAACCCCAGAATTGGAAGGGAAAAATCACGACATTTTCAAACCAAAAGAAATTCGTTCCAAGACAATTTTAAAAAAATTCGATCTTATCATGGGTTCTAGCGATAGCGGATGAAGACAGGCAAGAACTAGGATGGAAGCAGTCAACTCAAAAATACTTTCCACTGCCTCTCCCATATCGACCTGGAAGTATTTGAGCACAAAAAAGGGGCGGAAAATCTCAAAATTAAGCGCTAGATTCAATTTTAGTCTAGACTAATTTTTTTAGATTAATCTAATTTAGGCTTGATTAAATAATTCATATTGACTTATAAATCAATACATTAAGTTAAATTTAGGAATGCGCTAATTTAATTAAAAAATAAAAAAATTGAGAGTGCATCTTGGAGCTGCTCTTCTCCTCACATTTGACCGAATCCGGCTAGTGAGTCCTAAAAAATTGGTACTACACAGTCCGTATCATCTTTCCTATTCCTCCCTTTTGGATTTCAAGCTGATCAACAATTGAGCTAAAAACTAGGTGTTGATTTCAAATTCCCAAAACAGCAACAGCCCAACAGGCTCCCCCCTCCCACCCTATTTCAGTTCCGAATAAGGATGAAAATAACCGGCTTTTGAGGCCTCGATTCCTACCTCCCACAAAGTTCTTTATAGGCGCAAAAACTACATTTTTTCTTATCGTCAGTTTGGTCGAAGGGAACCAAAGGATCCATAATTTCTTCCAGAAGCCCTCGAAGTCCTTCCTCAAAGCCGGCTGCAAAATCTCGGTAATCGAGCACCTCAGATTCTTCCAATTGGAGGAAGGGATTAAAATCTTCCGAATAGATTTCCTTGATATTAATAATACCCGGCTTCAGAGGAAGAAGGTTGTCCGGATGTTGGTACTGGTAGAAAAAGGCATACAGAAAAGTTTGCATCCCCGCCTTATTTCTTTTCTTATCTGCTCGATCAAAAAGGGAAACCAAGGAAGGAATTTTTTTGGTGTCCTTCCCCGTTTTGTAATCGAGAAGTCGAACCACCGAATCTTTGATGTCCACCCGGTCGATCACTCCCCCAAGTGCCACCTCTTTGGTTCCTTCCAGAGTTTCGATCTCAAGGTGAGCCAAGTGTTCTTTCTCCAAACCAATCACACGGAAATCCCCATTCTTTTTGTCGTAATTCAAAATCGCTTGGATGTACTTCGTCAACACTTCCCGCGCAATTTGAAGTTGTCCAGTCAACAACAGCTCCTCTCCCTCTTGCTTTTTGTACAGCTCTCGAAATGCCGAATTCACTGCCGCAGGCACTTGAGGTAGGAGCCGGTCAATGGTATGCCCATCGATATCTCGAAATGTCTCCTCCTCCGGAATTTCATACAAAAGCTCAATCCCACGGTGAAGCAGCGTCCCAAAAGTCATGGGATCAATCGTAGTCACCACTTCCTCCTGTTCCTTCAACTCCGCAACATAGCGGAGGTAAAACCGCAAGCGACAGTCCAAATACATGTTGAGCGCAGAAGCTGAAAATCGCTTTTCTGCTGCTCCATCACCCGCAGGCTTGAAATAGCGTGCCAAGCTTGTGCGCATGGCGGGAGTTTTTTCCAAGGTAATGGGCTGATTTGGTGTTAGATTCACAGGCACCAAAATAGATTGAGGCTTTGCAATGGGAAGCTCTACCCGCATCTGCTGGATAAACCGGCTCATTTCACTCGATTTACCCTGCTCCCCCGCGGTGGCATAGATCAAATGGACCTCTTCTGCACGATGCAGCAAGCGATAAAAGGTATAGGCATAGATGGCATCATTTTGCTCCTGAACAGGCAAACCAAATGCTTTCCGCAGGTTGAATGGGATCATGGATTGAATTCCCCCACCTGGAGGAAAACTACCTTCATTCACATCGCAAATGATTACGCGTCGGAAATCCAAATTTCTAGACTCCAACACCCCCATGATCTGCAATCCTTGGAGCGGTTCGCCCTCAAATGGCAACTTGAGATCCCGAAATAGCTTTCGGAACAAACTAAGCAAAAACTCTACTTTTAATTTCTTAGTACCCGATGAACGGAATATTTCCTTTACCCGATTCAATTGCTTGAAGGCCTGAAACAAATAACTTTTCTGCGTCGGGTCTTCCTGAAGTTCTTTGGCCAAAAACTGAATAATATCAAGTAAGTAATCCAAGAGTGAATCCGAGCCGACCTGTTGAAAAACCAAGGCAAAGAGCGTATTTTCTTTGCTCACAAGGTTTAGGGGAACATCCACCCAATTTTCATTCTGGATTTTCTGAGCTGCTTCAGAAGCCCAAGCTGCATCGGCAGATTGCAGATAGGAATAAGCCAGAAGGTCCAAAACAGGTTTGTGGTAAAAAGTCACCAGCCCCTCTTTACTTTTAGCGTAGCGCTGCAAATCCAAAACTGCATCCAAAAACGCATAAATTGGCGCATTTCGCATGGGATAGCCCATGGTCACATTGAGCTTGTTAATCACTTCTGGAAGCTGATGCAGCACCGGAAAAAGCAATTGCTCATCGGGGAGAATGATTACTGTTTCTTCCAACCGTTCATCTGCACCCACCTGCTCCAAAATTTTTCCAACCAAATTGGCCTGATTGGTCTTTAAGGGAATCGCATGCGCATGAATTTGAGAACCCTTCTTTTTAATTTCAGATGGAATCTTTTCAGGGAAGGTTTTTCCAAGAATTGGATCCTTGATATAGTCTCTAAAAAATAATCCTGCTTCCTGTAATGGATCTTCTAGGTAATAGGCATCCACATCCCAAAAAATCTCAGCGCCATGAGCCTTGATAAAATGGGTAATAATCTTTTCTTCCGCTAGCGTAAAGGCATTAAACCCTACAAATACGAGCTGCTTGTCTGGTGGAGAAATGGATGCAGTATTTTCAGCCACTTGCCGATACAATTGCCCCGAATAGGCCATGCCGCTAGACTGGAGCTTTTCCTGAAATCCTTGATAAAGCAAGCCCAAAATTTGCCAAAACTTAAGGAAGCGCTCCTTCTCTGTTTCATTTTGACGCGCAAAAGCCTTCCAAAACTGTGCAATCAGTGCTCGTTGCTCTTCGGTCAGGAAACTTAAATCCGTTTCAAATTCCTTGATTTCTGCCAAGTAGGCATACACCTGCTTCACTGGAGCTAAGAATTGATCCAAGTCATTGAAATCCTTTAGGATCAATTCTCCCCAATGAAAAAAACGATCAAAGGGCTCGGGGTCCTTTTGCAACTGGCAGTACTGCTCATACAGTTCAAACACTAAGCTGAGCTCATCCGTAGGCGTATTTCCAGCCAGCTGATACACCAGCTGCTCAATGGTCAGCACTTCTGGCATCCAAACAGGCTGATCGATTAGCTCCCCCAAGTATTTGGTAAAGAATAAACCTGCACGGCGATTAGGAAGTACCAAACGAATAGCTTTCAAATCCCTACCGGAATCCAAGAGTGCTTTGGCTGTTTCTTTCAAAAAAGGGGTCATAGCGCAACAATTTCAGTAGGTTCAAGGTAACAGAGGTAGCCTTTTACAGGGAGCTGGGTCAAGGTTTCAACCAATGCCATGTATTCCCTTACTTGGAGCACATGTGACTCCCGCTTCACCCCAGTCTTAAAATCAATCACCAGCGCTTCATCTTTTGCAATAAGTATTCGATCTGGACGCTTTTGCATGCCTCCTGGCTCTAAAATTCCCTGCTCGGTCAGCGTAGGAAAGCCAGGGTCAAACCAAGACCTCACCTGCGGGAACTCAAAAAGCTGTTCCAGCTTCAGTTTGATTTGTGCAGCAGTATCTTCTTCCCATCGCCCGTCAAAGGTATATTCCTTCAAAAGCTGGACTGCATCCTCCAAGCCACGCGATGCAGCCAAAATATCGTGAATAATGACTCCAAAATCTCGTTGCTCACGCGCACGAATCCCTTCCGAAGAAAAATCCCAAGGATAGGTCTTGGTATGCAGTTTGGACTTCCAATCCATACAATCCCAGCGAAGCGCTGGAACTTGCCTGATTACTTCGCCCTCATTTTCGACCGCTTTAGGCCATTCTCCCCAGTCAAAGGTCTTGGTGTCGGAATTCCACGAAGAGCCCTCCTCCTCCCCAAACTTAAATTCTCCGGAAAACAGGCTGTACAACAGATTTCCCGTTCGTGTCGGCGAAGGTTCCTTTTTAGTTTTAGAAATCGAATAGATACTAAAGCCGAAAAAGGCCTCTTCAGCTCTCGTAAAAGCTACATACAGCATGTTGAGGGAGTCCAAATAGGATAAGCGAACTTCCTCATCGTAAGCTCCAGCAAAATGGCTGTTTTTCAAAAGGCTTTGGTGCGTCAATGGGACCACGGTTTGCAACCCGTTTTCCGTTTCAAATGGAGCCCATAAGATCGGAGCTTGAAGACCAGAAGAAACAATCCCCCAATCCATAAAAGGCATCACCACCACTTTAAATTGAAGTCCCTTGGCTTTGTGAATGGTTAGAATACGCATCGCATCGTGATCCTCAGGGATTTTTACAGTCCGCTTCTTTTTGTTCAGCTCCCACCAATCCAAAAAGCCAAGTAGATCCGCACGATTCTTTTTTACAAAATCAAATACCGCCTCCTTGAATCCAGAAACATAGCTCAAGTCTTGTTGCTTTTGAGTAAGGCCTAGAAAAGTAAGTCCCTGCTCCACCAATTCAATCAATGGCATTTGTTGGAAGCTTGCTTGCCTCCGCAACAATTCACTTTCTTTTTCCTTCAGCTCCGCAGGGAGGCCTCTCACAAAAAATAGTTCATGACTCAGCGGGATGTCGTGTACCAAGGCATAGTATTGCCAAAGGGTTTTTAATGCAACGCGGTCGGAAGGCGCACTTAAATAAGTTAAAAATCCAAGCACACATTTGACTGCAATGGATTTATCGATAAATAAGGATTCCTCCGAAAGTACATCAAAACGGTAATCTGCACCCGTTTGTGTGCGCTGCACTTCCATAAAAGCATCTGCTAAAATAGCACCCTGCCCGTTGGTCCGCACCAAAAATGCAATATCTCGCAAAGCATACCCTTGATCCTGCAGCTGCATCACTAGGGCGGGTAGCCTTTCCAATTCTTCCAATTCTACCCCCTCCTCTTCTTCAGTCTCCTCCTCAGCGGGTTTTTCCGAACTACTCTTCTCCGTAAATTCTAGGTGGATTTTGCCTTTAAATGGGTCGTCTTTCTTAAAATCAGGCACTTGCTGGGCTACCCCCTCAAAAGCTTCAGAAAGCTTATTTTTAGGATCAAAGGTATAGTGGCGCTCCATTCCTACTTCCATCAATCCAGGCAATTGCTGGAAAACTGAATTATTAAAGGTGATGATGCCCGGCAAACTGCGGTAGTTGACCGTCAGGTTTTTAACTTCTACAAAATCTGGCTGTATCTGGTTTTGAACTTCCGAAAGTAGCAATTCCAACTTGCCACCACGCCAGCGGTAAATAGACTGCTTTACATCGCCAACTAAAAGATTCGTATGCCCAGAGGCAAGGGAGTTTTCCAGCAAGGGCTTAAAACTCGACCATTGAAATTCAGAAGTATCCTGAAACTCATCGATCAAAAAGTGTTGGTACTGGTTGCCGATTTTTTCATACAAGAAGGGGGCTTCATTCTCCCGCGTGATCTCCGCCAGAAAATCATTTACATCTGAGATCAACAGGATCCCTTCCTCATCCTTAAGGTCTCGTAACTCTACGATTAAATTCCGAAATACCCCAAAAGCATTCAGGTTCTTCTGAAGAGAGGTGTAAGTATTCCATAGCTTGCTCTTTTCCGGCCAGGATTGCAGCAACTCACCCAACCCAGCATCATAGGCGCTACAGATGGCCGCCTCTTGAGAGGATTTTTTGGTAAACCAATTGGCGACATCTGGCAAATCCCGCTGCATAGTTACCGTATGCTCAGGAAAAGGAAATTTAGCATTGCCTAGCGAAGCAAATTTTTTTGCAAAGCTATTGCTGCCCCCTTTGAAATCGGTCCATTCCAATCCAAACCGAACCCGAATATCCTCTGCCTGATTCCACTGCCCTTTGCCTTCTACAACCAGAGACTTTCGCACCTCCGAAATTTGTTCCTTGAGCGCAGGTAAAAAACCGGCCTGCCCTACTGACTCCTGAAAAATGGAACGAAAGGCCTTAAAACGCTCCTGAAAAATCTCCTTACCTAGGCCTTTAATCCCAACTCGAATGTCCCAAGACTTTCCATCCAATAGCAGTTCCTCCGCGTAAGCAATCAACCAATTTTTTAAAGCGGGGTCATCAGCAACCTTTTCTACAATCCGATCAACCAGTTTTTCTAGTACCGCATCGGTATCCATCTCCACATCAAACTTGGCCTGCAGGTCCATCTCTCTAGCAAAGGAGCGGATGACCTTTTGGAAGAAAGAATCAATGGTGCTTACCGCAAAATGTCCGTAGCCATGGAGAATATGGAGCAGCGTGGCCCGAGCGCGAAGCATCAACTGCTCTGCATCAAAGTCTAGGTGATCCATCAGCTCCTTGTCCAAGGATTCACCGGGCCTTACCTCCCTACTCAAGCACTCCAAAACCTCCACAATTCGCTCCTTCATCTCTTGGGTGGCTTTATTGGTGAAAGTCACTGCCAAAATTTGTCGGTACCCTGACTTGGGATTTTTCAATGCCAACTTCAGGTATTCCAAGGTGAGCGTATAGGTCTTACCCGAACCTGCCGAGGACCTGTAGAGTAGAAAAGGTTTTGCCATAGAAAAAAAATTCAACTCGAATATAGCCAACTCGAGACGCAATCCGTTTTGAAAAATTGTAATTTGACAAGAATTGTCAGCCTTCAGAAAAGGAAGAAACTTGGATGGTGTTTTTCGTCTTTAGCGATTCAAGGCGCTCCACAAGATCTCAATCGGATGCAAGGCCTTCCTTCCTGTACCATCACTAATCTGATGACGACACGAGGTGCCCGGTGCTGCAATCAAGGTGTCCTCCTCAGCTTTGCGAACTGCCGGAAACAAGACCAACTCCCCAATTTGCTGAGATACGGCAAAATGCTCCGCCTCGTACCCAAAGGAACCAGCCATTCCACAGCAACCACTAGGGATCGTTTCTACCACATAATTAGCTGGGATTGAAAGAATTTTTTGTGTCCAACTCAGGGAGGAAAGCGCCTTTTGGTGGCAGTGTCCGTGCAACTTGATTTTTTGTGCTTGCGTGGTGAATTCTTCAGACTTGATATTACCTGCGGCAACTTCCTTGCCCAAAAATTCATCGATCAGCTGGGCGTGAAACTTGAGCTTTTTGGCTCCCTCCACCCATTCTGGACCCACAATACGTGGGTATTCGTCCCGGAAACCTAAAATTGCTGATGGCTCCAAGCCAATCAATGGACTGTTGCCGTCAATTAAGTTTTCAAAAATGCGCACATTGGCTTCGGCATGTTTTTTTGCCTTGAGCAGCAATCCTTTAGAAAGTGCGGAACGCCCACTTTCCTCATGATCGACTACCTTGACCTCATAGCCTAACTTTTTGAGCAAGGAGATGGCCTTGATCCCGATTTGGGTATCGTTGAAATTCGTGAACTCATCTACAAAAAAATACACCGTCTTGATCATCTTGGCTGGAGCAGGAAGGGCGGCATAGTTGTTTTTATACCAAGCCCGCAAGCTGACCGAACTGATCTTAGGTAAATTCCGGCTGGGAGCAACGCCAAGAATCGCCTTCAAAATCCCACTGGTAAAGGAATTGGTCAAGAAAAAGTTGGAAACAACCGGAACCAATGATCCCAAACGATTTAGCTCATTGATGTACGCAAAAGCCCTGGATCGAAGCGGTACCCCATGCGTCTTTTGGTATTGATACAAGAATTCCGCCTTCATGCTGGACATGTCCACATTGGATGGACACTCTGCCGTGCATCCCTTGCAACTCAAACACAAGTCAAGCGCCTCCTTGATTTCGGGATGATCAAAGGCATTTTCCTTTTTGTCAAGCGTCAAAAACTCCCGTAGCGTATTTGCTCTGCCTCGTACAGAATCCCGCTCATTTCGAGTAGCCATAAAGGAAGGACACATGGTACCTCCTGAACCAGGCAGCTTGCGACAATCGCCTGAACCGTTGCATTTCTCTGCCAATCTCAAGATTCCGCCAGCCGCTGAAAAATCAAAAACTGTTTCTGGATCCGGGGTATGCATCCCTACCTCGTAGCGGAGAAACTGGTTCATCGGGGCGGCATCCACAATTTTACCTGGATTGAAGATATTTTTTGGATCCCAGTTATACTTAATGCGTCGGAAGAGCTGGTAATTTTTTTCTCCTACCATCATCGGAATAAAGGCAGCTCTTACCCGCCCATCTCCATGCTCTCCGGATAGCGAACCTTGGTATTTCTTGACCAGTTTGGCTGAAGCAAGTGAGATTTGGTAAAATTCTTCTACATCGGCAGCTTTTTTCAAATTCAAGATGGGCCGCATGTGAATCTCACCCGCCCCGGCATGAGCATAATGGACAGGACTTTGGTTGAAGCCGTCTAACACTCCATCCAACTCATCGATGTAATCGGCTAAGTCCTCAATATCTACTGCCGTATCTTCAATACAAGCTACTGCTTTGGGGTCGCCAGGAATATTCCCAAGCAAGCCTAGTCCAGCCGCTCGTAGCGCCCAGGCAGAAGCCACTTTCTCAGGTTCAATGATGGGATAGGCATAGCCATAGCCCGCGGCCTTCAGATCAGCAATTAAAGCTTCTCCCTTTGCCATTGCTTCTTCCAAGGTCTTTCCTCTAAATTCAATCATGAGTAGGGCTTTGGGATCACCCTCCACGAAATAGCGGTTTTTGGAATACTCGATGCTTTCCTTGGTACAGTCCAATATGATTTTGTCCATCAACTCCACTGCTGTTACAGGATGCTTCATGGCCACCTGAGCAGATTTCATGCTTTCGTGAATGCTTTCAAAATGTGCAGCAACCACGATTTCTATGGGATCCGGTAGCGGATCAAGGCTGATTTTAATTTCGGTAGTCACCGCCAAAGTACCCTCTGAGCCGGCCAATAGCTTACAAAAATTGAAATCCGCAGTCCCCTCAAATTGGGAAGATTTTAAAAGTTCGTCCACTGCATAGCCCGTATTGCGGCGATGGATGGATTTTTTAGGAAACTGGGCATGGATTTCTGCTCTGGCTTCTGTTGGGCTTAGCTCCTCAAAGGCCTGCCTGTAGAGCATTCCCTCCAAATCTTTTTGTCCACACTTTTGCTTAAAATCTTCAGGAGAGAGGGCTTGAAAAACCACCTTTTTTCCATCGCTGAGGATAGTATCCAATGAAATCACCTTGTCACGGGTGACTCCATACACGATAGAAGTAGTTCCTGAGGAGTTGTTACCCACCATCCCGCCTATCATCGCACGATTGGCAGTAGAAGTAATGGGCGAGAAGAATAAGCCATAAGGCTTTAAGTACCTATTGAGTTCATCACGAACCACCCCTGGCTGAACCCGTACCCAACGTTCCTCCTTGTTTAATTCAAGGATTTGGTTGAAATGGGTAGATACATCCACCACGATTCCATTGCCCACACATTGACCTGCTAGTGAAGTCCCTGCAGTTCGTGGGATCAATGAGGTGCCATTATCCGTAGCAAATTGAATCAACCGCTGAATATCTTTCTCTGTTTTGGGAAAAGCTACTGCCAAGGGAACCTCCCGATACACGGATGCATCAGTTGCATACAAGGTTTGCGTAAGTAAATCCCAGTGGAGCGTACCGTCCAATTGAGTGGCTAAATCTTCTAAAAAAGGAATGAGGTTGGACTGGTCTGAAGGCATATTCAAAATTAGCTTTCTACAGCAAATTTTTACGAACAAAAAATAAAAAAAGATTATCCGCAATTATGCCAGTAGCTCAACTTGTTTGTTGACCTATGCGGATAATCGTTTACAGACCGCAGTCCACGGTCCACAGCTCACCTAATTGATCTTCAAACCTTATTTTCTTTGGTTTGCGGTGAAAAAGCGGATAATCAAAAAGAATAATATGCATTTTTGAGGGACAAAAATCTTGGATTAGGTGAAAGTTGAATTTTAAAAACTTCCGCCTTCTAAAATTTTTGGTTTTTAGCATTCAACCCCAGCAACTATGTTTTTCTACTTCTCTCAATTCCTAAGTTTTTTGGCCATGCCACTTACCTTGGTCATCCTCCTCCTGCTAGCCGCTTTCTTTTTCACGCCCAAGTCCACCGGAAGAAAAATCCTAGGAGCAGGAATTGTGCTCCTTCTCTTATTTTCCAATCCTTTTCTTTCCAACCTAGCCCTACTCACTTGGGAACCACCTTACAAATCCTTTGATGAAATTCCTCCCTCTGAAATCGGCATTGTCCTCACCGGGGTGACTAACCTTAACAAAACAGCAACGGATAGGACCTTCTTCGGAAGAGGGGCTGATCGCATCACCCAGGCCTTACAGCTCTACCGCATGGGCAAGATCAAGAAAATCCTCATTACTGGAGGCCAGGGCTTGAATCCAACTAATTCAAGCAGCGAGGCAGAATTGCTCAAGCGCTTTTTGATCATGACAGGAATGCCAGAAACCGACATTCTAATTGAAGAAAAAAGTGTGAATACCCGAGAAAATGCACTTTTCACCAAAGAATTTTTGGAAAAACAGGGGATCGATATCGAGCAAGAGTTTGTGTTGATTACTTCAGCATTTCACATGCCTCGATCGAAAAAATGCTTTGACAAAGTAGGGCTTAAAACCATCCCCTTTCCAGTAGATTACTACAGCCATGACCTCAAATACGACCTCCCTTCGCTCCTTTATCCAGGTCCGGGCTCGATAGCCAGTTGGCAACTGTTGGTGAAGGAATGGATTGGTCTGGTCGTATACCGACTAGTAGGCTACAATTGATGGCTGCTACCTGGAATTAGTTGAAAGGGGAGTCTTTCTCCTTGGCCATCTGATTATACACGATGCCATCCAGGATACCTGGAATCCATTTATTTAAAAACACTGCCAGCTTTCCTTGTGTAGTAAGAACCAGGTCACGTTTTCTTTTCCAAGTGGCCCGAAGAATGTGGTCTGCTACTTCTTCGGAAGACATCATCTTGGATTCGTCACGTGGGGATTCTCCTTGTGAAGCCCCTGAGGCAGTTAAAGCCGTATTTCGGATGTTGGAACTGGTAAAGCCAGGAGCGACCACGAGCACATGAACTCCCTTTTTCATGACCTCAGTACGTAAGGATTCAAAAAATCCGTTCATCGCATACTTACTCGCCGTGTAGGCAGTGCGTGCTGGAGTACCACGATACCCATTGATGGAGGAAATCCCAATAATAGAGCCCTTGGAAGCCAAAATGGCGGGTAAGCAGAACTTGGTTGCATAGACGGTTCCCCAAAAATTGGTGTCCATCACTTTTCGAAACACGTCCAGGTCCAGGTCTTGAAACAAGGCTCGCATGGAGATTCCTGCGTTGTTGACCAAAATATCTAGCTGACCATAGTGCGCGAGCGTTTCCTCGGCCATACGACGGTTGTCTGATTCTGAACCTGCATCAGCTAGGATAGGAAGTACGGGATAGTTTTTGGCGCGCAACTGGGCTGCACAATCCTCGAGCTTTTGTGGATTCCTTCCTGTGATGACCAATTTGGCGCCTGCTGCACCAAAGGCAGCTGCACAGGCCTCTCCTATTCCTGAGGTGGCTCCTGTGATAAGGACCACTTTACCGTTGTAGTTCATACCCGACATTTGATCCTAAAGATAGAAAATTGCTAGAAACAAAGGTGTAAGGAGGAGAATTGTAGTACCAAGACTTGCCTGGCTTAGAGAATGTGGTCTAAACCTGTCCCTTTTTTCCTAATTTTACAGCCATGTCGAGAAAAATGAAACATAAGGTCATCACTAACCTGACCATCGAACGGATTGCTACCGAAGGCAAGTGCCTAGGTTACCACGAAGGGAAGGTGGTGTTTGTGAATCAAGTTGCGCCTGGAGATGTGGTGGATGTGCGGATCACCAAAGGCAAAAGCTCTTTTATGGAAGGGGAAGTAGTACATTTTCATTCCTACTCCAAAGACCGTATTGAACCTTTTTGTGCTCATTTTGGAACCTGTGGTGGCTGCAAATGGCAGCACATCACCTACGAACTTCAGCAGCAATACAAGCGGCAACAAGTGGTGGATCAGTTTGAACGGATCGCCAAAGTACCTATTCCGGAAGTGGCTCCGCTCCTAGCTTCAGCAAATACGCAGTACTACCGCAATAAACTAGATTTTACTTTTTCAAATTCCCGCTGGCTCACTCGCGAGGAAATCGACTCAGCGCAAGAGTTTGAACGAAATGCCTTGGGCTTTCATATCCCCAAGATGTTTGACAAAATTATCGACATCGAGCACTGCTACCTGCAAGGTGGTATTTCCAATGCCGTTCGGAATGCCCTACGAACTTTTGCTCGAGAAAATGGAATTTCCTTCTATGCAATCCGTAATCAGGAAGGAGTGCTTCGAAACCTGATTATCCGGACCACCAGCACGGGACAAACGATGGTTATTGTTCAATTTGGAGAAAATGACCCAGAGTCAATTTCTAAGGTAATGACCTTTTTGAAGGAGCAATTTCCTGAAATCACCTCCCTTCTGTATGTGATCAATACCAAAGGCAACGAGACTTTTAATGATTTAGACCTAGTTACTTTTTCAGGCCTCCCTTACATCGAGGAGGAAATGGAAGGATTACGGTTTCGAATCGGGCCCAAATCTTTCTACCAAACCAATTCTGACCAAGCCTACGAACTCTACAAGGTTGTACGGGACTTCGCACAGCTCCAAGGAGATGAGGTGGTGTACGATCTCTACACGGGTACTGGTACCATTGCCAACTTTGTGGCCAGGCAGGCCAAGCAGGTTATTGGCGTGGAATATGTGGCAGCAGCCATTGAAGATGCCCAGCTCAACTCCCAGCTGAATGGGATTGAAAACACCCTTTTCTATGCGGGAGACATGAAGGCTATTTTGACGGATGAATTTATAGCCAACCATGCCAAGCCAGATTTAATCATCACCGACCCTCCTCGTGCGGGAATGGATGAAAAAGTCATTGAAATGCTTCTTCAAATCGCTGCCCCAGTGATTGTTTATGTTTCCTGCAATCCTGCCACCCAGGCTCGCGATCTAGCCCTATTGGGAGAGCGCTATCAGGTAGAAAAGGTGCAGCCTGTAGACATGTTTCCTCAAACCTACCATGTAGAAAATGTGGTACGACTAACCCTAAAGCCATGATCTCTGATTTCAATGACCCCGAACTGAGTGGGAAATACCTAGGTACGATCACCAGCGACTTTGTCAAAGTCTGCGATATACTCAAAGATGCCTCCTACCAAGTACGGTCCAAGGGATTTTCTGACTTTCCTATTTTTCCTATTTCCAAAGACATGCAGCCTATTGGCAAAATCTTCATTGGCAAAGCCGAAAAAGAGTTGGATTGGAACTACTTCATCACCTACGTGGATGAGTTTGTGCAGCGTACCCTGAT
>CAMBMU010000031.1 GCA_945868725.1 Spirosoma fluviale
ATTTGATCCAATATGGCGGGAGCGATTTTGCAACCGCAACCAGATCCTTCACTCCAGTCCGTGAGTCGGATGGCTTGTTCCATTTCCTTTTGGTTTGGTTTGTAAAAGTAAGTTGACTTGATCCTCAAGCCCTAGGCCTTGCAAGGTCAAGTGAATGGTTTTTGAAACTTCATGACGCTGAAGATCAAACTCGTAGGTCTTGTCGTAATACAGCAATAGTATAGGAATCCAGATTTCCGGTTGATTGGCTCGAATTGCTTCGACCGCTTGTTTGGTTCGATCACCTCCGAGTCGCTTTTGTAGTCTTAGCACTGCAGCCGATAATTCCGCCTGATCCAATGCGCCATACTCATTGGCAATGTGTGCAATTCGTTCTTCGTCGGATTTTTCAATTTCTACGCGCGGACTTTGTGTCATCTGCAGATAAAAATTATCAGGTAGTATAATTCGACCAATTCTCCGGCTCTCATTTTCTACCCAAATGGTTTGATCCAATGGAATCTCCCGTAGCTGCTCGGCTAGAAGGTTTTCAAATTGTTCCACAGTAGGTTGTGCAGGTTGACCAATAGCCCCAAAGGAGGAGCCTTTGTGATTTGCTAATCCCTCTAAATCCACTACCTGATCCCCTCTTTCTTTCAGCTTTTGAAGCAATACTGTTTTGGCAGTACCTGTTTTTCCACCCAATACGATAAGGGGATACGATTTTCGAACTGCATCAAAGGTAAAACTTCGGTAGGTTTTGTATCCTCCAGCCAATCGATATACCTCAAATCCCACCTGTGTCAAGAGCCAGGAAAGAATCTGACTTCGCATCCCTCCGCGCCAGCAGTAGAGTATTAATTTTTTAGCTGGGAACTTGCGAAGAGCTTCGCGTTGGATCAAGTGGAATCGGGGGCCAACCAATTCAAATCCTTTCAACGTTGCTTTTTCAGGACCTGCCTGCTTGTATAAGGTGCCTACTTGGACCCGTTCGGCATTGTTAAGGATGGGAATGTTGATTGCCCCAGGAATATAGCTTTGGGCAAACTCCCCCTCACTACGGGCATCTACCAGGGGTAGTTGTTCGCGTAGCGACCAGAAATTTTCTAAGGTGAGGGTGACTTCAGCCATGGAGATGTGAAAGATAAAAAAAGCCGCAAAGATTACTTTACGGCTTTAGCTTTGGATTGCAAGAGTTACAGCTGTGCATCCAGTTTTTGTGCCAAAACAGCCTTAGGAACTGCTCCTACTTGCTTATCGACGATTTCGCCTCCTTTAAAAAATAGGAGAGTAGGAATGGATCGAATACCAAAAGCCTGTGCAACAGAAGGGTTGGCATCTACATCCACCTTTCCAATCACTGCTTTTCCTTCGTAATCTGAGGCCAACTCTTCTACTACTGGGCCAATCATTTTGCATGGACCGCACCATTCTGCCCAAAAGTCAACAAGGATGGGTTGGCTTCCGGAGATAATTTCTTCAAAGTTTGCGTCGGTAATTTCAATTGCTTTTGCCATGGGATGCTTTCAGGTAAGATTCTTTTTTTCAAATATATCAGCAAAATGCAATTGAATTCGAATAAGTTCCGTTCAATTTTAATTAATTGCTGATGGGGCTGTTTTTTTTGAGTTATCGATCCATGATTTTGTAGGCTACTTCTGGGAGCAGCTTTAATTCTTTGATTAACTCAGCACTGGGATCAACTTTGATTTTCTTTGAAAAAAGCTCGAGACTGATGTTCTCTTGCTGGTCCAAGACCTCAATATACAATTTTGCATCCCCCTTGTGTTTTAAGGTGATGCGCTCCAGTTTCTCCATGAGGTCAAGCGTCAAATCATTCAAATTTATATTGACTTTAAGTCCTTTAATCATGCGGCCTCGAACCTCACTAAGTAGGGAAATGGAATTGATTTTAAACTCCAATTCATTATCGTTGCCCCATTTCTTTTGGGCTACACCTCCGTTGATAAACAAAAACCAGCCGGTCATGAAGTACTGCTTAAACTTTACGTAATCCTCCCCAAAGAGGAAAAAGGTAAAGGTGCCATGGTAGTCTTCCATCGTAAGCGTGCCGAAAGGCTTTCCGTTTTTGGTGGTTCGGTGGGCAAAGCTTGCAACAGATCCCGCCAGACGCAACTCGTTTTTTCCTTTTAAGGCCTCTAGATCGTTGAGAGCTGTCAATGTGGCATTGGTAAAGGAGTCGATCTCCAGTTGGTACTGATCCAAGGGATGCCCAGAGATAAATAAGCCTACTACTTCCTTCTCAATGTTCAGCTGCTGAATTTGAGAAAATGGCTCCATCGGAGCAACGGAGGGTAATGGAACTTCTGCATTTCCGCTACTCCCTCCAAAAAGGCTTACCTGAGCACTGTCCTCTTCCAGTTGAATTTTCTGTGCGTAGCGGCTTGCCTTTTCAATGAGGCTTACATCTCCATCGGGAGCCTCTAAGTACTGCCTGCGGTGATGCTCCTTGAAGCAATCAAAACTTCCTGCCATGGCTAATGCTTCCATAGACCTTTTGTTGAGGGTCCGGGTGTTGACACGCTTCGCAAACTCAAAGATGTTCCTATAAGGGCCTTTGCTGATCCGCTCTTTGATGATTTCTTCCACCGCTGCTGTCCCCGCACCTTTGATGGCAGCCATGCCAAAGCGAATTTCTCCTTGGGTATTGACCGTAAATCCACTTTTGGATTCATTGACATCCGGTCCTAAAACTTGAAGTCCCATTCGCCTGCATTCTTCCATAAAGAAGGTCACCTGGGTGATGTCATTCATGTTGTTACTCAGCACAGAGGCCATGTATTCCGCAGGATAATGTGCTTTGAGGTAGGCAGTTTGGTAAGCAATCCATGCGTAGCAGGTAGAGTGTGATTTGTTGAAGGCATAGGATGCAAAAGCCTCCCAGTCTGTCCATATTTTCTCCAGCTTCTTGGCGTCATGTCCTTTGGACGCAGCCTGCTCCACAAATTTGGGCTTCATTTTGTCCAATACATCCTTCTGCTTTTTACCCATCGCCTTTCGAAGTACATCTGCCTCTCCCTTGGTAAATCCAGCAATTTTTTGGGAAAGCAGCATGACTTGCTCTTGGTATACCGTAATTCCATAGGTTTCCTCCAAGTACTCCTTCATGTCTTCCAAATCATAAGAAATGGGCTCTGTACCATGTTTTCTTTTGATAAAAGAAGGAATATAGGCCAAAGGTCCTGGTCGATAAAGGGCGTTCATCGCAATGAGGTCTGCAAAAACGGTCGGTTTTAATTCCCGCATGTATTTCTGCATCCCCGGACTTTCGTATTGAAATATTCCGACAGTTTCCCCTCGCTGAAAAAGTTCGTAGGTCTTTGTATCATCAATGGGAAAAGCATCTGCATCCAGCTGAATGTCGTATCGTTCTTTAATGATCTTAATGGCGTCTTTGATGAGGGTAAGTGTCTTCAAACCCAGGAAGTCCATTTTCAACAGGCCTGCATATTCAACAACAGCATTGTCAAATTGGGTACAAACCATGTCCGAATCCTTGGCTAAGGCCACCGGAACGAAGTTGGTGATGTCGGAGGGCGTAATGATCACCCCGCAGGCATGGATGCCTAGGTTACGGATTGATCCTTCAAGTACTGCGGCTTGATTAATGGTCTTTGCGGAATCATCTAGTCCTTGTGAGATCCGAATGAGTTCCTCCGCCTTTTGGAGAAGCTCTCCTTGGCCCTTCAGTTTGTCCAATAGGGCAGGCCTATTTTTGGCAAGCTCAAACAAGGTTTTAAGCTTGATGTCAGGAACCAGATTGGCTAGCCTTCCTGCCTCAGCAAGCGGTAAGTTCAATACCCGTGCAGTATCTCGAATAGCAGATTTGGCTGCCATCGTGCCATAGGTAATGATCTGCGCCACCTGATTGGTTCCGTACTTCTTGATGACATAATCGATGACCGCTTGGCGACCTTCGTCATCAAAGTCAATGTCAATATCGGGTAAGGATACTCGATCGGGATTCAAGAATCGTTCGAATAGCAAATCGTATTTGATTGGATCAATATTGGTGATCCCCACGCAGTAGGCGACGGCAGAACCTGCGGCAGAACCTCTTCCAGGACCTACCGATACGCCCATGTCTCGTGCTGCTCTCGTGAAATCCTGGACAATTAAGAAGTAGCCGGGATACCCTGTGTTTTCTATGGTTTTCAGTTCAAAGTCCAATCTTTCCTGGATTTCAGGGCTGAGCTCAGGATATCTCTTCTTGGCTCCCTCGTAGGTGAGGAAGCGGAGATAGGTATTTTCTCCACGCTTGCCTCCATCTGCGGCGTCTTCGGGATGTTTAAATTCTTCAGGGATGTCAAATTTTGGCAGCAATACCTCTCGAGCAAGTTTGTAGGCCTCGCATTTTTCAACGATTTCTTCCGTGCAGTGGATTGCCTCAGGCAAATCCGCAAACAGTTGCTTCATCTCCTCTGGGCTTTTGAGGTAGAACTCATCGTTGGGAAAGCCAAATCTAAATTCTCGGCCTCGCTTGCCTACATACTTTTTAGGCTTATCCAAGAGCTCGCCATCTTTGACACAAAGTAAGATGTCATGCGCCTTGGCATCTCCCTTTTCGTTGTAATAGGAGTTGTTGGAGGCAAAATACTTTACTCCGTATTTGCGGGCCCATTCGAGGAGCACCTCGTTTACTTTATCCTCTTCAGGGACTCCATGCCGGTTGAGTTCCACGTAAAAATCATCCCCAAACTGCTCTTTCCACCAGATAAAGGCTTCCTCCGCTTGGGTTTCTCCCACATTGAGGATAAGGTAGGGAATCTCAGCCCAGATACCTCCGGTGCTGGCAATCAAGTCTCCCTTGTACTGGAAAAGTAGTTCCTTGTCGATACGGGGCACGTAATAAAATCCTTCCGTATTCGCATAGGAGGCAAGCTTCGCAAGATTGTGGTAGCCGGCCTTATTTTTTGCTAGTAGAACGGTTTGGTAGCCATCGTCCTTGGAGGATTTGTTTTTTCGATCCCTGCACAGATTAAATTCACAGCCAAGGATGGGTTTAATTTCTTTGGCCATCGCTTCCTTCACGAAGTGAAATGCACCCATCATGTTGCCGTGATCGGTCATTGCGAGTGCGCTCATCCCCAGGGCTTTTGCTTTGGCTACAAGTGTTGGGATTTCGGAGGTTGCCTGCAATACAGAAAATTGGGTGTGCACATGCAGGTGCGTAAAGGGGCTGTTGTTTGTTTCGACTACCCCTCCAGGTGTTGATTTTTTTACGGTGTCTTCTTTTGTGGTGTTTGTTTCTAGGTCGCGCTGCGCAAAATTGGCTTCTGCGAGTACAGGGGCCTCGTACTGCACCTCCGCTGAGGAGATGCCAGGTTCTGTGCCTTGGATTTTTTGAGTAATCAACCCAAAAAAGCAGCGGGCAGTAGCAGCAACATCATAAGCAGCATCGTGGGCATCCCCAAATCCTTCACCAAAAAGTTTTTGGTGCAACTCGGTCAGAGTAGGCCATTTGAACTTGCCTCCTTTCCCGCCAGGGAGCGCACAGAATTGGGTAGAAATATCCTTGGTGTCGAGCTCAGCTTTGCCCTCAAAAGGCATGACCAGAGCTCCACGAAGGTATTCTGAACCTACTACATGAATGTCAAACCCAATATTATGTCCTACGAGGTACTTGGATTGGATTACATCTTCACGAAAAATCTGTAGGACTTCTTTCAGGTCATGTCCTTCTTCCATGGCACGTTTGGTAGAGATGCCATGTACTTTTTCTGCATTAAATGGAATGGTAAAACCCTCCGGGCGGATGATAAAATTGTTATTGGAGAGCAAACGGCCTTTTTCGTCGTGCAATTGCCAAGCAAGCTGTACCAGCCTGGGCCAATTGTCAAGGTCAGACATGGGCGCATTGTACGACCTGGGTAGGCCAGTAGTCTCCGTATCAAAAATTAAGTACATAGGGGAATGGAAAATAAAGACTCAAAATAGGGCTTAAAATGGGAAGCAAAAAATGGAGTGACGGAAATTGTCGCAGAGGTTTTTGGAATTAGTGTACTTGACAAAAAAGAGCTTCTGGGCAAGCCTTTTAATTCTGTGCCTAGAAGCCTTTTTCTCGATTTTTTGAAAGTTGCAATTCTGAAAAATATAGGGTAAAACGATTTCGATTAAAATCCAGGAAAATCTCTCCAAGAAATCAACTGCCCTTGGGATCTTTTTTGATTGAGATCGCCCGAGTAGATCAAGCCCTTAGCGGTCAAAGGCATGTCTGAGAGTTGCTCAAACTTTGTCAAACCCTTGAAGTGCTCGGTGAGAATGGTCTCGCTGGCTTTGATTTCGTAGGCCTGCAGACTTCCACCTTGATCCACCAGTAAATCCACTTCGTCGCCATGATTGTCTCTCCAAAACCAAGGGCTTTCATCGCGATAGCTGTGGTGCATTTGCTTGTGAAATTCAGCAACCATCATGTTTTCAAACAAGGCTCCTTTTACTGGATTCGTAAGTAGCGTTTCCCTAGTTTTGATTTTCAGTAAGTAGGCCAATAGTCCTGTATCGTAAAAATAGAGCTTTGGAGTTTTGACTACCCGCTTGCTGAAATTTTTGTGGTAAGGATACAATTGAAAGGTGATGTAACTAGACTCAAGCGCAGAAAGCCAGGACTTTGCGGTAGGCTGACTGATACCGGCTTCATTCGCGAGGGAACTCATGTTCAAGAGCTGGCCTGCACGAGCTGCACATAGGCTTAGAAAATTTTTGAACAACCTCAACTCTTTCACCTCGATCAGTTCTGTCACATCACGATTCACATAGGTCTGCACGTAATTGGAGTAAAAAACCGCTGGAGCTATTTTTCGGTCGTAGAGTGCCGGATAGAAACCGTGAATCAATTGCTCCAAGGGGTCCTCAGCGAGCAAATGGGCTTCCTTTAGTTCTTGAATGTCTAGGGGGAGTAGCTTGAAAAGCGCAACTCTGCCTGCGAGACTCTGCGTGATGCGCTCCATCAAATGAAAATTTTGCGAGCCAGACAAAATAAATCCTCCCATGCGGTCAGGGCGGCTGTCCACCAAGGTTTGGAGGTAAGAAAACAAGGCAGGTGCCTGTTGAACTTCATCAAAGATCATCTGGTCATTGTATTCCGCTAGAAATCCATTGGGGTCCTTGAGTGCGAAGTCACGAGCATCCGGATTCTCCAGACTGACATAGCGGTAATCGGGAAAAAGTGTCTTGAGCAAGGTGGTCTTGCCCGATTGCCTTGGTCCGGTTACAGCGAGTATCGGGTATTTAGTTTGGTATTCCCGTATTGCCTTGTAAATGTGTCTGTTGATTACGTTCATGCACCACAAAGGAACGTATAATTTTGAAATTGTACAAGATTAACTTTGAAATTGTACAAAGGTAACTTTGAAATTGTACAAGTTAAACTTTGAAATTGTACAACTTATATTTTGAAATTGTACAAGAAAATTTCTAGGTTTTAGTGCTTTAAAATTCTCAAAAACTGGGTTTAAGGCTAAATAGGCTAATCTTCAGCGATACTGCCGAGCCCAACAATCTTCAACTAAGCAGTTGATTACCGCTTATCCTCCCAAGGCATGTAGACTACCTTCTTGGTTTGAAAAAATTCCTCTTTGAAATAATCTTCTAAGTGATAGCAAACGTAGGACTTGCCTGTTTCCTCCATTTCCTCATCTACATCGCCGCCTTTGAGGTACAGGATGCCGTTCGGATAGTCATTGATGTCCTCCTTTTTAATTTTTCCATTTACCCAAGGATAAAACTGGATCATGCGTGTAACTGCTCGGCTTACCACAAAATCATATTTCCGAACTAGCGATTCTGCACGCGCCTGTTGCGCTTCGACATTGGTCAATTTGAGTGCTTTGGCGACTTCTTTCACCACGGTAATTTTCTTGCCAATCGAATCCACCAAGTGAAAATGGGTATCTGGAAATAGGATCGCAAGCGGGATGCCTGGAAATCCACCGCCGGTACCAATGTCCAAAACTTTGGTGTCGGGTTGAAACTGGATCACTTTAGCGATGCCCAAGGAGTGAAGCACATGGTGGATGTAAAACTGATCCATATCCTTGCGGCTGATCACGTTTATTTTGGCATTCCAATCCTGATAAACCGCCTCCAATTGCTCCAATTGCTGGAGTTGCTTGGCAGTAAGGCCTGGAAAGTAGGAGGCAATCAGGGCGCTTGTGGAGCTCATCAAATTTGGTTTTCTTTTCCAGCAGCAATTTCATAGAGTAATTCCCGTGAACGGTGCAATTGCGCTTTAACGGTTCCCAGTGGCTTATCGAGTTCCTGTGCGATTTCCTCGTAAGAGAGCTCATCAAAATAGCGTAGTTGTACGAGCTTGCGGTATTTTGCTGGGAGCTTGTCCACAAATAAGCGGACCATTTCGATGCGCTGAGACTTGATGAACTCGTCTTGTGGGTTGTCGTCTTTATCGGCTACATCCATGGTCACGGCATTGCCGTTGTCATCCGAAAAAGAATTGTTTAAGCTCATGGTTTTGAGCTTTTTCTTCCGAATAAAGTCGATGGTATTGTTGGTTGCGATACGAAAAAGCCAAGTTGAAAAGGTGTATTCTTTTTTGAATCGCTCCAGATTACGGAAGGCCTTTGCGAAGGCTTCCATGGTCAGATCATCCGCATCATCCGTATCTCGGATCATCTTCAAAATCATAAAATAGACCGCTTTCTTGTAGCGTTTCATCAAGGTTGCATAGGCTGACTGATCCTTGCCTTGAACGGCTCTGTCAATCAGATCAAAATCCTCAAGGGCCTTGGATGAAAATTCGCGTTCGTTGCTATTCATTTGATGCTTTTTGCCTGGTAGGAGATAGATCCTAGAACCCAAAAGTATGCCAAGTACAACAAATCATTCAGCAATACATTCATTTTTGGAAAATTGTGCTGCAATTTTTTTGATGCTGCTCTGAAAATTAGAACCAGCAAAATTGACCTGAAGCCCACTATCCCTAGAACGACTAAAAAATTTTCCCATTGTGGTATTATGCCGAAATAAATCAGTAGACCAATCCCTCCAATCCAGTACAAGGAATGGGAAATACCATACAAACTTACTTTGCTCTTGTCTCCGACACGGAAAAACCGTTGGGCCTGCAAAATACTTTTCTCCTGTTTTAAGTATTCTTTCCAAGTTTCTTTTGGAGTAGATAGTGTAATCGCCTCTGCATCAATTACCACCTTTGCATTTGATCCTGTAGCGTGGATATTAACAAATACCGAATCATCTCCTCCTTCCATATTCCAGAATCCTCTAAACCCTTTAGCCGCTAAGAAAAAGCTTTTTCGGTAACATAGATTTTTGCCTGTTCCCATAAAGGGGGATTTCCAAAGGCCGAAGGAAAGGAAGAAGAGTGCCTTTAAAGTGAGTTCAAATTGGACCCATTTGTTGAGGATGCTCGGCTTTTGGCTGTGTCCTGAAAATCCAAGGGCGAAAGTTTTTCCTTCTTCACGCACAGGAGCAGTCATTTTTCGGATCCATTGATCTGAATTAGGCAAACAATCAGCATCTGTCAGTAGGATGACGTCGTTTTTTGCAACTTTTATACCAAGTGTGAGTGCAAATTTTTTGGCAGTACAATGTTTGGGGGTGTACTTGACGGTGACCGATCGAAGTTTTGGGTAGCGAATCATGAGGTCTTCTAAAAGTCGCTTAGTTCGATCTGTGCTCTGATCGTTGACAATCATCACATCAAATTTGGGGTAGTCTTGTTCAAAAAGCTTGGGAATCAATACTTTGAGGGAATGGAATTTATTTTTTGCCGTCACTAGTATGGTCACTCCTTCCTCTGGGTCTTGGGTACTAGATTTTTTCGATCTATTTCCAAGCAAAGCAGTTCGGGAAAACACGATCAATAAGTACCCCCCTTGAATAAGTATTCCGAAACCGAAGAAAAACCACAATAAAAATAGGCCCATAGGTCAATTTTGCTGGGCAAATATAAAATCAATTTCAGCAAGTCATTTAAGAATAAGTGGATATTTTTGCACAAGTAAGTCTATCCAAGAAAGTCTGGTATTTTTGCTCCTTTTTGCGTTACAATGAAGTTTGTCCTAGAAAAAAAAGACACCCATACCCAAGCCCGAACTGGCACCCTTACCACAGACCATGGCACGATCCAAACGCCTATTTTTATGCCTGTGGGAACAGCAGGAACGGTGAAGGCAGTACACCAGCGGGAATTAAAAAAAGATATTCAAGCACAAATCATTCTAGGCAATACCTACCATCTTTACCTTAGGCCAGGATTGGATATCCTGGAGAAGGCGGGTGGCCTCCATCAGTTTATTGGCTGGGATAGGCCCATGTTGACGGATTCGGGGGGATATCAAGTGTTTTCGCTCGCAGGAACACGGAAAATAAAAGAGGAAGGGGTGACTTTCAAGTCTCATATCGATGGGTCCAAGCACTTTTTTGCGCCCGAAAATGTGATGGATATTCAACGCAGTATCGGGGCGGATATCATCATGGCCTTCGATGAGTGCACGCCCTATCCTTGCGACTATGCCTATGCTCGGCAGTCTTTGGACATGACCCATCGCTGGCTACTTCGCTGTCAAGATCGGTTTGACACTACAGAAGGAAAGTACGGGTACAGCCAGAGCCTTTTCCCAATTGTTCAAGGTTCGGTATACAAAGATCTTCGCGTTCAAAGTGCAGAATTTATAGCACAGCAGGGAAGAGAAGGGAATGCCATTGGGGGGCTTTCGGTAGGTGAGCCAGCCGAGTTGATGTATGAAATGACTGAATTGGTGACCGCACTGTTGCCCGCTGACAAGCCCAGGTACCTGATGGGCGTCGGTACGCCTGCCAATATTCTAGAGTGCATCGCGCTCGGGGTAGATCTATTTGATTGCGTAATGCCCACTCGCAATGCCCGCAATGGCATGCTCTTTACTTCAGAGGGAATTATCAATATCAGAAATGAAAAGTGGAAGGATGATTTTAGTCCCATAGATCCAGCGATTGGCAATGAAGTAAGTAGTACCTATTCAAAGGCCTACTTGCGGCACCTTACGGTCTCCAAGGAAATCTTGTCTGCACAAATTGCAAGCATTCATAACCTAGCTTTTTACCTCTGGCTCGTAGGGCAGGCAAGGGAGCATATTCAGGCCGGAGATTTTGGCAGCTGGAAAACAGCTATGGTCAAAAAAGTAAGTACTAGATTGTAACATGAAAATTCTCGACAAGCTAATCATCAAAGAGTTTTTGAAGACCTACTTTTTTGTAGTTGTCCTGCTTATTCTGGTGGTTTTGGTCCTGGATTTTACTGAAAAAAACGACACCTATATCCGGAATCAGGTGCCAACAAAGGACATCTTGTCCTACATGGGCAACTATGGTTTGTACCTCAACAACCTACTAACTCCGATTACAGTCTTTATCTCGGTGATTTTCATCACTTCCAAAATGGCGGGCAGAACAGAGATTGTGGCCATCCTGAGTTCAGGGATTAGTTTTGTTCGATTACTTCGCCCCTTTCTTTTTGCAGCAGCCCTTATTGGAGCCACAAGTTTTCTATTGAATGGATGGATCTTGCCCCGAGCCACTGCGGGCGTGGCAAAATTTCGAATGCAATACCTTGAAAAGGGAGAAGCCTCCACGGATCCCAATATTCACATCAAAGTGGGTCCAGATGCCTATGCCTACATCAGTCGATTTTACAAGACCAGCAATACAGGCTACAACTTTACCTTAGAAGAAATCCGTGAGGGGAAACTAATTTCCAAGCTCTCTTCAGACTTAATCCAATGGGATACTGCCAAAAATGTATGGCGGCTAGAAAACTGGAGGCTACGAATACTCAAGGAGCGAGGAGAAGATTATTCTACGGGCAATTCCATGGATACCGTGCTCTCCATTTCTCCTGCTGACTTTGATTTGCCTGAAAACCATCATGAAACGCTCCTGCTCCCAGAATTGAGTCGGCAAATCACCCTCTTGGAAGAACGAGGAGCAGACAATGTGAGCTACTACCGCATCGAACGCATTGTGCGGTACATGTCACCTTTTGCTTCAGTTATCCTTACTTTTATTGGCGTGATTATGTCGGCCCGAAAAACACGTGGTGGCTCCGGTTTTCAAATTGCGCTTGGCTTCTTCCTTGCCTTCGTCTACATCCTTTTATTTCTTCTTTCCCGCACCTTTGCTGAAGCAGGCACCGCATTTCCGGTGTTGGCGGTGTGGCTTCCCAACTTACTTTTTGCGCTTACGGGATTGATTTTGTACAAAACTGTACCTCGGTGATGCTCCCTGCTTCCTTCAAGGATTACCTGCTACTTCACTTTATTGTGTTGATTTGGGGGGTTACATCCATCTTAGGCTTGTTGATTAGCCTACCGTCATTGGAACTTGTTTTTTACCGAACACTTCTAGCGGCGATAGGCGTAGCAGTACTAATGGGATTGCGAAAAGAATCGCTCCGTGTAGCTCCCTTGGACTTGCTCAAAATCATAGGGGTAGGGGTGCTGATTTCCTTGCATTGGATCTTCTTTTTTTGGTCAGCCAAAGTATCTACTGCTTCTGTTTGCCTGGCAGGGATGGCTACTACCTCACTTTGGACCTCTTTTTTGGATCCCTTGATCAACAAAAAGCGTATTAAACCCTTCGAGGTTGCCTTAGGTTTGCTGGTGATTTCAGGCTTGCTCGTTATCTTTCAGTTTGAAAATGGGTACTGGCTGGGACTTTCTATGGCTTTGGCAGCTGCATTTTTGAGTGCCCTATTTTCCATACTCAATGGACGCCTGACATTTCGATATAGTCCCTATCAAATCACTTTTTACGAAATGGCGGCCGCTAGCTTGGTAGCCTTACTGTTTTTACCCCTCTATTCCTACATCGATGGTTCAGCAATTCAATGGGCTTGGAAAGGGTTGGATTGGTTTTGGCTCCTGATTTTAGGAGGCATTTGCACGGTGTATGCGTTCTCGGTTTCGGTGGAATTGATGAAGCGCCTGCCGGTTTTTTCCATTAACCTGACCATCAATTTGGAGCCTGTTTATGGGATTCTGTTAGCAGTCTTGATTTTTGGAGAAAAAGAAAAAATGACAGAGCAGTTTTACCTGGGAACAGGGATCATTCTCATCTCGGTATTGATCTATCCAGTGCTCAATTATTGGCACAAAAAGAGAAAAGAGGCATTGATTTCCAAAGCCTAATTTTTTGCATCATTTCCCTTTAAAGTAGCGATTCAAACACAAAATACTTCGCTGGCCAGTCTGGGATTATGGGCTTTTGGTCAAATAAGCCAAAGATACTTGAGCCCGAACCAGACATGGCAGCATAATATGCCCCAGATTGGTAGAGGCTAGCTTTCAATTCAGCTAATTCAGGATGGGCAAGAAAGACGGAGGGCTCAAAATCATTGATCAATTCCTCTTTCCAGCGACTTCGATCTGCTAAAATGCTTTCTAGTTTGGTTTTGGGGGCCTTGGGAACTACTCCTGAGTAGGCTTCCTTGGTGCCCACATGAATGCCTGGGTGTATTAGTACCAGGTAAGATCCTTGAAGCGATACCGAACAGGGATCAAGAATTTCCCCTCTGCCGCGGATAATTTTTGGCGTATTTTCAATAAAAAATGGGCAGTCACTTCCCAATTCTGCAGCATACTCCTCCAAAAAGAAATCGTCCAAATGCAAGTCAAAGAGGTTGTTCATCAGCTTGAGCGCAAACGCTCCATTTGCGGAGCCGCCACCCAAGCCAGCCCCCATGGGTATATGTTTGTGCAAGTGGATTTGGAGACTGGGCAAACCTTGGTAATCTTTTTTGAGCAGCTTTTCTGCTTTCAAGATCAAGTTGTCTTTGGGGTCTCCAGGCACTTCCAATCCCGTCACCGTCCAAGATGGCTTCTTGTCTAAAATCATCTCTAAGGCATCACAGAGCGGAATAGGCACCATGCAAGACTCGATCTCGTGGTACCCATCTTTCCTTTTTTGGGTTATGTGTAGTCCTAGATTTATTTTGGCATTGGGAAAAGTGATCATGGAGATACGCTGTTTGGACAAAAGTAAGGGAAATCGAGCGAGGAGAGCCGTCTCGCATCTATTTTTAGTAAAATGACATATTTCGACTGAAATATTGCCATTTTAAACACTGATTTGTCAAAATATTACTCAAAAATTGGATGAAATATCTATTAATTGAAAATAATGCAAATCAATATAAAATTTGGAAAGAAGTATTTATTTTCACTTTTTTAACCAATTGAAATTGGAGTTGCTTGCTTTTAAGAAATTTAATGTTGTAAAAAAGAATTTTTCCCAATTTTAACAACTGCTTAAAGGAGTAGCAAAAGAATTAAATATTGTAAGTCTCGGCATAGATTTTTATTATTGTAAGGCGATTCATCGTCCTCGTTTCTTTTCCTGATCTCATGACTTATTCTAAGCTCCTCCTCCTGCGATTTAGCATTCTCATTTCTATTTCCAAGTGAGGCACTAGACCGTAGATAGAACCCTATACTTTCTAAAGTGCCTTCATCCAACGAGGCACTTTTTTTATTTCAGCAACCATGACCCAAAATCCACTCAAAAAGTACTCCTGGGAAATCAGTGAAAACCCCGAGCATCCGGCGGGAATGGCCATGCTTTATGCTACGGGGATGTCTGACAAAAAAATGAAGCAGCCTTTTGTAGGCATCGCCAGTTGCGGCTACGAAAGCAATCCCTGCAATATGCACCTGAATGACTTTGCTGCACATATCAAAGCTTCTTCTCAAGAAGAGGAATTGACGGGATTGGTATTCAATACAATTGGAATATCTGACGGAACATCCATGGGAACCTTGGGGATGCGTTATTCCTTGGTTTCAAGAGAAATTATCGCAGATTCTATCGAATCCTTTGTGCTCGGACATTCCTTCGATGCCTGTGTTGCTGTAGCGGGCTGTGACAAAAATATGCCCGGAGCCATTATTGGGATGCTTCGAATCAACCGCCCTAGCATCATGGTCTATGGGGGTACGATTGCCTCAGGGATATACAAAGGAGAAAAACTAAATATTGTCTCTGCCTTTGAAGCGTTTGGAAAAAAAATCCAAGGCACTATCACCCCAGAAGACTACGACGGAGTGATTCGCAATGCCTGTCCTGGAGCAGGAGCCTGTGGCGGTATGTATACCGCAAACACCATGTCTTCTGCGATTGAAGCACTAGGGATGTCCCTCCCTTACTCTGCTTCCAATCCTGCAAACTCCCCAGAAAAATTACGAGAGTGCAGAGAGGTAAACCATTACCTCCGCATCCTACTTGAGATGGACCTCAAGCCCAAAGATATTGTGACTCGAAAGAGTATTGAAAATGCTGTTCGGGTAGTGATCGCCTTGGGAGGAAGTACGAATGCAGTACTCCACATGCTAGCCATCGCACGAACTGCAGGCCTGAACTTCAGCCTCCAGGACTTTAAAGAGCTCAATAGAAAAACACCCATGCTAGGTGACTTCAAGCCTTCGGGAAAGTTTCTAATGGAGGACTTACACGAGCAAGGAGGCTTACCTGCCTTTATGAAGTACTTTTTAGAAAAGGGGTATTTGCATGGGGACTGCCTTACCGTCACCGGAAAGACTTTGGCGGAGAACCTAGAAAAAGTGGAGGCCCTCGTGCCTTCTCAAGTCAATGTGATCCATCCCGTAGAGTCGCCAATCAAAACCACAGGCCACCTCTGTATCTTGGATGGAAACCTCGCTCCCGAAGGAGCAGTTGCAAAAATAACTGGTAAAGAAGGTAGGGTATTTACTGGACCTGCCAAGGTATTTGACTCCGAGTTGGAGGCAAATAATGCCATCCGAGACCATCAGGTGCAAGCAGGGGATGTGGTGGTAATTCGTAATGTCGGCCCCAAAGGAGCTCCGGGAATGCCGGAAATGCTGAAGCCAACCTCCATGATCATCGGTGCGGGATTGGGGGCTGATGTAGCTTTGATTACGGATGGTCGTTTTTCAGGAGGTACCCACGGCTTCGTTGTCGGTCACGTGACTCCGGAAGCTTGGTGCGGTGGACCAATTGGCTTACTCAAGGACGGAGATCTAATCACCATTGATACCGATAGCCAAAGCCTTCAGGTAGCGGTAACGGAAGAAGAATTTGCCAAGCGAAAAATAAGCTGGTCACCCAAGCCAATTGAGGGCCTTCAAGGCACACTCAAAAAGTACAATAAACTTGTTGCAACCGCCTCTGAAGGTTGCGTTACTGATAAATTTTAAGGTCATGGAAACCAAGATGAGAGGTGCTGACATCGTAATTCGTTCGCTCATTGCGGAGCAGGCAGAACTTATTTTTGGCTATCCTGGTGGAGCAATTATGCCTGTCTATGACGCGTTATATGACTACCAAGATCAAATCAAACACGTGCTCACTCGACACGAACAAGGAGCCATCCATGCCGCTCAAGGCTATGCACGAATTTCTGGAAAGGTGGGCGTATGTCTGGCCACCTCGGGCCCTGGAGCCACCAACTTGATTACAGGTCTGGCCGACGCACAAATAGATAGCACGCCTTTGGTCTGCATTACAGGTCAGGTAGCTGCCCATCTCTTGGGAACAGATGCTTTTCAGGAAACCGACATGATGGGAATTTCAATGCCAGCTACCAAGTGGAACTACCAAGTGAGGCGGGCAGCAGATATTGCACCTGCCATTGCCAAGGGCTTTTTTATTGCCCGATCCGGAAGACCTGGGGCAGTATTGATCGATATTACGAAAAATGCACAGGTGGAATTGGCCGCATTCAACTACCAGCCTTGCCAAGAATTTCGCTCCTATAAAACCCATCATCCAGTTTCAGACACTGCTATACTGCAAGCAGCAGCTCTCCTTAATGAAGCGGCACGCCCCTACTTACTTTTTGGACAGGGGGTGATTTTGGGTAAAGCCGAGGCGGAGCTAAAGTCATTCTTAGATAAATCTGGAATACCTGCCGCATCTACGCTGCTGGGATCAGGAGCACTTTCCCAAGAGCATCCCAACTATGTTGGAAAGCTAGGAATGCATGGCAACTATGCCCCCAACCTGCTGACTAATCAATGCGATGTGCTGGTGGCTGTAGGGATGCGTTTTGACGATAGGGTGACAGGGGATTTGTCGCGCTATGCCAAGCAGGCCAAAGTAATCCACCTCGAGTTGGACCCCTCTGAAATCAATAAAAACGTAAAAGCCAATGTTGCGGTGCTTGGGAACTGTAAGGAAAGCTTGGCCAAATTGACCGAAGCCATTGCCTCCAAAAAGCACGAGTCTTGGATGGCAAAATTCCGGGCCCTTGAGCAACAAGAAAATGAAGCCGTGGTCCAGCATGACCTTATGCCTACCAAGGTGGGGTTGACTATGGGAGAAGCAATTCACCACATTAACCGCTACAAGGCCGACGATGCGGTACTCGTCACCGATGTGGGTCAGCACCAGATGATCGCATGGAGGTATTTCAACTATAAAAAAACCAGAACCCAGGTGACTTCAGGAGGATTGGGCACGATGGGCTTTGCACTGCCTGCTGCCCTTGGTGCACAGCTCCATGATTATTCCCGACAAGTGATCTGTGTGGTAGGGGATGGAGGAATCCAAATGACCATTCAGGAGCTGGGTACCATCATGCAAACCAAGGCCCCTGTAAAAATCGTGCTCCTCAACAACAACTACTTGGGCATGGTACGACAATGGCAACAAATGTTTTTTGACAAGCGCTATTCCTTTACCGAATTAGATAACCCCGACTTCATCAAGATTGCGGAAGCTTACGGTATCAAAGCAAAAAAAGTAAGCGAACGAGCAGACCTCGCTGAAGCCGTAGAAGATATGTTTATTCACGATGGCCCCTTCTTCCTAGAGGTTGTGGTAGAGAAAGAAGACAATGTATTCCCCATGATTGCCACCGGCTGCTCGGTAGAAGAGGTTCGACTCAATTAATTGCTCCCTATGAAACGCTACACTATCTTCGTTATCACCGAAAATTTTATTGGAATTCTCAATAGAATTACGATCATTTTTACCCGTAGGGGTATCAATATCGATGCACTTACTGCCTCGGAAAGCCGGATCCCAGGTGTCCACCGAATCACCATCGAGGTGACGGTGACCGAGGAAACGGTGATCCAGCTGGTCAATCAAATCGAAAAAATCATCGATGTAATCAAGGCTTTTCACCATGAGGACACCGGCGTTGTGTACCAAGAGTTGGCCTTATACAAGATTCCTGTGTCCCGCCTTGATGGGGGATTGGAAAAAATTATTAGAGATCACCATGCCAAAATTATTGCAGCAGAACCTGATTTTGTAGTTTTGGAACTGACTGGGCACAAGGAAAAAACACGAGAACTGCTCGAAATACTCAAAGGATACGGCATTCTTGAATTTGCCCGTTCCGGAAGGGTGGCCGTCGCCAAGCGCATGCTGACCATTGACTCTTTTGTCAACTAAACTCAACCTAAAAATCTATTCTTAAAATTTTCTACTATGAAATTGAAATTTGGAAACGTTGAAGAAAACGTAGTAACCCGAGAGGAGTTCCCCTTAGAAAAAGCTAGAGAAGTACTGAAAGACGAAGTAATTGCAGTCATTGGTTATGGCGTGCAAGGTCCTGGTCAAGCACTCAACCTCCGTGACAACGGCTTCAAAGTAATTGTAGGCCAGCGAAGTGGTTCCAAGACCTGGGATAAGGCGATCGCCGATGGTTGGGTACCCGGAGAAACGCTTTTTGAAATTGAGGAAGCCTGTTCCCGTGGTACAATTCTTCAATTTTTACTTTCCGATGCAGGACAGATTACGTTGTGGCCTACTCTTAAAAAACACCTGACTCCAGGAAAAGCCCTCTATTTTTCTCATGGTTTTGGGATCACCTACAAGGAAAAAACAGGAATTATTCCTCCTGCAGATGTAGATGTGATTTTGGTAGCTCCCAAAGGTTCAGGTACCTCCCTACGACGTATGTTTGTGGAAGGTAGAGGACTCAATTCTTCTTACGCCATCTTTCAGGATGGTACGGGCAAAGCAAAAGACCGCGTAGTAGCGCTGGGAATTGGTGTTGGATCGGGCTACTTGTTTGAAACTGATTTTTATCGGGAAGTGACTTCTGATTTGACAGGAGAACGTGGCACCCTGATGGGAGCCATTCAAGGCATTTTTGCAGCGCAATACGAGGTGCTCCGCGCCAATGGCCATACTCCTTCTGAAGCATTTAACGAAACTGTGGAAGAGCTCACCCAATCCTTGATGCCTCTAGTGGCAGAAAATGGAATGGACTGGATGTATGCCAATTGCTCTACTACCGCACAGCGAGGAGCTTTGGATTGGTGGAAGCCTTTTAGAGATGCTACCAAGCCAGTATTTGAGGCGCTGTACGAGTCGGTGAAGTCAGGAGCAGAAGCTCAAAAATCCATCGACTCCAATTCCAAGCCAGATTACCGAGAGAAATTGGAAGTAGAATTAGCCCAGCTTCGGGATTCAGAAATGTGGCGTGCAGGAGCAGTCGTACGACAATTGAGACCAGAGAATAATTAATCTACCCAAACCAGATCAGGTCATGAGCGAAAAGCTATGGATATTCGATACCACCCTTAGAGATGGAGAGCAAGTGCCGGGATGTCAACTCAATACCCAAGAGAAAATCACAGTGGCTAAGGCCCTGGAAGCGTTGGGAGTGGATATCATTGAAGCAGGTTTTCCCATCTCTAGCCCAGGGGATTTTAACTCCGTGGTAGAAATTTCCAAAGCAGTATCCAACCCAATCATCTGTGCCCTTTCTCGCGCCGTAGAAAAAGACATCGAAGTAGCAGCTGCATCCCTTCAATACGCTAAAAAAGGACGTATCCATACAGGAATTGGAGTTTCGCCCTATCATATTCAATTCAAGCTCCGTTCCACCCCAGAGGATATCATCAAACGAGGGGTGGCAGCAGTCAAATTTGCGAAGCGATTTGTCGAGGATGTAGAATTTTATGCCGAAGATGCAGGTCGCGCGGAGTCCGACTTCCTTTGCAAAATAATTGAAGAAGTCATCAAAGCTGGAGCTACCGTAGTCAATATTCCTGACACCACCGGCTACTGTCTCCCAGAGCAGTATGGTGCCATCATTGCTAGTCTTAAAAACCGAGTTCCCAACATCGACCGTGCCATCATCGCTACGCACTGCCACAACGACCTAGGCATGGCTACGGCCAACACGGTAGCGGGGGTGCAGCAAGGCGCACGACAGGTAGAGGTGACCATCAACGGAATTGGGGAACGCGCTGGAAATACCTCCTTGGAAGAGGTGGTAATGGCGATCAAATGCCATCAGTCCATCCCCGTTCACACGGAAATTGTGACTCCAAAAATCTACCACACCAGTCGACTCGTGTCCAAGTTGATGAATATGCCTGTACAGCCCAACAAGGCCATTGTGGGTAGGAATGCATTTGCACATTCTTCGGGTATCCATCAAGATGGGGTACTGAAGCATCGAGAAAACTACGAGATCATAGATCCCAAGGATGTAGGCGTTGCAGAATCTACGATCGTCTTGACCGCCAGGTCTGGAAGAGCAGCCCTCAAGCACCACTTGGATGCCTTGGGAGTGGAGCTCGAAGGAGAAGCCTTGCGAGAAGTGTACGAAGCATTTTTGGTGCTTGCAGATTCCAAGCGGGATATAGGGAGAAAAGACCTCTTGGAGCTGGTAGGTAAATTCATCGATGAATCCAACTTCATTGAGTTGGAACAGGTCCACTACTCCTCGGATGGTGAAGCAACAGCACAAGTAACCCTCAAAGTAGGCAACGCACTTCAGGTGGCTACGGCTACAGGTGTAGGGCCTGTGGATGCCGTTCTCAAGGCCATAGAATCCATTGTACAGCCTCAAGTGGAGCTGGAGGAGTTTCTTATCCAAGCGATCACCCAAGGAAGCGACGATGTGGCCAAAGTACACATGCGATTGATCAAATCAGACAAGCCCTACTATGGCTTTGCCTCCAACCAAGACATTGTCCTCGCCTCGGCACAGGCCTTTGTCGATGCACTTAACAAAATTCCAGTCAAAGAATATGCGACTGCCTAGCTATGGAAAAGAACACCTTATTTGATAAAATCTGGGATGCACACGTAATCAAATCCGTGCCTGCAGGTCCTGACGTATTTTTTATCGACAAGCACTTCATTCACGAAGTGACTTCCCCGGTAGCTTTTCTCAATTTGAAGCTAAGAGGAATTGGCGTAAAGTATCCGAATCGGACCATCGCCACTCCGGATCACAATGTGCCTACGGTAGATCAGGATCAGACCATCAAGGACAAGCTTTCGCGCATGCAGGTGGAAAAGCTGCGCGAGAATTGTGCGAAGTATGGCATTGAACTCCATGACTTGGGATCTGCACACCATGGCATCGTACACGTCATTGGACCAGAATTGGGAGTGACCCAGCCTGGGATGACCATCGTCTGCGGGGATTCACATACTTCCACCCACGGTGCTTTTGGAGCCATTGCTTTTGGCATCGGTACCTCTGAGGTGGAAATGGTGCTGGCCACCCAATGCATCATGCAGTCCAAGGCCAAGAAAATGCGAATTTCTATGGAGGGTACCCTAGGCAAGGGCGTTACCTCCAAGGATATTATTTTGTACATCATCTCTAAAATATCTGCAGCAGGAGCCACAGGCTACTTTGTGGAATATGCGGGTTCAGCGATCCAAAGTTTGTCCATGGAAGCTCGAATGACGATTTGCAACATGTCTATCGAGATGGGCGCACGTGGGGGGCTTATTGCCCCAGATGAAACCACCTTTGCCTACTTGAAGGGAAAACAATATGCTCCCAAAGGAGCGGATTGGGAGAAGGCCGTAGCGCATTGGAAAACCTTGAAAACAGACGATGGGGCAATTTTTGACAAAGAATTGGTTTTTGAAGCGGAAGACATCGAACCGATGATCACCTATGGAACGAATCCAGGGATGGGAATCAAAGTGACCGGGACCATTCCAACCACACAAGGAATGGAGGGTTCCAACAAAACTTCGTATCTGAAATCCCTCGACTACATGGGTTTTGCTCCCGGTGAAGCGGTGAAAGGAAAGTTGGTGGATTACGTGTTTGTGGGGTCTTGTACGAATGGTCGCATCGAAGATATCCGTGCGGTGGCCCAGTTTGTAAAAGGACATCAAAAGGCCGAAAACATCACTGCCTGGATTGTGCCTGGATCTCGTGAGGTGGAGAAAATGGCGCATGAAGAGGGCCTAGTAAAAATCTTGGAGGATGCGGGTTTTGAACTCCGTCAGCCTGGATGTTCCGCTTGCCTAGCCATGAATGACGACAAGATTCCTGCAGGTAAGTATGCGGTGTCTACCTCCAATCGAAATTTTGAAGGCCGTCAAGGCCCTGGCGCTCGAACGATGCTTGCCTCCCCCTTGACCGTAGCTGCGGTAGCGATTACCGGCCGAATTACGGATCCACGGGAAGTATTTGGAAATTGAAAATACCTGCCTGCGGCAGGCAGGCGAAATGGGAAGTACCTGCCTGCGGCAGGCAGGCGAAATACGGAATGAAGGAAATACCCCCAGCAGTCTAATTTGAACATTTGAACTAAGAAAAATGGCTTACGATAAATTTACCGTCCTTCAAAGTACAGCAGTTCCTCTGCCTACCGAAAACGTAGATACAGACCAGATCATCCCTGCCCGCTTCCTAAAGGCAACCGAGCGCGAAGGATTTGGGGACAACTTGTTTCGTGATTGGAGATACGATGTGGAGGGCAATCCTAAAAAGGATTTCGTGCTGAATGATCGGACGTACTCAGGAAAAATTCTGGTGGCAGGAAAAAATTTCGGTTCCGGCTCCAGCCGCGAGCATGCCGTATGGGCGCTGTATGACTACGGTTTTCGCTGTGTGGTGTCCAGTTTTTTTGCAGACATTTTTAAAAACAACTGCCTGAATATCGGCGTCCTTCCAGTGACAATTTCACCGGAATTTGCTGACCTTCTATTTACAGCCATTGCTGCAGATCCCAATACCGCAGTGGAAGTCAACCTACCCCAGCAAACAATCACCTTGCTTGCTACCGGAGCATCAGAGTCCTTCGACATCAATGAATACAAGAAGGACAACATGCAACATGGCTTCGATGACATCGACTACCTGATCAACATGGCAGCCGAAATTGAGGGTTTTGAAGCATCTCGATAAAACTTGGTTCGATGGAGGCAAGAAAATTAGAGTGGATGGACACTACCTTGAGGGATGGAGAACAGACCTCAGGGGTTTCTTTTTTGCCTTCTGAAAAGCTACATATAGCCAAGGCCCTTTTAGAAGAACTCAAAATAGACCGCATCGAGGTAGCTTCTGCGCGTGTTTCCGCAGGCGAGCTCGAAGGAGTACAGCGGATTACCCAGTGGGCTGCACAAAAAGGGTACTTGGACCGGATCGAGGTCCTTGGCTTTGTAGATACCCCCATATCGGTTGATTGGATCGTAGAAGCAGGCGCCAAAGTGCTCAATCTCCTCACCAAAGGATCCCTCAACCACCTCGTCTATCAATTAAAAAAGACTCCAGAAGCACATTTTGAGGACATCCAGTCCGCGATTGGCTATGCAGTCCAAAAGGGGCTCCAAGTCAATGTGTACTTGGAAGACTGGTCCAGTGGAATGCGCGACTCGGTAGACTATACGCTGAGTCTGATTGACATGCTTTCCAAGCAACCGGTCAAACGAATCATGCTGCCCGACACCCTTGGTATTCTTTCGCCGCTGGAAACACGTACTTTTCTAGGACAGGTGATTTCCAGATTTCCGGGCGTACATTTTGATTTTCATGGACACAACGACTACGATTTGGCGGTAGCCAATGCCCTCGAGGCTATTCAGCTCGGGGTGTCTGGAATCCACAGTACCGTCAATGGGCTTGGGGAGCGCGCTGGAAATGTCCCCTTGGAATCACTCCTTGCTGTAGTCAAAGACTTCACCGATATAGAAACAGGCATTCAAGAGCAGAAAATTTTCCGCGTGTCTAAGCTGGTGGAACAATTTTCAGGGCAATACATTCCTGCCAACAAGCCCGTGGTGGGGGAGAATGTCTTTACGCAAACCGCCGGAATTCATGCGGACGGTGATCAGAAAAAAAGCCTCTACTTCAACAAACTCCTTCCCGAACGCTTTGGTAGGGAACGAAAATATGCCCTCGGTAAATCCTCTGGGAAAGCCAATATTTCAAAAAATTTAGAAGCTTTGGGAATTTCCTTGGAGCCGGAAGAACTTGCACGAGTTACCCAACGGATCATTGACCTAGGGGATAAAAAAGAGCGAGTAACGCCCGAAGATTTACCTTACATTATTTCTGATGTCTTGCAAAATACCACCCTAAATAAGCATATCAGTATCGATGGGTACCAAATGACACAATCCAAAGGACTGAAGCCTTCTGTGCAGCTGCGACTCAAGATGCATGAAAATTATTATGATGCTACCGCTACAGGCGATGGACAGTACGATTCCTTCATGAATGCCCTGAGTACTATTTATACCTCACTTCACAAAGAGCTACCCAAACTCGTAGATTACCATGTGACGATCCCTCCCGGAGGAAAAACAGACGCCTTGGTAGAAACAGTCATTACCTGGGAGCATGGGCATCGGTTCAAGACCAAAGGGCTAGATCCCGACCAAACGGTGGCCGCCATGATGGCCACAGAAAAAATGCTTAATATCATGGATTCAATACCGACAGCACCTCAATCCACCAGTTCCCTCGTATGAAAATGAATATTGCACTCCTTCCTGGAGACGGCATAGGCCCAGAAGTGATTGCGCAAGCAGTCAAGGTAGTAGAAGCCATCGGAAAGAAATTTGGACACCAGATCAGCTTTCAGCATGGGCTGGTAGGCGCTTGTGCGATCGATGCCACTGGTGATCCCTATCCAGATGCTACCCATGAGATTTGCATAGCTTCAGATGCAGTCCTTTTTGGTGCCATTGGTGATCCCAAGTACGACAACGATCCCAAGGCCAAAGTTCGTCCTGAACAAGGCTTGCTTCGTATGCGACAGAAACTGGGGCTATTTGCCAATGTGCGGCCTACTTTTACCTTTCCCTCTTTGGTGCATAAGTCTCCGTTGAAGCTCGATCGGGTGGATGGGGTAGACTTGGTATTCTTCAGAGAACTGACCGGAGGTATCTATTTCGGAGAGCCTAGAGGAAGAAACGAGCAAGGAACGAAGGCCTTTGACACCAACATCTACAGTAAAGAAGAGATTGTGCGTTTGGCCCGAATGGGATTTGAAGCTGCGCAAAAGCGTAGAAAGCTCTTGACTTGCGTGGACAAGGCGAACGTGATGGCTACTTCCAGATTGTGGAGGGAAACCGTCCAGGAATTGGCGTCTGAGTATCCGGATGTAAAGGTAGAGTATGAATTTGTAGACGCCGTGGCCATGCGACTGATTCAATGGCCCAAGGCCTACGATGTGTTGATCACGGAGAATCTCTTTGGAGATATTTTGACGGACGAGGCTTCCGTAATTTCTGGATCCATGGGATTGATGCCTTCGGCCTCCTTGGGAGCCAAGGTGAAGCTATTTGAACCGATCCACGGTTCCTATCCTCAAGCTGCCGGCAAGGATATTGCCAATCCGCTGGGAACAATTTTATCCGCTTCCATGATGTTCGATTATGCATTTGGATTGGCAGCCGAAGCCAAATTAATCAGCGACGTGGTCAATCTTTCGCTAGCGGAAGGAATCGTCACCGAAGACATCGCCGAAGGAGGGAAGGCCTACAAAACCTCCGAAGTAGGAGACTGGCTGGCAGCAAAGATTCTGAGTTAAGCTTTAAACTAAAAAACCACCCGGCCAGGTGGTTTTTTTAGTTTAGGAGTTTTATCCCATGTTTTCTCTGACTAGGCACTATCTACCGGAATGTATTCAAGTCTAGTTGTGGATGGTAAGAGATTTATATAATCTCAGATTCAGGTCACCGCAGGACCAATAGTTTCAAAACCCAAAAAGTAGCTAGTATTGGCACTTACGGGTTCTTATTATAGATTTTGGATTATGCCTTTTTCGATTGAACTATGGGTTATTATTTTTCATGCTTGTCATAGGAAAAATTCTCTCCTTCCACACTTTTTAGAATCTCTGAAATACTCATCTTATGAAATTCCTCTTTTAGTAATATGTGTATCCGTATCAATGCACGTATGGGTGAACTGACGCAATAATCAATCGTTCGAACAGTTTTTCACCAAAGTACCTGCGATTCAGTTTGTAAACGAATTCATTTAAGTAGTTCTGCAAGTACTTGTAAGTGACCATATGGTA
>CAMBMU010000032.1 GCA_945868725.1 Spirosoma fluviale
ATGCTTGAGGGCAACCGCCCCTTATTGATCGAGATTCAGTCCCTAGTCAGTCCGGCTACTTATGGCACGCCGCAGCGAAGCAGTACGGGACACGACGCGAAGCGACTCAACATGCTTTTGGCAGTTTTGGAAAAACGTGGAGGCATGCGCCTAGGACAGCAAGATGTGTTTTTGAATGTGGCAGGAGGCCTGCGCGTGGATGATCCTGGACTAGATTTGGCGGTCTGCGCCTCGTTGATTTCGAGTTATGAGGATACGCCCGTGTCGGAGCAGATTTGCTTTGCCGGGGAAGTGGGTTTGGGGGGAGAAATTCGTGCCGTGTCTCGCATAGAAAACCGGATCGCTGAAGCGGAGAAACTTGGCTTCAAAAAAATAATGGTTTCCAAGTATGCGGTTAAAGGTTTGGACTTAAGAAAGTTTAAAATTCAGATCATCCAAGTAAGTAAGTTGGAGGAGATGTATCAATTGATTTTTTGAGTATGCTCCTTGTTGAAAAAAGGAACTGGCTAGTACGCCCCAACACAAACTCCTGATTGAATCAGTTTTCTAGTTACAAGTCTTGTTATATATCTTTAAAAAATAATCCTACGCTTTGTTCCTATGTCCCAAAAGGAAAATATCCCCGATCAAAACTTAGACCCAAAAGATTGGGAAGCCATGCGCACACTCGGTCACCAGATGGTCGATGACCTCATTGACTATTGGGCCGGCATCCGTGAGCAAAAAATATGGAGACCCATCCCAGACGAGGTGAAACAGGTTTTTGATCAGCCTATTCCTGAACATGGACAATCCCCCGAAGAAGTATATCGGGAGTTTAAGGAGTATATTTTTCCCTACAACAAGGGGAATGTCCACCCCCGATTTTTTGCTTGGATCCAAGGTACGGGCACTCCAATGGGGACCTTTGGAGACTTACTTGCCTCAGGGATGAATCCCAATACTGCCATCGGCGAGCATTCGGCCATGTACGTGGATCGACAGGTGGTCAACTGGTGCAAGCAGCTGATGAACTTCCCTTCTGAAGCTTCCGGAATTCTCGTCAGCGGGGGTTCCATGGCGAATATCACTGCCTTGACGGTGGCGAGAAATTCCTTTGGAGAAGAAAAGATTCGGCAGAAAGGGCTCAAGGCAGCCTCTGGCCAACTGCTCATTTACTGCTCGGTAGAAACGCACTCCTGCATTCAAAAGGCAGCGGAAATCATCGGACTAGGGACGGATGCGGTACGAAAAATTGGAGTAAACGAACGCTTTGAATTGGATGTTGATCAGCTGAAGACCCAGTTGGAAGCCGACCTCCAGGCAGGATTCCTACCCTTCTGTTTGGTGGGTACTGCAGGCACAGTCAATACAGGTGCCATCGACCCCATGGAGGAGTTGCTGGAGATTTCAAGAGCATATGGGCTTTGGTTTCATGTGGACGGAGCCTATGGGGCCTTGGGCAAACTGGACTCGAATTATGCTGGTGCCCTGCGGGCAATTGAGGAGGCGGATAGCTTGGCCTTTGACTTGCACAAGTGGCTCTATGTGCCCTATGAAGTGGGGTGTACGCTTATCCGAGATGCAAAAAAGCACCGCGACTCCTTTGCCATTACGCCCAATTACCTCTTGCAGGAGAAGCGGGGCCTTTCCGGAGGCTTGGACTCCATCAACAATTACGGATTTGAACTCTCGCGTGGCTTTAAAGCCCTGAAAGTATGGATGTCCATCAAAGAACATGGGAGAGAGAAGTACGCGGCTATGATTACTCAAAACAACCGACATGCGGCGTATTTGGCAGCCCTCGTGGAGCAAAATCCATACCTGGAACTCACGGCTCCCCTCTCCATGAGTATTACCTGCTTTCGAATGATTCAGCCCGGCTGGGAGGAAGAAGCCCTTCAGGCGCTCAACAAAGAGATTTTACTTCGCTTGCAAGAAGAGGGCATTGCTTCGCCCAGCTCTACGATATTGAACGGGAAGTATACCTTGCGTGTAGCTAATGTCAACCAGCGAACCCAAAGGGAAGACATGGAACTGTTGGTGCGGGAGGTGCTCCGCTTAGGAAAGTCTATTATTGCCGAAGGTTAGGGCCCAACTTGGCTCAATTTTCGCTATGTAGGGGTACATAGTGTAAACCAAACCAATTATGCGAAAAGGAACACAAGTGATTCTGTTTTTTGCAGCCCTATTTTTTGGCGCAATTACCACACAGGCACAAGAGCTTGGCCTACGTTTTGGGCATATCAACGGCAACGATGTTGCCTTAGACGGGATTTTCTCTACCGGAGAATTTAGCAGGGTACATGGCAACCTAAGTTTTGGGCAGAATGGCCTGGGATTGGATGCGCTCTGGAACCCGATTTACGACGACATTCCAGATACCGATTTCAAGTGGTATGCTGGCTTTGGTCCTTCAGTGTACTTGTCAGACAACTTTAGACTAGGAGCTGCTGGAGAAGTGGGGGTAGAATATGCCTTTTCAGAGGTTCCGATTACATTAGGACTTGACTTTAGACCCTACCTGTTTTTGGTGGAGGTTACCGAATTTAGAGCAGGCGTTGGATTCAATGCCCGCTGGAGGCTAAACTAACCCATGAAAAACAAAAAGCCCTGTCTTAACAGGGTTTTTTGTTTCCTTAATTTAATTATCCCCTTTGTTACCTGTTACGAAAGAAAAAAATTAGAAGTCCACTTCAATCGGCTGTGGACGGTCGTCTGTCAGCCGTTGACATGCTTAAAATTCAACAATCAATCCCACGGTTGGAAGGATAGATCCTGCAGGATTTAAGATGGATTTGAGTTGGTAGCGGCTTGGGTCTGTGGAATTCACCGTCAGGTTACCTTGCCCATCTCGGACTGGGATCACGAGTGGAGCTTGTTCTGCCTGGAAGTTGTAGGCGTTTTGGATGTCAAAATACCAGTTCAGATTCCATCGGTCAAAAAAGTACTTTTTATCAATGCGAATGTCAAGTTGATGAAAAGGCTTCAGCCGGACGCCATTGATTCGTGAAAAGTCTAGGATAGCAGCATTCCGTAGGTCCCAATTGCCGCGAAGGCTGGAAGCACTCAAGTCCGCAGGGGTATAGGGTGTTCCACCCAAAAATCGCCATCTTCCGCCTAGCTCCCAGTTTTTGCCAAATCGCTTGCCTGCCGTAAGGCTTACAATAAAGCCATTATCCCATGAGGAAGGGATCATGCCTTCCGAATTGGGGTTGGTAAACTCTGAGCGCACCAAGGTTAGGGAAGCTATTCCATAAAAATTGTTGTACAGACGCTGCTGCGCCAAAAACTCCAGCCCATAGGCTCTGCCTGTGGAATTGGAGAGGACGGGCTCGTTGCCGATAGCCCCAAAATCTGCCCCCAAATTGGCCAAAGAAATGCCGTTCCGGATAGAAGTCGGGTACTGGCTGTATCGCTTGTAAAATGCTTCTGCAGTAAATCGTCGTGCCTTCTCAGGAACCAGGTATTCGACTCCCCCAATCAACTGCGCATTTCGGATAAAGCGGACATCGCTGTCTTGATTGACGAAAGCTCCTGACGAATTTTGGTAGCCGAGAATGGTGTAGGCGGGACGCTGGTAGTAGATGCCTGCATTTGCCGTGGCAAAGAAGTTGGGCTTGAGTTGGTAAGAAACAGAAAACCGAGGGCTCAGCTGGTTGAAGGGGTTGGATGCGGTTTTGGCAAAGTCAGACCCATCCATTCGTATCCCTCCACTCAGTAGGAGTCGTTCGTTTAGCCAATTTTTAGTCCCTGACACAAAAGCACCATAGCTGTTGTAGTTGGAGGTAGCCAAGATATCAATGGTTCCTCCAGTTTGAGAGAGTACGGCGCGGTCAAAGTTGTCAATTAGGTAGCGAGAGTACTCCAGATTCACCCCGTATTTGAGGGTATAGCTCTTTCCGAAAATGCTATTTTCTGCGCGAAACTTATTTTCTGACTCCTGGGAGCGGTACTTGAAAAGCAGGTTTTTCTCGTCTCCTTCTTGGTTTCCGGCATATTTATAGGATTCGTTGTTGAGCATATTTCGGCTCAGTACAAAGGTCCAAAATCCGTTGTCACGGAAGCGTTTTAGCTTAGCCCCAGTCGTGTAATTCCATTGGGTTTGCACTGGAAGGACATTCAATATGTAGAGGCGGTTTTCTTTATCTTCCTCCGTCTCTTCCTCTGGAGTATCCTCGTTGAGCACAAATTGGTCGATGGCGCCAATGCCAATGAAGGTTAGCTCTGTTTTCTCGTTGATTTTGGTGGTTGTTTTAAACTGAAAATCATTGAAAGTGGGTAGAAATGGGAGCTTGAGTAAACGAAATAAGCCTTGTAAATAAGACCTTCTTGCGGATAGAATATAGGTTGATTTAGCGGAGAGGGGCCCTTCGTTGGAAATTGTGAGCTCGGAAGCGCCCACAGTTAGCTGGGTAGCCATTCGATCTCTCCTTCCTTCCTTGAGTTGAAACTCGAAGAAGGAACTTAGACCATTCATGCGATTGGCTGGGAATCCACCCGTGATGAGGTCCACACTTTTAATCAGGTTGACGTTTAAGATCCCTGCAGGTCCTCCGGAGGAACCTTGTGTGGCGAAATGGTTGATGACAGGAACTTCAATTTCGTCTACAAAGAAACGGTTTTCGTTGGGTGCCCCTCCGCGAATAAGGATATCGTTACGGAAACTTGGGGAACTCGCCACCCCAGGAAGTGACTGAATGACTTTGGAGATGTCTCTATTTCCTCCAGGATAGCGCTCGATTTCATTGGTGTTCAATTTGCGTACGGATAGGGGTGTTTCTTCCGAACGGGTAAATTCACTGCTGACGACCACTTCACTTAATTCGGAAGCGTCTTCTATTAGGCTAAAGTCCAATTGAACTGGTTTGGCCAAGCCCACCTGTATTTCGTAGGCGGTAGACGATTTATAACCTACATAGCTGGCCCGCACATTGTAAAGTCCAGCAGGAATGTTGCTGATTTCGTAGTAGCCCTCCTCGTTGGTGATCGCTCCGAGCTCTGTATTGAGTAGGAGGATATTGGCAAAGGGGACGGGCTGGTTATTGATGGGATTGGTGATTTTTCCTCGGATCAAGCCTTGCCCCATACTGGCTAAGGAAAGGAAGAAAAGGACTCCAAATAGACCGATAATTCGCATAATGAGGTGTGGCTTAGTGCTTCATTTAAATGACGGGGCGGGCTTAGCTGGCAAAATTTAGGCAGCCTGTTTTTCCTTTACTCTCCATAGGCGCCACCAAGGTGTGCCGGGGGAATCGTGGTGCTCAAAGTGGTATCCAAAAAAGTAACAGCTCAAAAATGCCCAAAGATGGTTTTTCGACTGTGAACTCGAGTGGTGAGCGTTTGTTTGCTCGCCCATATGGGGGAGATAAGTGCCGAAGAAAAACAGCTGTAGCGTAGAAAGCCCAGCGGGAACCATCCAGAAGAGGATCAGGTTTTCGGTGGGAAGGACAAGTTTGAGGAGGTTGAAAGTGACCGCCATCAGGAGAAACTGCCAGATGTTGAGGTACTGAAAAATAAAGCTGAGGTACCAGCGAAAAAACTTGCCGGAGGCATGGTAGTCTGGGTCCTTATCCGTGGCCACATAGCGATGGTGCTCGTGGTGCTTGGGAAAGAGCTTCCAGTAAAAGTTGTAGGAAAACAGCAGCGCCGAGATCCATCCGGTCACATGGTTTGCTTTTTTATTGCTCGAAACAATGCCGTGCATCGCATCGTGTGCGGTAATAAAAAGACCGGTGTATAGGTGGGTTTGTAAGAGAATGGCAAGGTAGGTCAGTGGATTTTCCCAAGAAAACTCCCAAGTGAGTAAGAAAGCCAACGAGAGACCCCAAGCGAGAATGATACCCCAACCAATCAAAAGACCTTTTGGGTCTACGGAATGTACTGTGGTTTTAGCCTCCATGATGTGGAGATTAGAAGGTTAAAATACGCTCCCGAACCTGCTCCATCAACCACAATGGGGTGGAGGTTGCTCCGCAGATGCCAACACTGTTACCCGGAACAAACCAGTCCGATTCAATTTGGTCGGCGTTGGACACAAAATGGGTGTTTGGATTTTTTTCTTTACACACGTTGTAAAGCACCTTGCCATTGGAGGATTTGGTACCACTCACAAAAATGATTCTGTCAAATTTTTCCGCGAAAGAGCGAAGTTCTTTATCTCGATTCGATACCTGTCTACAAATGGTGTCGTTGGTATGGACCGTGATTCCGTTTTCACGAAGAATTTGATTGATCTCGTAAAATTTATCCGTGCTTTTGGTGGTCTGACTATACAGCGTAATGTTTTTTGGAAGATTGGGAATATCCAATTCCGAAATATCTTGAAATACCACTGCCTTGTTATTGGTTTGTCCCAAAAGGCCAATCACTTCAGCATGGCCATGCTTTCCATAAATGTAGATGTTGTCCTCCTTGTCAAAGGAGTTTTTGATCCGGTTCTGTAGCTTGAGTACTACTGGGCAGCTTGCATCGATGAGGGTCAGGTTATTTTTAATGGACAGCTCGTAGGTGGAGGGAGGCTCACCGTGAGCACGAATCAATACCTTTTCATCTTTTAGACCCTGCAAATGCTCATGGTCAATGATCTTTAGCCCTTTTCGGGTGAGGCGGTTGACTTCTTCGTCGTTGTGTACGATATCACCTAGGCAATAGAGATAGCCTTGTTCCTCTAGGATTTCTTCCGCCATTTCAATGGCGTAGACTACCCCAAAGCAAAAGCCCGAATGATCATCTATTTGAACCTGTAGGTGTTTCATGTTTTAATTAACCGCGAAATGGGGGAAATTGTTTGCCTATTTCTTAGGAACTCAAAGAAGCTGATGTTCATTAAGAATAGGATCATGGAGTAGATAAGGTCTTCTATGGGGATAGTCCAGATACGGATTCCTAAATTTTCTGCATTGTTATAGATCACTACTGGTTCCTCTGTAAGTCCTCCCGTAAGGATGCCGTTGCAAAGCATGAGGGGGATGAGGTGGACCAGGTAGGCAAAAATAAAGCGGCCTAGGTATTTTTCTTTGAAGATTAAGTAATGGACGATTAAGGTTAAAGCCCCTACAAAGAAGTTAACCGATGTATACCACTTGTCAAGATGTAGCACAGCCAAAACTAGCAGTAATGGAGCGAGCACCCAGACGAAAGCCTTAGCGAATGGGAGAAAATGATCTTTTGGAAAAAAGTAAATCAGCACCTCATAGATGAAGATGGAGGAAAAGGGTACAATTAGGAAAAAAAGCCATTCTTCAATCGGAAGATCTAGGAGAAAAAACCCCAAGACATACCTGGTGTTAAATTCCCAAACACCCAGGCTGGTAAACCAAATATCCCAAACGATAAAAAAAGTGGCCGTGACTACTAAGCCTGGGAAAAGGTATTTCCACTGGGAAGCATAGCGGATGCGGTGCTCAAAGGATTGGGCTAGGGGGTAGCTGATTGCAAATAGGAGTATGCCTAGATACAGATACTTTTCCATTAGGATAGGCCAAGTTTGTTTTCTAGATAGCTACCAAAGAGTAGGCTCAACTTTTTTGCGTTGGGAATGCGTACCCGTTGCCGAGTGATGGTCTCTGGTGGGAGTTTTTTTATCTTATCAAATAGCTTTTGATAGTAGAGGTAAGCGACCTTAACTCCAAGTTTGGCTCCTGCTGGAAGTCCAGCGATGCCAATCAAGGAGTCGTCAAAGTCTTTTTGGATATCCGCTTCGATGAGGGTCTTGACCGAGGCATCAAATCGATTGAAATCTACTCCTGGGAAATATACCCTTCCTCGTTCTTCGTAATCACTTTTAATGTCTCGAAGAAAGTTCACCTTCTGAAAAGCTGCGCCCAGTTTGCAGGCAGGTTCCCTTAGCCGTTGGTATTCCGCATCATCCCCTTCGCAAAACACCCTCAAACACATTAATCCCACTACTTCTGCTGAGCCATAGATGTATTCGTGGTATTTGGAGTCGTTGTACGTTTTGAAGTCCAAGTCCATCTCCATGGAGTGGAGGAACGCTTCAATGAGGTCTTTGTCGATCTGGTATTTGTTGACAATCAACTGGAAGGCATGCAAGACCGGATTGAGGGATATTTTGGCATCTATGGCCTCGTAGGTGTCTTTTTTGAAGCGATCCAAAAGCGCTTGCTTGTCCTGATCATGAAAGGTGTCTACGATTTCATCTGCATACCGCACAAAGCCATAGATGGCATAGATGGGTAGATGGAGGCTTTTGTCTAAAGTTTTAATTCCCAAGGTAAAGCTAGTGCTGTAGCGCTCAGTGATGAGCTTGCTGCACTCCAAGGTGGTTTGATTATACAGAGAAATGGCGTCCATTAATGCAATATATCTCTTTGTTTACAAATTATTTTCTTTCATCACCTCTTTGGCCACCACCTGACCTGAAATAAGGGAGGGGGGAACACCTGGCCCTGGAACGGTCAATTGACCGGTATAGTAGAGGTTACTCACTTTTTTGTTTTTGAGGCTTGGCTTTAGGATAGCTGTTTGGAGTAGCGTATTGGCTAGGCCGTAAGCATTACCTTTGAAGGCATGGTAATCCGACTTGAAATCGTTGTGTGCATAGGATCGCTTGTAGACGATGTGAGAACGAATCTCCTGTCCGGAAATTTTTTCCAAACGATCTAGAATCATGTGGAAGTATTTTTCTCGCATTGCTTCACTGTCCTCTAAGTCTGGAGCGAGTGGGATGAGCAAAAACAGATTTTCCATTCCCTCAGGAGCCACAGTTGGGTCGGTAATGGATGGGACGGAAGCATAGAAAAGCGGCTTTTCTGGCCACCTTGGGTTGGTGTAGATCGCATCTGCATGAGGTCCTAGCGGCTCGTCAAAGAATAAGTTGTGGTGCCTTAGATTTTTTAGGCGCTTGTTGACGCCCAGGTAAAAAAGCAAGCTTGAAGGGGCCATCACGCGCTTGTTCCAATAGTCTTCGGTATAGTTGCTGTACGCTGGATCGAGTAGGTGCTTGTCCACGTGGTGGTAGTCAGCCCCTGCCACAATGATGTCTGCTTGGATCCGCTCCCCTGAACGAAGTACTAGGCTTTGGGCTTTGCCATTGGCAACTTCAATTTTTTCTACTTCAGAATTGTACTTGAATTGCACCCCTTTTTCTTCTGCCAAGGAAACCATCCCTTTGATGATCTCGTGCATCCCTTTTTTAGGATACCAGGTACCCAAGGCGATGTCTGCATAGTTCATCAAACTGTAAAGCGCTGGGATATTGTTGGCTGTTTCGCCGAGGAAAAGAACGGGAAACTCCATGAGTCGCACGATTTTGTCGTGCGAAAAATAACTGCGTACATGCTTGGACATGGACTGAAAGATGTCCATGCGGATCATGTCGAGTAGCAAGCGTGGGGAGGCAAACTCAAAAAGCGAGCGGCTAGGTCGGTGTACTAGGTCGTGAATGCCTACCTCGTATTTGTACTTGGCCTGGGCAAGAAACTTGTCCAAGTTTTTGGCGGCACCCGGCTCGATACCCTCAAGTATTGCCTTAAACTCGTCTAAATTTGCCGGGATATCTAGAACGTCCTGCTCCCCGTAGATGACCGCATAGGAAGGATCTAGGCGGATTAGGTCGTAGTAGTCGGCTGGTTTTTTTCCAAAATGGGCAAAGTAAGACTCAAAGACATCGGGCATCCAATACCAGCTGGGACCCATATCAAAAACAAACCCCTGGTGCTCGAACTTTCTCGCTCTGCCACCAGGGGAATCATTTTTTTCAAGTAGGGTTACGGTACAGTTGCCTTTAGATGCCAGGTGTGTAGCTGCGGAAAGGCCGGCAAATCCGGATCCAATGACTACCACATGTTTTTTTGACATAGAATTAATTTTTGTGCTTGTAGACCATCAGGTCTTCTTTCAAAATCTTACGGGCAATATGGATTCTATTTTTAACTGTTCCAATAGGAATCTGGAGCTTTTCCGCGATTTCGTGGTATTTAAACCCTCTGAAATGCATCAGGAAGGGAGTACGGTACACCTCGTCCAACTTCTGTATGGCCTGCTGGATGTCATCCATCGTGAAATTGCCAAACACACCGTTGTCAATTAAGGCATCACTGGAGTTAAGGTAATGGAGATTGTCCGTAGTGTCTACAAAAGTACCCCTTCTTACCATTCTTTGGTAATTGGTAATGAAAGTATTCTTCATGATCGTATACAACCAAGCCTTCAGGTTGGTGCCCTCCGTGAACTTATCCTTGTTGGTAAAAGCTTTGACCATGGTGTCCTGAAGCAAGTCATTTGCATCGTCCACGTCACGGGTAAGCTTCATGGCAAATGGCTTAAGTGAGCTAGAAAGCTTTTGAAGGGAATAGCTAAATTCTAGAGTAGTCATGGAGATGGCGTTTTGTTTAATCAAACTTAATAACGATTAAACAAAAATCAAAAAATTTGTCTAATAAAATTTTAAAAAAGTTAAACAGAAAAATAAAAAAATGAAGTTAAGGACATAGAAAAGGCCCTATTTTAATTAATAGGGCCTTTTTTTGCAAAATGATTTTGTTTAAACAATAAGTCAAATTGTTTAACTATTTTTCCTGATATACGTGATCAAGTTCTTCCAACAGATCTATGATGTCTCGGATGTAGCTCAATTGACTCACATTGGCGGGGAAGCTTAGGTCTTGGCCTAGCACTTGGTAGCCAGTGATCAAAATGCGGGCGCTGGTAAATCTTTCGGATAGTGCATGAATGTAGTCCTGTACGTATTCGGAAGAAGGAGTAGTAGTGATTACAGTAAAGAGGTATTCTGGCTGGTGGAGCTTATACACTGACAACAAATCGTCATTGGGTGTACTTTGGCCTAGATAGATGACTTTATGTCCTTTGGATTTGATCAAATAGCTCGCGAAAAGGATGGAGATTTCATGGTGCTCTTCCTCTGGAAGAAAGAGCAAGAATTTTTTTCCGCCCTGCTTTTGGATCTGTCCATCTATGGCCACAATTAATTTTTGTCGTACCAGATTGGACATAAAATGTTCATGTGCGGGATAGATCGCACCAGTTTGCCAAAGAATCCCAATTTTGGACATAAAGGGATAAATGACATTGAGCATGGTCTGCTCAAAACCGAGCTTCAGGATATTGGTATTTAATATTTTGTCAAAACGCTCTTCGTCCATTTCGATCATACAAATCGTCAGGGCATGGATTTGGTCGTCATGGGTCAGGGATCTATCGGTAAGCCTCATGACTTCCTCGCGTAGCTCATTGGGAGACATGGAAGCGATTTTGCTAATCTTCACCCCGTTATCATTGAGCAAAGCCACATTTAAAATGAGCTTCAAGTCATCGTCGTCGTAATAACGGATGTTGGTGTCTGTTCTTTTCGGTTGCAACAGGTTGTGCCGCTGCTCCCATATCCGCAAGGTATGCGCTTTGATACCAGACAATTGTTCGAAATCTTTTATTGAATAGGTGCTCACTTTTCTTTCGAGTTAAAAAATTCTTTGGGGACTAAGAATAAGCCAAAAGAAACTGCATCCTCCTTTTGGTTGGTTTTATGATGCGCCTGATGCGCTTTGTATATGCCTTTCAAAAATGGATGCTTTGGTTTACTAAACCAAGTAAGACGTCTATGGACCAGCACGTCGTGAAGTACAAAATAGAGCCCTCCATATAAGGTAATTCCTACTCCCATCCAGAAGCGAAAATCCATTGACTCTGCTCCCAGAAAAATCAAAAGCACCGCAACTCCTCCAAACAGTAGGGAAAATAAATCATTCCATTCAAAGAAAGACTTGGAATGTTGGTGGTGGGTCTTGTGTATCATCCAGAGCGGGCCATGCATCAGATACTTGTGAATAAACCACCCGGAAAATTCCATGGCAGCAAATCCAAGAGCGATATAGATGATAGGTAGCAACATTGAATGGAAAACTATGAGGGAAAGTATTTTGTTCTAAATGATGGCAAAACACCTGCCATTCAAGGGAGTATGGTAAAATTTAAAAAGGTGAAAAACAAAATCCATGTGATTAACAGGAAGGTGGATAGCGGGTTATACTTTTCAAAATTAGCTTTTCTCCAGATCAGCTGCACCAGAAATGAAACCCCAAACCAACCCAAATAATTACTCAAGGGGATAATCTCCCATTTCCATGCCCAAAAATCTAAGGATACTGCCACAGGCTCTAAAATATAATCCAGTGCGGTCATGGCTGCTGCTCCTAAAAATGCGGCATACCAGTCGTTTGGAACTTTATGAAAAACCGATCCGGTAAGGTAGCTAAGAATAAACCAATTGACCCCGATTACGATGGGAACTTCCCATAGCTTCACACCCAGAGTAGGTCCATATACATAGTCTCCATACAAATACCCGGTATGGATGCCAATCAACTCGGAGCCAAAACCTATCCAGAATGCCGCTGCAGCAAAAATCGGAAATGCCTCGGTCCACCCGTTGTGGTACACCAAAATAAGTACCATCGTGCCTAACAAATGAAAGGGTGTCAATTCTAAAAATAGGTCCCTGTACTCGGGCAAACTTAGCCCAATTACCCCAACAACATGTAGCGCCACCAAGATGATTTTCCCAATCCACACGCGAGATTGCAGCGTTTTACCTTGGAGGGGATTTAGTGTATGCATAGTTAACGGAGCTTGGGAGGTATTCTGTTTGGGATTTCTAACTTTGTAGGTAGAAAATTGTTCCAAACAAAAGTAAGTAAAACCAACCGCTCAGACCATGATCCTCTACAATATTACCTTTAACCTTAGTCCGGACATTGAAGAGGACTTTCTCTCTTGGATGAAAGAAACCCATATCCCCGAGGTTCTTGGCACGGGCAATTTTACCTCCCATGTGATTTACCGACTTGTACACCATTCGGAAGATGGTTCGGTCAACTATTGCATTCAGTACTTTACCGACACGATGGCCCAGATGCTGGACTACGAAAAAACCCATGCGCCAGGCCTGCGTGCAAAAACCCAAGCGCGCTACCAAGACAAGGCCATTGCTTTTCGTACCTTGTTGGAAACAGTTTAAGCCATGTCCAATGCAATCAAACTAATCGTCAGCCTGCTACTTCCCCAGATTGCGGGAGGTTTAGGCGCATTTTTTACCCTGAGCTCCGTACAAAGCTGGTACCTTACGCTCAATAAACCTTCTTGGAATCCCCCAAGTTGGCTCTTTGGTCCGGTATGGACGACTCTCTATGTCCTGATGGGAATTGCCTGCTTCCTGATCTGGAAAAGCGAGCACCCACGCAAAAAGCAGGTATTGACCCTGTATTTTCTTCAATTGTTTCTCAACTTTCTTTGGTCCCCCGCATTTTTTGGTGCTCAAAATCCGATGCTAGGGATTTTGGTGATTGTCCCATTGTGGGCTTGCATCCTTGCTTGTATTTTTTTCTTTCGTACAATCAATGTCTGGGCTGCAGTCTTGATGATCCCCTACCTCATTTGGGTAAGTTTTGCCACGGTATTGAATGCGACTATCTGGTGGCTAAACCCATAAAAAAAGCCAATCAGTATTACTGATTGGCTTTTTTGGTACTTTTTAGAAAACCGTATTTAGCAGGCTCCTAAAGGAATTAAATGTTGAAGTCTAAGCAATGTGCCGTCGACCGTGGTCTGTTAACGGTTGACAAAAACTTGCTGCTACTCCTTTACCGTCGTAGTCACCTTAGGTACTTCTTTAGTCCATTGACTTGGATCTAATTTCCGTGGCGTAGGGAGCAACTCATCCAAAGTGTTGCCGTCGTATACCCTTCCATCTTTCACCACGTGGGTGATGGTGTTGGTATTCCGGATATTCTCCAATGGATTTTTATCTAGGATGACCAAGTCAGCCAATTTTCCTACTTCAATACTTCCCAGTTCCTTATCCAAACCAAGGGATTCTGCTCCCAAGATGGTTGCTACTTTGAGCGCATCCATGGCACGCATGTCTCCACTTGCGATGGACCAAAGCTCCCAGTGGTAACCCAATCCTTGCAGCTGTCCATGGGAACCTACCCCAGCTAGACCGCCTTGCTTGACGATGGAATTAACACCTTGTGCATGCTTTTGGAAGACATGGTCCTCAGGTGCAAACCAACCACCCAAATTTCCCACTCTCCTACGAGCTTTCTCATTTAGCTCGTTGTACGGCGTAAATCGGTTGAGCTTCACGTCATGAAGTGGACTTTCGGTAGTGTAGTAGTAGTTTTCTGCCCATGGGCCACCGTAAGCTACCAATAAGGTAGGGGTGTAAGCCATCTTACTCTTAGCGATCGTCTGCGTCACGTCGCTATACAGTGGAAACACAGGGATGGAGTGCTCATGACCAGGATAGCCATCAAATAGCTGAGTCATGTTGAGCTTGTAGTCCAAGCCTCCCTCGGTAGTAGGCATCAGCTGCTGCTCTTTTGCTGCCATGATTACCCACTGACGATGCTGTCTGTTTCCTACCAAGTACATTTTGATGTACTGCGTATTGTAGTACTTGCTGTACTGCTTGAGGACAGACTTCGTTTGCTCCAAGGACTTCAAGTTGTACATCCAGTAACCCACTCCAGGACCTGTAGAATACACTCTCGGACCAGGTACCTGGCCTGCTTCTACCATGTCTCCGTAGGTAAGTACGTCGGTAGTGGCGGTCTGTGGGTCACGGGTGGTGGTCACGCCATAAGCCAAGTTGGCAGCATATATCCAAACAGAGTTTTTATGCAAGCCCCAAGTAGGCCACATATGGGCGTGGGTATCGATAAATCCTGGGGTAATGGTCTTGCCTGTAGCATCAATCACGGTAGCTCCAGCCGCATCCAAGGTTCCGGTTTTCCCAATTGCCTTGATCCGGTTGTTCTCGATCAGGATATCTCCTTGTTCGATGACCTCATCGCCTTTCATGGTTACCAAGCGTGCATTTTTAATCAAAATGCTTCCTTTCGGCGTATCCTTTGCAAAGAATACTTTCACCTGATGCTCCGTTGGGCTGTAGCTTTCTTTCTTTTTAAGGTCTGCCTTGTGGAGGCTGTCTGCTTTGGATTTTTCTTTATCGGCTTTGAAAAGAGCCTCTATTCGTTTCTTTTCTGCTTTTCCCAAGGAGTCGGCGAGCTTTACTGCTCCTTCGCCCTTGGCCTTCAAGGTGCTTACGCTATCGGCATCAAAGCGAATTTTTTCTTTCTTTGCCGTTTTTACAGAGTCATCTTTAAAATCCGCTCTTGACAAATCGTACACCCAGTGCCCATTTCCTAGAGACCAGTGTACTTTTTTGCCGTTGGCTTCCCAGTAAGGCCATTCTCCACCGATCTCGGTGAGCTGGCGAGCAGGAAAGCTACTTGCGCTTGGCTCGGATACATTGATGGTAGGTACTTTGCCCGCAGTAGGTATGGTAACTACGTACACGTTGTTGTTGATTTGTGCTAATGCTTGGTTTCCTATAGGTGCCATGTAAATGGTACTTGCACTGGCAGGCATCATGTTGGGTTCACGGGAATTGGATCCTTCCGGCAGCATACAGTAGTTGACGGCATCCGCATTGGAAAAGGGTTTGCCCATTACATAGCGTACATCTGCAGGAGCATGCTCGTGTCCAGCATGCTCAGAATCGGCAGCCGAACCAAAGGGAGTGATACCTGTAATCCGAGCGAGAATCTTCTCATCTGTTCCATCCCATCTCACGCTTAGGAGCGAACCTCCAGATCCGTTGAGGAAGATGCGGCTTGTGTCTTGGGTAAAGTGTGCATTGCCGTAGTTGCCGGCATCCAAAATTTTGCGGAAGGCACCTCCCGCTGCAGGAATCCAAACCAACTCCCCTTCAGAACCGTCTACAGATGGACCTTCTGCTTCAATCAGGGCTCTTTTTGGGCCTTTAAATACAAGAATTCTATTTTTTGGTCCCCAGACTGGGCCTGAATAGTAGGCATATTCGTTTGAGACCTTGGTTACGACACCCTTATCTCCGAGGCTAGCTTTGTAGAGACTGCCTCCATTTTTTTCCTCCCAGGTTATAAAAGCCAATTGGGTGCCCTCTGGATTCCAGGTAGGCATGGCTTCTGTAAACTCATTTTTGGTTACTCTTTTAGGAGCACCATTGGGGTAATCCATCACATAAAGTCGGTTGAGCACAGTAAAGGCCAATTTCTTCCCATCTGGAGAAGGCACGGCATCTCGAATCTGGGTAGCAAGCTTGTGTGTGCTATCTTTGATCGCATAGTTGAAGTACAAACGCGGGCCCATGGCTACATTGACATCAGCCTGGAAAGGGATCTCTGTGGCGGCAGTGCCATCTACGGGCATCTTCCAGATTTTTCCTCCATAGGAAGCGACCACAAACTTGCTGTCTGGGGTAAAGGCCATCGCAGGAAGTACGCCTTGAGGGGCAATGGACTCCTGCTCGTCACGCTGTACGGGGTAAGCGAGCCATTTTTCATCGCCAGTCTTGAGGTTGCGGATCACCAAACCGGTCTTATCTTCCCATCTGGTACCATAGACCATCCAGTTGCCATCCTTACTCAAGGTGGGGGTGAAGGCGGAACCGTAGCGAGAGGTGATGCTGGTGATTTTTCCTTTATCAAAATCGTAGTAGCCTACCTGATACTGCGGAAGTAGGGCATTGTAGTTCCAAGAACCCGTTCTCCAAGAGAAGTACACCTTTTTGCCATCTGGGCTTACAAAAGGATCGATGGTCTTCATGGTTGCTGGGGCATCATTGAGCTGTATGCCTCCGCCTCCATCTACATGGTACATCCACAGTTTGGGAACTCTTCTTCCTTTGGAAACGACGATGTAGTCACCGTCTGGAGTCCAATGTGCTCCTGGTACATCCCCGTTTTTATCCTTGGTTACTTGTACCGTATCTTTTTTGACTAGGTCGATGTACCAAAGGTTGTCGTTGCCTGCACGGTCTGAGGTAAATAGGAGCTTGTTGCCATCTGGGGAATACCGAGGATGGGTTTCGTAGGCCATGCCTGAGGTGAATGGTGTGGCTTTGCCCCCTTCTACTGGCATGGTATAAATGTCTCCCATAAGGTCAAAGGCGATGGTTTTGCCATCTGGACTGATGTCCAAGCTCATCCAAGTACCTTCGGCAGTGGTGAAACTTACCTCCCGCTCGGGCTTGAGGGGAAGGTCCTTGAATTTGGGATAACTCTTGAGCGAGTCTTTTTTGGTGCTATCCGACTGAACGTACTCGGTACCTAAGTTGGGAAAAAGAAATTCCGTTGTTTTAGGCATCCAAGCAGCCATGCTTACCGTCGCCCCCAAGGCAACGAGTAAGGCGGGATGGGTTATTTTTTTCATAGAAAAATGGATTTAAGTCAATTTGGAGTACGATTCAGTTCGTGATTTAAAATTGGCCATTAAGTTAATTGAAAGAAGTCGAATTTGAGTATATAAAGTATACGATTAGGTTTGAATTTGTTCTAATAACTCCTGAGTGTCTCTTCCTTTTTTAATTTGGTTTATGGATTATTCTAACACATTAAAGCATCTTGATCGGGAATTCTAGGCCTTCTTTGACTTGGGTCAAAATATGCTAGTAGCTAGTTTATTTAACTTACTTTCATTTTGAAAAATAATGTAAAAAACCCTGGGTTTTGTTAAATTGAGGGAACAGTTTTAACCTTAAGCCAAATGATTTATGCTGTCTTATATTTCTTTTTTAAACCTTTTGGGCCTTTTTTCTTTTTCTGAACCCAATGAAATTACTCCAAAAATTCTCTTTTCAGGCTTCATCTATGAAACTGCCCCTTTTCCTTCATGCCATGCTTCTACCCTTGTAGAAACTTCAGATGGCATCCTAGCAGCATGGTTTGGAGGTACCTATGAGCGTCATCCAGATGTTAGTATTTACGCTTCGCACAGAAAAAATGGAGGTTGGTCTACCCCAGCAATGGTAGCCGATGGAATAGAAAATAAGGTATTCAGAAATCCTACTTGGAACCCAGTTCTACATCGGAAAAAGGATGGAAAAATTGTTCTTTTCTACAAAGAAGGCCCTAATCCTAGAGAATGGTGGGGGCACTACAAGGTTTCTGAGGATGATGGGAAAACTTGGTCTAAGGAAACTCAACTACCGCCAGGATTTCTTGGGCCAGTTAAAAATAAATCGGTGGAACTACCCAATGGAAAACTTCTCCATCCTAGCAGTTTTGAAATCAATAATCGTTGGACTTCACATGTTGAGATCTCCAATCCAGACCTTACTAGCTGGGAAAAAGTAGACTTAAAAGGACCCTTCAATGCTATTCAGCCGACTATTCTTTTTCATCCAGATGGAAAGATCCAATTACTTTGCCGTACGCAGGAAGGAGTAGTGGCACAGGCTTGGTCTTCAGATGAGGGTAAATCTTGGACACCATTAGCAGCCACCAACTTGGAAAATAATAACTCTGGCATCGATGGGGTGACACTTTTCGATGGATACCATCTATTGGTTGCAAATCCGCTGAAAAAAGGAAGAAATAAATTAGTCCTTTTGGGTTCGAATGATGGTATTAGCTGGGAAGAACTGTTGGTTTTAGAGAATGAAAAATCAGGAGAATTTAGCTATCCTGCAATCATTCAAGCCAAAGATGGTACGGTTCACCTGAGCTATACTTACAATAGAGAAAAGATTAAATACATTCATTTGCGCCTTTGATTCCTTTAAAGCTTTCAACCCATGACTCCATCCACAGCATTTCGGGGAATTATCCCTCCCATGATTACCCCCTTAAATTCTGATTTTTCTCTTGACATTGGGCATACCGAAAGCCTGATCGAGCACTTGATTGATGGGGGTGTTCATGGTATTTTTATCCTAGGAACTACAGGAGAATTTGCGGGATTGAGTTCAGCCGTGAAAAGAGACCTGATTCAGATAACCTGCCAGCAGGTTAAAAGTAGGATTCCGATTTTAGTAGGAGTGACGGACTGTTCTTTTACAGAAAGCGTAGATTTAGCTGCCATCGCACACAGATCTGGAGCAGAAGCGGTAGTTGCAGCCCCACCATTTTACATGAATATTGGACAGGAAGAGTTAATCAACTACTATCAAAAATTGGCTGATTTTGTAGAATTACCACTCTTTCTATACGATATGCCTTCGCATGTCAAAGTAAGTATTGAGGTGGAAACGGCTGTCAAACTTTCCAAACACCCTAATATTATTGGAATCAAGGACAGTTCTGGAAAAATAGAAAATTTTCAGGCGCTTTGTGAAGCGTTTAAGCAACAGCCAGAATTTAAAATCTTTGTTGGACCCGAGGAGATCTTAGCAGAAACTCTAAAAATAGGAGGTGATGGAGGAGTAACTGGAGGGGCTAATCTTTTTCCTAAGCTCTATGTAGCGCTGTATGAAGCTTTCCAAAAAAAAGAATTCGATGCTGTCAAAAAATTCCAGGAAACCATTCTTTTCCTAAGCCAAAATCTGTACCAACACGGAACGTATCAGTCAAATTACCTCAAAGGGTTGAAAGCAGCGATGTCTTTTGAAGGCTTATGTGAAGACAACTTTGCTCCACCACTTTTCCCCTATTCACTTTCGGAAAAATCAATACTTTCTTCTAAATTATTACAGGTGAAAGAAAGAGTTCGACAATCTTTTAGTTGAAAAAAATAAATTGCCTTGAAAACTAGGCATGTAGCTCTTTTATTTTCTCCCGAAACCTCTAAAGGGGCAATAACTAAAAATAAGAGTTTGTCGTACTCGCTCCTCAACTAACATTCCCCCATCTCTCAAAATGCACATTCTAGACCTCGCTATTTTTCTAATTTACATGTTGGCAATTGTTGGGTTTGGAATTTCTTTTTCATTCAGAAAGAGGACAGCAAAGGATTTCACGACCGGAGGAGGTAGGCTTCCTACTTGGGCCATCGGAATGTCGATTTTCGCTACCTATGTGAGTAGCATCAGTTTTTTGGCTTTGCCAGGAAATGCCTATTCAACTAATTGGAACGGATTTGTTTTCAGTTTTTCAATTCCTTTGGCAGCCTGGATTGCAGTGAACTATTTTGTCCCTCTTTACCGAAAATTGCAATGCGAATCCGCCTATTTCTACCTTGAGCAGCGGTTTGGAGCCTGGGCGCGAATCTATACTTCTTGTTGTTACCTCTTGACTCAACTTGCCCGTATGGGAGCAATTATGTATTTACTTGCTTTGCCAATGAATGCCTTATTGGGATGGAGTGTACCCAGCATCATTATTTTGATCGGGTTTAGCGTAATACTCTATGCGATGTGGGGAGGAATAGAGGCAGTTATTTGGACCGATGCCGTACAGGGAATCCTTTTAATCTTTGGTGCTTTGGCTTGCCTAGGAGTAATCTTCTTTGCAATTCCTGATGGACCAGAAGCCGTATTTAGGATTGCAGCGGGCGCAGATAAATTTAGCTTGGGTAGTTTTAAGCTAGATTTTACCAGTTCTACCTTTTGGATGATTTTGGTCTATGGCCTATTTATAAATCTTCAAAATTTTGGGATTGACCAAAGTTATGTACAGCGCTACTTGACTGCCAAAAGTGAGGTTGAAGCCAAGAAAGCTACTTGGTTAGGAAGCCTACTTTATGTACCCGTTTCCTTTGTTTTCTTTTTTATAGGCACAGCATTATTCGCGTACTATGAGTCATTTCCTAATTTGCTCCCCGAGGGAATAGTAGGAGATAAAGTATTTCCCTATTTCATTGTCAATCAACTTCCGGTTGGAATGACGGGCCTGCTAATAGCCTCGATATTTGCTGCTGGAATGAGTACAGTTTCCACAAGTATCAACAGCTCTGCAACGGTAATCCTTTCCGATCATTTTAGTAAATACATACACCCAAATCCATCGGAAAAGTTATCCCTCTGGGTATTGAGAATTTCATCACTTGTGATGGGAATCCTCAGCATTTTGGTTGGCTTGGCGTTTAATGGAGTCAGCAATACGTTAGAGGGGTGGTGGGCCCTATCTTCGATATTTAGTGGCGGAATTTTGGGACTTTTTCTTTTGGGATTAGTGTCAAAAGCCAAAAATCCTCAAGCAATTTTTGCTGTATTTTCTGGAGTTTTGGTGATCTGTTGGATGAGTTTATCGACAATTCTTATTCGAAATGGATTACCACAAACGTTATCTAACCCCCTTCATACTAATATGACCATTGTCATTGGGACGGTCACGATATTTTTAGTGGGCTTTGGCTTGACTTGGGTGTCAAAAAAATTAAGAACATGATTAATGCACAGTCGCCGGCGTTATTTTTAAAGCAGTTTTTAAAATAGGATTAGCCTCAATTCTGCCAGTTAATCAAAAACCAACGTTGAAAGGGCGGGTAATCTTCAACGGCTTACCGTTGTCCCCAAGGCAAGGAGTAAGGCAGGATAGGTTATTTTTTTTATATGGCTAATATTCAAGAAAATAATCTACGAGTAAGAATTGAATTTTTAAAATAAGTGAGATTTGGAGGGGGCTATTATGCATCAAGATTTGGCGTTTGTCAACAAAAAAATCCCCTGAAAAAAATCTCTTCAGGGGATTTAGTAGTACTGTTTGGTGAAATGCCCTTACTGCCCTACCAAGAATATGGCGTTGCTGAGCACGAGCTTTCCACTTTCCCAGAAGCCTCTGAAGATCGGGTTGTCCACAAAATAGACAACCTGTCCTCTTCCCTGAGATTCTGCGCCAATCACGAGGGATTGACCCATCTGGGATTTGATTTTGTAACCAATATACCCTGTTCTGTAGGCATCGTTGGAAGCAATAATCCCCGCATTGGCACCTCCGCTGAGGAAGGCAAATCGGCTGGAGTTATTCTTTAGGGTGTAGTATTTTCCTCCGGTGCCGTAGCCAAGCGGATGCGTTTCGTCCATCTTGATTTCATAGATGGCTCCTGCTGTACCTCCCGCTATTTCCAAGCGCTCGCCCTCGGTGTAGGGTTCCAAGCGCTCCTTCTTGGCTAGCTCCTGGCCAGCTTTCTCGGCGGCCTTTTTCTCATCTTCCGTGTCAAAGGTCTTCAATTTGAAACCTTCCTTGTTGGCAAATAGGTTCACTGAGCCATCGATGGCAATCACCTTTCCTCCTGCCTTCACCCAGTCGTTCAACTTGGTTTGCGCGGAAGCAGACAAGGCAGAACCAAACACGGATGGAAGAATGATCACATCGTATCTGCTCAAATCAGCATTGCCCATCGAAGCAGCATCTATGCTAGATAGCGGATACTTCAAATCTTTTTCGAAGAAGTGCCATACCTCTCCAAAATTCAGGGAGGAGGTGCCTGTACCGCCTACAAGGGCCACCTTAGGGGCTTGGATGACGCGTACAGTTGGCGAGCCAAAGTCCTTGCCCTGCTCCACATAGCCTGTTTGGGTAGTGCTCAAAGTAATGCCCAATGCTGCAGCAGTTTCCTGTACCGTCTGGTCAAAATTAGCCACCCACTCGTTACCTCCTTTGGTGATCATCATCGTTCCAGCTGGATAGGATTTTCCTTCCACAGTGAAGGGGTATTCGGCGTAGCGTACGCGGATTTTTTTGTTGAGTAGCGCCGCAAGGAATGCTGCGTCTCGCGTACCCTGCCAAGGGGCTAGGTAGGCTACTGGTGTACCAGAGACTTTTGTTGAAGCCACCGCAGGCTTCTCGTAGCTTCCGCTTGGATCCAATCGGGTATCTAGCGCAAAGGCCTTTACCCCATAAGCATAAGGCATGGCCCAGCTCGTGATGTCATAGGTAATCGAATCGTGTAGCGCAGGGTTAGGTTCAAATAATACCTGGGTCAAAACTGATTTCGGCTGGTAGGCTGAGATGACGATGTCCTTGTCGCTCGTTGCGAAAAGAACGCCCGTCTTTCCACTTTGGTACTCGTAGCCTTTTAAGCCTGTTTTTGCAGTGCCTTTCCCGTACTGGATTCCGTTTTTGTCCAGTAGTTCCAGCAATTTGGCGACCTGGGCAGGATTGCTTTCGCCTTTGATCACAAAGCTTTTGTAAGTGCCTTTGGGAGTGGTTGAGTTGGTTTTGAAGTAGCGCTCAAACTCGCTTACCAATCGAGCCGAATGCTGGCTGGTCATCTCCACTGCAGAAAGTGCAGCCGTGTAGTGACCGGCAATTCGGCTACTCAAGGTGACCGTATCGCCGATGGCGTTGTAGCCACCGATGCCTGCACGTCCGCCTCCACCCTGCTCGATGGTCATTCCAATGGCTCCATTGTACATGGGATAGGTATCGCCATAAGAAGGATAGAGCAGGTCAAAGCGCTCTTTGGTAAAGTAGAAGCGACCCATTTGGTCTAAGTACTTCGCGGTATTTTTTCCAAAAATGTCTTGAAACTCGTGCTGGAAAGGTGTCAACTGCTCGTGCAGGGGTTCTGCAGCAGGAGCCATGTAAAAAGGATTGTCGATGCCTTGCTCGTGGAAGTCCAGGTGAAGTTGAGGCATCCATTGCTGGTACACCTTGAGGCGTTGCTGAGATTCAACTTGTACTTGCCATGCCCAGTCTCGGTTCAGGTCAAATAGGTAGTGGTTGGCACGCCCACCTGGCCAAGGCTCGTTGTGCTCCATGGACTGGATATCGGGCTGCAATTGGGTGTGCATCTTCTGGTTGTACCAGTTGGAATAGCGATCTCTTCCGTCTGGGTTGATGGCAGGATCTAGGATGACCACTTGATTTTTCAACCAGGCTTGTACCTTGGCATTGTTGGGATCTGCCAGGGTGTGGAAGGTAGAAATGGCGGCTTCCATCCCTACGGATTCGTTGCCATGCACGTTGAAAGACATCCAGTTGATAGGAACCTGGGTGCTAGGTGTTCCTGGCAGAAGGCCTGTTCGCTTCAAGTTGTCCGTACGGATCTGCTCGAGTCGAGCCATATTCTCTGGACTTGCTAGGATGGCGAGAATGAGGGGTCTTTTCTCGTTGGTTTCCCCATACTGGATGAGCTTGATGTTTGGATTTTGAGCAGCGACGTACTCAAAATAGTCCACCATGCGGTGGTGAGGAGTGAAGCGGTCGCCCGGTTTGTAGCCGAGAAACTGCTCTGGAGTCTTGAGTTGGGCCAATACGCTTCCCACAGAAAGCACAGCCACTAGTAGCGAAAAGAATAATTTTTTCATTTGGAAAATGGGTTTCGACGAGAAAGTTAACCGCTTTTGTCCATTGTAGTGTCACGGGATGCTGGAAAAGTGACGAGTGGAAAGGAGCGGTTTTTAATTCACAGTAAAGGAAAGGCACAAAAAAAGGCAGACCTTTTTGGGCCTGCCTTGTGAGTAAATTAAGAAAATACTTAGGCGACTGCAGTGGCAGTAACCTCAATATTTCCGCGGGTAGCCTTAGAGTATGGGCACACCTGATGCGCTGCGTCTACCAACTTCTGCGCTTCTTCTAGGGAAGCAGCCTGAGGGATTTTTACCTCAATGTCTACTCCCAATCCGAAGCTTCCAGGACCGTAGTGTCCGAGGTGTGCTTTCACTTTGATTTCGGAATCTTTCAAGCTAGTGGTACCAGCTACTGCTGCCAAGGCACCGCCAAAGCAAGCCGCATAGCCCGCAGCAAAGAGTTGCTCAGGGTTGGTTTTTCCACCCTCTCCTCCGATTTCTTTTGGCATGGCGACATCAAAGTCAAGCATCCCGTCTTCGGTGCGCACGTGTCCTTTTCTGCCTCCGGTGTTTACCGCTACTGCGGTGTAGTCTACAATTAGTTTTTCCATGGTTTCGTATGATTTACAGTTTGATTTTTTTTGAGTTGCTGTTGGGGCTGGGCCCCAAAAATAGGAACTACTCTTCAAACTTAAGAAGGGACTTCAAGGTTTTTGGAGGAAGAAAATTTCTTCACAGCCGAATGATTTAGGTCAGTTTATAGCCTCTTTCATAGGCATAGTGAAGCTTGGCATTCACCGCAGCATCTGTAGACAATTGGGTCTGTGGATTCCAAGTGATGGTACGGCCCAGCTCGTGGGCGATGTTGCCCAGGGTGCAGGCCGTGCAGGTGCTGTGGCCGATTTCCACGGGTACGATTGGATCTTTTCGCTTGCGGATGCAGTCGATAAAGTCGATGTGGTGGGCGTTAAAGCTAAAATTCTCAGGCTCTTTCCCTAGTGCTAGCTCGGGAATTGAGCTGTCGTAATTGCCACGGGAAACCTTAATCCAGCCTTTTTCTCCGATAAACTTCACGCCTTGGCGGCCTTCGTCAAACTTGGTGATTTGCATTTCTACCCCGTCTGCGTAGCGATAGCTTAAGGGCTGGGTACCGGATCCAGGGATGATGGTGGTTGGACCATTTCTATCCTTGCTTAGGCCCCACTGGGCGATGTCGATCATGTGTGCGCCCCAGTCGGTCATCAATCCACCCCCGGTTTCCTTGTACCAGCGCCAAGCTCCCCAGGCGGTTTCGTTCTTATCAGGATTCAGGCTAATGCCTGGATTGAGCAGGTCATTGAATGCTAGGCTCGGAATAGGGCCTAGCCATTTTTCCCAGTTGAGGCCTGCAGGAATGGGCTGGGCAGCAAGGTCGTAGGGCTTGGGATG
>CAMBMU010000033.1 GCA_945868725.1 Spirosoma fluviale
GAAGCGGCTATAGCCGGCGACATCGTTAGTCCAGTTAATACAATGATGGGTAGTAAAATAAAAATCACCAGTAGATAGCTTATTTTTTGAAGCAATCCATATTGTGGTCCTTTTAAATAGGCTAGGCCAGCTTTTAAATGATCCTTAATATCCTTTAGAATTAATTCAAACGTCAGTTCATTAAATCTAGGTAGTAGATTATTTTTAATATGTCCTGTAAAAATGGCCAGGATTAGGTAAAATAGTCCGTTGAAGACTAAAAACCAGGCCGCTAAAAAATGTAAACTTCTGCCCCAACCATTTTCATTAAAAATGGGATAGGTGCGGCCAGCAGACATAGGTGAATTTAGTTGATTTAAAAGAGGTTCTAATGTAGTCCACCCACCATGTTGATAATTTCTACTGATCGGTAGTTCAAATAGTGCCGGCGTTAAATCATTTCCCATTTCACCCCAATATAATCGAGGGTGTACCATCAGAATTTCGAATCCACTGAAGAGTAAAAAAAAGAAACTAAATGTTCCAATCCAATGTGCAACTTTCACCCAGGTACTGTGGTAATTTTTAATTTGATTTGTAGATTTTAGTTCCATATGATAAGTAATATGTTTTCTTGATTAATCTTATTATGATCGTAAATCGTGGGTCCTTTTTAGTTTCTGCGTGCGGTTTGCCTCATTTATTACCGAATAATGATGGAAACGGCCTACTGATTTAAACTAAATTTTGTCCACTTTATGCTGACGATTTACAGCATCGTTGAAGACTCCTTTTACGGAGTCCTCGCGAATCGACAACCGAAACTGAGTCCTCCTCCCAGGCCTAAGCCACGGGACGAGGCACGACCGCGGCTTGCAAAGGTGACCCACCCACCGCCGCGACTGACGTGCGACCCGAGTTCACTCTGCGCCGGACCCATTGGATCAACCACGCCGTCTGCGCAGGATTTGTAATACTCACCATCGGACCAGTCGTTGGTCCACTCCCAAACATTGCCAATCATGTCGTAGAAACCAAGTGCATTCGGTGCCTTCTGACCGACCGAATGTGTCGTTAGATTAGAAGTGTTAATGTTCCATGAGATCTGATCAAATTCGCCGTAGGTCGCTTTGTCGACGCCTGCTCGGCACGCATATTCCCACTGCGCTTCGGTTGGGAGAATCATTCCCGTCTTGGCGCAGAACTTCTGACAATCGTCCCATGAAATCACTTCCACAGGATTGAATTTGACTGCTTTTGCCGATGAATCTGCCCTGGATTTCGCTTCTTCAGCAGTCATTTTGATCTTTGTCACTTCTATAAAATATTCCGACAAATAAACCTCAGCGATCTGCTTCGCATTTGATTGCTGGAACAAACTTGGATTCTCTCCCATTACCTTCATCCACTGTTCTTGGGTCACTTCGGTACGACCAAGATAGAACGCCTTGGTGATCGTGACCTCATGCTGAGGTCCTTCGGAATACTTCCACTGCGGACGCTTCTCTGCAAAAGACTTTTCAAGTTCCACCGCTTCCGTATCTCCCGGACTCATTCCCATCATGAACTTACCTGGCGGCACGAGCAACATCTCCATGCCAGTTGATTTGTCCTTCACTCGCCATGGCAACTTTGTTTTCTTGATGCGCTTGAAAAAATCTGCATCAGTGACAACCTTGGGATCGGGATTCTGCTCGAGAACTTCAGCCCAAGAAAGTGTCGATGCAGTTGCAGCGGTTACGGGCTTTGGATTTGGCTTCGCTGGAGCAGGGCCTTCTTCTATTGTTACATCCTTTCCCAATTTTTCCTTAATCACACCATTATAAGCATTGTCTGGCCCTGATCCTGCAAAATAGATTAAGTTCCCTGTTCTAACATAATTTACATAGTTAGCAACTGGAGCATTTAGATCTTGAAGTTGTATGCCAAGTTTTTTCAAATTCTGTTCGGAACTTTGTGCTTTGCAGTAAATACATATTAAAAGTAAAGCTAGAATTGTACAATATTTTTTCATAATTATTGATTTAGAACATGTGTTTATTTAATAAACAAACATCCTTTTTTTGTGGGTTCTAGACCCCATATATAAACAATGTCTTATTTAGAAAAGGAATAAAAAAAGAGATCCCCATTTCTAGAGATCTCTTCTCTATTTTGTTAAACTCAAGACTTATTGAATTGGTGCAGCTGTTGCGGCCTGAAACCAACCTGAAACATCAAAATATTCATCGTGATCATAAATTTTATGATCTTTATCCAGTTTTAAAACAAAATAAGATTTCAAATCTGTTTTAGGAGCATTATTTACAAAATCTGCTGACCATATCACATATGCTCTCACAGAACCATCTGGCTTTAAAGTAACTTCATCTACCCCGGGTAAAAGAGTAACTTTTACATTGATATTGTTGATTAATTTGAAGAAATTAGCACTTCTTTCTAAAAATTCGGCTTTGTTGCTATCCTTTCCACCAAATTGAGCGCTATGAACCTTAAGAGAATCAGCTTGGTAAGTTTCAAATTCAGTTAGGTCTTTCTTACTGTATGCTTTAAATGCAGCATCTACAACCTTAGCATTTTCTCTAAACAAAACCATATTAGGATCTTCTACTTCAGTTATGGCTTCTTTGGGTGTACAAGCCATCATTGACGCTAATACAAGAAAACTTAATATTAATTTTTTCATGATTGTTTATTTATGATTTTTCAGATGTGGTTTTCAACCAGGTTGTACCAATAACAATTAAAAGAACTACTGCTGCAAAGATGATACTAGGTATTTCTGGAGCAAGTGCCGGATAGCCGTCACTCAAATTAACCTGAAATCTACTAACCGCATCTTCTGAACCTGCAGATAATTTAACTCCCGTAGCCTTTAATTCTGATAGACTGTAGGCTAATCCTTTTTGTTGCATTGACAAGTAAGAACTTACTTGTATGAAAAAAAAAGTAACCATAACTCCATATAGAGTCACTACTATTTTTCCTAAAACATTCGCATTTTTTTCATTTGCAACTCTTGCAAGTCTAAATGCAATAAAGGTCATAATCACTATTGCAACTGTATAAATTGCATTTTGAATAAAACCTAATTGGCTATTATTTAAAATTTCAACTTCTGTCATGGATTTTTTTGGGTTAAACTGTTTTTTTAGTTAAGAAATAGAACAAAGTCCATTTCGATGAATAATAATATATTTTAGAATAAAATTACAAACATAATTATTGCGTTATAATTGCAATAGACAAAGTGACTTGATTTATTTAGGTTAGTATATTTACATTGAAATCGAATAAAATTAATACCCGTTGCCTTTATATGAATATTGATAAAACCCAATATTAAATTGGCTTAATTTAATTTTTTTATAATACAATGAGATTAAATGCAGCCTAATTAATTAGGCCTATGTTTTTTTTTAGATCGGTTAATAATATCTGGTCATATGAAAGATATTATAATTTTTTAATTAAGTTCTATTTTATAATTTAATTCTAAAATAAAACAAACCTGACTTAAATCAAATCTACCTATACCGGCGTACAAAGAATTGATTATAACTAAGTCGGATTATATTGAATAAGTCAAAGAAATTGATCTCGATTTAATAGGACAAGGATTTGATCCTGTTAAAATTTAAAAAAAATGAATCGACTCGGCTACCAATAACTCCCGAAAAAAATCCAGAAAGGGGATTGAGGAATTCGCTTGAAGTTCTATTTTTGGTAAAGTTTGGTTCGGATTCAATTCCAGGAAGGAGAATTCTTACCCAGCTATTGTACCACTAATCCTTAAAAAAGGATTTATAAAAAAATCTTTGCAAGAAGTATTCTTGCAATTTGTAGTTTCCTATCAAAGTTTAACCAATTCAAGAATGAACAAACAATTTCTGAAGGCAGGAATGCTGGGATTGTTGGTAGCAGGATGGCTCAGCCAAGCTGCAGTGGCACAGAGTGATCCTACAGGGAAGCGTAGGGTAACAAGCACCTATGCCATTACCAACGCCACGGTATTTAAAGCTCCGGGTGATCCAGGCAGTAAAGCCACTATCCTCATTAAAGACGGCGTTATTTTAGGAGTAGGATCCTCCCTAGCGCTACCCAAAGAAGCAAAAATCATCGCGGGTGATTCGCTTTATGTTTATCCAGGATTTATCGATGGCGCAGGAAATATGGGCATCACCAAACCTAAAGATGTCGAGCGTCCTAAAGATTTTGTATCCTCCAATCCACCCGATGAGATCGCTGGCATCACGCCTTGGAGAATTGCGACAGACTCCTATTCTGGGGCTAGTACCCAAGTAGATGAGTGGAGAAAAGCTGGATTCACCATAAGTCAAGTTGTTCCTGATGGAGGCATGCTTCCTGGAAAAACTTCCCTGATGGTATTGGGTGAAGCCAAAAACAACAACCTCCTTCGAAACAATGTAGCAATGGCTGCGAATTTTAGAAGCTCTAGAGGCATGTATCCTGCAACTCTCGCGGGGGTAATGGCCAAGTTTAGAGACCTCTATCAAAATACCTCCTTGACACTGGATCACGAGAAATTGTATGCAAGCAATGCAGGAGTAAAAAGACCACAAGCAAGCCCTTCGCAGGTAGCCCTGTCTCCTGTGGTGCAGAAGCAAATGCCAGTACTCTTTACCGCTGCAACGGAACTTGAAATCAGAAGAGCTATCTCCTTACAGAAAGAGCTTGGATTTAAGCTAGTGCTTACTGGACTAGAAACCTACGAGTCCGTGATTGGCTTGATCAAATCTTCTGGCACGCCTATATTGATCAAATTGCAGGTTCCGGATGACAAGTCCATCAAATCACAAAAGGCAGATGGAGTTACCGAAGCCACCAAGGCGCAGTATGCACGGGTTAAGGAATCGTATGACAAAGCTTTAAAGCAAGCAGCCCAATTGGAGCAGGCAGGAATTATGTTTGCTTTCAGCACAACTGATGGCAAAGCCGCAGATGTTCAAAAAACCTTAAAAACTTTGATTGATAATGGATTGAGTAAAAAAGCAGCCTTAGCAGCCTTGACCACCAATCCAGCATCTATCTTAGGAATCAGCGGAATGGCAGGAACACTTGAAAAAGGAAAGCTAGCCAACCTAATAGTTACAACAGATACCCTTTTCAAGGAAGAAACCCAGATAAAGCACGTGATTGCAGACGGTTATGTTTTTGACTACGAGATCAAAAAGAAAACTACGAAAGCTGAAAACACAAGTGCAAAACCTGAAGCTGCTCCCAATGCCATCACAGTTGAGGGAGTATGGGAATACACTTCTGAAACACCTGCAGGGAGTTCAGGTGGGGAGATAGTCATTAAGCGTGAAAACGGCGTATTGGGTGGAACCATCACCTACGATGATCCAACTGGGTCGGGAAAAGCCTCAGCTACAATCAAAAATGCGAGCCTCACTGGAAAAACACTCAGCTTCGAATTTGATGTAGCTGCAGGAGGCATGAGTCTAACGGTGACCATTTCAGGCGAAATCAACGGGAAAACCATGGATGGATCCTTGTCTGTACCGCAAATGGGTTCTTTCCCTGTAAAAGCAACACTTTCTTCACCTAGCCAATCTAACTAAACATGAAAAAGCACATTTACCTTATCGCTGCGTTTCTAGGATTAGGTGTAGGGATTTCCCAGGCACAAGTCCAAAAGGGCAGTGTATTGATAAAAAATGCGACCGTGCTCACGGTCACTAAAGGCAACCTTGAATCTTCGGATGTATTGGTTCAGAACGGAATCATCACACAGCTTGGAAAAAATCTTACCGCTCCAGCTGGTGTAAATACAATCGATGCCACAGGCAAATACCTAATGCCAGGCATTATTGATGCCCACTCCCACGTGGGATTAGATGTAGTGAACGAAGGTTCTGCTCCCATCACTTCAGAAATTCGCATGAAAGATGTGGTCAACCCTACTGAAATCGGTATCTACCGTGCCTTGGCAGGTGGCGTTACCGTTTCGCATGCCATGCACGGCTCAGCCAATGTGGTGGGTGGACAAAATGCTACCCTAAAACATCGTTGGGGAAGCATGGATCCTGCAGACGTCATCATGCAAGATGCTCCTCGTACCATCAAATTTGCTTTGGGTGAGAACCCAACACGTGTACACGGCAGAGGCAATGGCATACAGCCCCGTTCAAGAATGGGTGTAGAAGCGGTCATTAGAAATGGATTCAATGAGGCCATTCAGTACAAAAAGGCATGGGAGAAATACAACCTAGCCAAAGTACAAAAAGGCAATACCACTACTCCACCGGCTTACAGCGAGCGACTTCAAACCCTTGCCGATATTCTAGATGGTAAAATCATCATCCATTGCCATTCCTATCGTGCAGATGAAATCTACATGCTGATTAATGTCATCAAGGACTTTAACATCAAAAAGGTGGTATTCCAACATACCAACGAAGGATTTAAAGTTGCCCCTGAAATTGCCGAATACACCATGGGTGCTTCGGTATTTGCTGACTGGTGGGCCTATAAGATGGAAGTGTATTATTCCACTGCCTTCAATGCCGCCATCCTTCAAAAAAATGGAGCCCTTACTTCCATCAATTCGGATTCTGCCGAACTTATTCGTCACTTGTACCATGAGGCTGCCAAAACTCAGCGTTATGGAGGTTTGACCGATGAGGAAGCCTTAGCCATGATCACCATCAATCCTGCCAAGCAATTGGGGATTGAAGACAAGGTAGGTTCCATTGAAGTGGGTAAGCAAGCAGATCTAGTCATTTTTGAAGGGCATCCCCTTTCTTCTTACGCGGTTCCTCAAATGACCTTTGTGGATGGTGTCAAGTACTTTGACATCAAAAAAGATAACAACGATCAACGCCAATGGGTAGCAGCTACTGAGATGGTAGAACCTATTTTCTTGCGAGCTAATGAGGAGGCGAACCGTTGTATGCAGGATGTCGACGCTTATTTTGAAGCCTTTCAGGGAGCGTTCTTGAAAGAAAAACATTAATCACCCCGAAAATTCAATCGAACATGAACCGAATGTATAAAACCTTTTGTGCCCTACTATTTGCCCTACTCCCAGTAGTGGCAATGGCCCAAATTGACGGGGAATTTGTAAAACCTCGCAACGGAAAATTCTTATTAAAAAACGCGACAGTAGTGACTGTCACCAAGGGAACGCTTGCCAATACCTCCGTTTTATTGGAAAATGGCAAAATTTCCAAGGTAGGCACCAACCTTTCCTCCGATGGAGCAGAGGTAATCGATTGTACTGGACTATTTATCTATCCAGGAATCATCGATGGCGGTACCCGCTTAGGATTGGTGGAAGTGAGCTCAGTACCTGAGACCGTAGATTATGCCGATGTGGGCAATGTCACGCCGAACATGCAAGCCTTGACCACGGTGAATCCAAATTCTGAGGCCATTGGGGTGACCAGAGTATCTGGTGTCACTACCGTGCTTACTGTGCCTTCAGGGGGACTATTCCCAGGTACTGCAGCCTTAATCAACCTAAATGGCTACACTCCAGACCAAATGTATGGTGGCTTTAAAGCAGTAGCCATGATCTTCCCTAGCTCAGGAAGACGCGGTCGTTTTGACCGTAGATCGGATGAGGACGTCAAAAAAGATGGAGAAAAGGCACTAAAAGAAGCCAACGACATCTGGGATAATGCAAAAAGCTACCTAGAACTTAAAAAGTCTGGAGCAGAATTAACCTATTTCCCTGAAATGGAGGAGCTGTCCAAAGTGATTTCGGGCGAACTCCCTCTCCTTATCGAGGTAAATGCAGCTTCAGATATCCAACAAGCTATCAAGTGGGTGGAAGGAAAAAACATCAAGGTGATTTTAACAGGTGTTGCCGAGGGCTGGCGTGTAGCAGACGAAATTGCCAAAGCCAAGATTCCAGTAGTCACTGGCCCAGTTCAGGATCTACCTACCCGTTCTTCTGATCGCTACGATGCTCCCTACGCCAATGCAGGATTGCTCGCAAAGGCAGGAGTAAAAGTAGCACTTCGTACTGATGATGAAGAGAATGTGAGAAACCTGCCTTTCCATGCTGCCTTTGCTGCGGCCTATGGACTGGGTAAGGAAGAAGCACTGAAAGCTGTAACCATCAATCCCGCAGAAATCTTTGGTGTCGCAGACCAGTATGGATCTGTAGAAGCAGGAAAGCGTGCCAACCTGATTGTTTCCACTGGAGATCCTTTTGAGACTAGATCACAAATTATCCATGTGTTCATCAATGGATATCGAATCCCGATGTCCAACCGACACATTCGCCTCTACCAAGAGTTTTTGGAAAGATCCCCAGGTCTCAAGGCCAATTGATCTGAAAAGACCATGGATCCCTTCCATGGTCTTTTTGCTTTTGTCCTCTCCGACAGCTCCTGACCAACAAGTAAATAATTTTAAACTCCATTGTTTAACCCATGCTACAAAAATCACTTTGCCTAACCGCAGCCTTACTTCTTTCGCTCACTGCTTTTGGGCAGCAGGATGGATTTTTTACATCTCAACTATCCACACAAAAGAAGTTTGAGTCCGATTACCTCAAGGCCGTCAATTACGATCGTTTTAAGATCCATTTGACCGAGCTGACCAAGAGTCCACATATCGCCGGCACAGCTGAAAATGAGCTCGTCAAAGACTACATGGTGGACATCATGTCCAAGGCAGCTATGGAGGTAAAGGTATGGCCATACGATGTGTATTTACCCAATCATCCAGGAAAGTCCGAACTACAAATCATCAGTCCCGTGCAGCTTACACTTTCTCAAAAAGAAGGAGAGCTAGCAGAAGACCCTTTCTCCACAGATCCCCGACTACACCTAGGCTTTAACGCCTTCTCCGGCAGTGGAGATGTTACTGCCGAGGTGGTGTACGTTAACTATGGTACCCGAGAAGATTTCATGAAACTGGTAGAGATGGGCGTTCCTCTAAAAGGAAAAATCGCTATTGCTCGTTATGGGGGCAATTTCCGTGGCTACAAGGCCAAGTTTGCTGAGCAAAATGGCATGATCGGCTTGGTGGTGTACACCGACCCAAAAGATTCTGGATTTACCAGGGGAGATGTGTATCCCAAAGGCCCTTTTTACAACGAAACTACTATACAAAGAGGATCTATGTTGACCTTGGATTTCACTGGTGATCCTTTGACGCCCAATAGACCAGCACTTCCTTTGGATGGGCCAGTAAAGGTGAAACGAGATGACCCAGCGACAGTAGATTTCCATACCATCCCGGTAACCCCCATTGGTTATGGTGCTGCCAAAGAAATTTTGAGTAGAATGGTAGGCGCAGATGTGCCAGTAACCTGGCAAGGTGGACTTCCCTTTCCCTACAAACTTACAGGCGGTGCAGACTTGAAGGTAAGGGTAATGGTTGACCAAAAGCCAGATTTTATCCGTGCCAACAACGTCGTAGGTACCTTTATCGGTAAAGATCATCCCGACGAATGGATCATCTTAGGTAGCCACTACGATGCTTGGTCCTTTGGTGCTACGGACCCAAATTCAGGCACCGCAATGCTATTAACCTTTGCTGAAGCCTTAGGTGAGTTGTATAAAAATGGCCAAAAACCTTCCCGCTCCATCTTAATTGGACATTGGGATGCCGAAGAACAAGGCGTTATTGGATCTACCGAATGGGTAGAGCATTTGAGAAAAGAATTGGGCGCAAAAGCCATTTCCTACATGAACTTTGATGGGGGTGCCTCTGGGCGGAATTTTGGTGCTTCAGCAGCACCAACCTTGAAAAAGCTAATCATCGATGCATCTAAGGAGGTCAGCTACCCCGACTCTGCCAAAACGGTTTTTGAAATTTGGGCAGGAAAAAATGCTGAGCCAGGTATTGGAAATTTAGGTGGTGGCTCCGACCATATCGCCTTCTACATGCACGTGGGCATTCCTTCCTTGAGCGGAGGCTCTGGTGGTAATACAGCCTACCACTCCAATTACGACAACATTCACTACTATGGAAAGTTTTCTGATCCAAGCTTTAAAATGGGCGGTGCTGTGGCCCAAGTGTTTGGGCTGGTGGCCATACGTCAAGCCAATGCAACTGTCATTCCCTATGATGTGCCTCGCTATGCCCAAGATTTGAAAGGGCACTTTGAGCAGGCAGTAAAAAATGTGAAAGCCATAGACCCAAATTTTACTGGGTTTGATCAGGTGCAAACTGCATTAAAGGCACTCGAAGAAAGTTCGGAGGTCTACAAAAATTCACTTCAAAATGCACTTGCGGCCGAAAAACTGAATGCGGCCACTTTGAAAAAAATTAATACTGGGTTGATTGATTTGGAAAAAAGCTGGATAGACCCCAAGGGGATGTATTACGGTGAATGGTACAAATCGCTTTACGTGTGCAATGACCCCTTCTCGGGCTATGCATCTTGGATCCTACCAGGCATTCAGTACGAAGTAGCGATCAAAAATACCAGCCGACTGGAAGAGTGGGATACCCGCTATGCCAATGCCATTCTTGACCTCAGTAAAAAAATTGGTAAGCTGAGTAGTCAACTTCAGTGATCCGAAATAAAAACAAAACCGCGGAGAGCCATTTCCGCGGTTTTTTTATTTAGAATGAAGGTGTATTGAAAAAAAGACCCTGCAAGGGTCAAATCTTGAATAACCGCGGGTGAAACCCGTGGATCTTAAAACTCAATCTTGATCCTTTTTGAAAAAGCTTGCCCATCGAAGGTCATGCCTTCCACCCAAACCTGGATGGCCTTTACTCCATAAGGCACCTTTACTTTAGTTTGGAACACACCGGAGGTAGTAACTCCCTGAGGTTCCCAGTAGATCGTAGGCTTTTTCTTTAAAAACTGGTCTGAGGGTGGATTTTTAACAAACTCTTGAAAGTCTGAAAAACCTGGAAGATCGAAAACCTGAAAGCCTTCAGAATTGAATTTTCGATCCAACTCAGAACTAGACCTGAAGCCATTTTTAGTTTCGATCTGGATCACTCCCGCATAGCCAGCCATGCCAAAAATAGATTTGCCAACATTATCCGCATACACTTTGATAGATGTTAGTTGGGAAGGTTCAAAACCAAGTAGTGTTTCCCTAAACTCATTGGGCTCCATAAATGGAATTGAGACCCCATCGATAATTAATAAGGGACTTCCCGTCTTTTCTCCATAGGTGTAGTTCCTGAATTTTAGCGTATTCAGATTAAAGCCCAAACGCCCCAAAATCTGCCCCATGGTCTCTTTTTCAAGTACCTCTCCGCTTACTTGCTGGGTAGGCTCACCATATCGATCATTCGGATCCGCTTTCGTTTCTTGTATTTTTTCTTCTTTCACAAACTCTTCGAGTAGAATGTATTCACCCGCTTTATCCAGATTTGGAATCTCTTGTTGATTAGGTTCTAGGATATAGGCAGACTTCGGGAAGGTTGAATCAAATCCAGGTTTCAATAAAGGTTTAAGTTCTACAGACCCAAAGGGTTTTCTTTTGGAATCCATGGCAGCAACTGCGATTTGGGCAGTATCCTTGAAAATTAAACCAGTAGCCCAAAAATTACCCAAAGAATCCGTCATCACCTGACCATAATCCTCTAAATCTCCACGGACGACGGTGATCGGATTGATCGCAGGCCGTCGTTTATTGTCCGCCGTAAATTTACCCTGCACCGAAATACCGTATTCAATAGGAAAAGTAAGCGGTGAATTGAAATCATCTGGAAGCTTCTTATCCAACCAGTTCATACCCTCTTCCAGCGAAACACTTGGCAGAATTGGAGATACAGCGCCCCCATCTGTGAGCGAAAGGATAAATTCTCCATCGATCAAGTTTTGAAACTCATCTAAAAACTCAAGTTTCAAATCCATAACCCGGTAAGGAACAGAATCGGTGATGGAAATCTCGGGTCTAAGAGTGATCTCTCCTTGGAAAGGTTCTGTTTCAAGTTGCCCCACCTTGGGCTTAAACCCTGGTTTCAACACCAGAAATGGAGTCACAAACTGATCTTGGGTTCCAAAATTCTGATTCCAATGGGTATAGGCTCGGAGTACATAATCTCCTGGAGGCAAACTCATTGCTAAGTCCATTCCTCCCGAAATTTTCCCTTGATCAATCGAAAATGTGGCCGATTGAATGATTTCAGCATTTGGATTGATCAAGTCGACATGGATCACCCGACTGAGGGAATCAGCCATATTCTGGTCTTGATAGAGCATCTTCCCTCCCATCCAAACCGATTCTCCAGGGTAGAAATAGGGTTTGTTGGTCGTCAACCAAGCCTTTTCCCGCAGTCGATTAAATTGGATGGCAGGATTGGTGAGTACCTCATTTTGATTTTGAGCAAGTACTTGATCCGAGGAAGGGGTAAAATCTAGTGGTAAAATCCGAGCCATGCGCTGCCTGCTCAAATAACCCGAAAGGACAAGTTGAGTCGGGTTAATCAAGGTACCCTTCTTGTCTACATCGTAGTATCCACTAGGTGCTTGAATCCAACTGATGGCATGGTACACATTGGTGTAATAGTCATTTCTCCAAGGCTTATCTAGGTGATGAATTTCCAGCCTGTCCTGGATAAAAATCCTAAAATTTCCATTTCCAAGTGGTTTTCGGAAAATTGAATCTTGGTCAATCGGGAAGATGGATTCTCCCAATTCCTCTCTAAAATCATTGGTCCGTACCCGCCCTAGTTGCTCTGGAGGAGTACGATAGACCTTAAAATGAATTGAGTCTGATAAATTCAGTAAAAGAGAAGTATTGAAATGTCGTAACGAACTCTGGTAATTGGCCTCTCTACTTAATTCCCATTCTAACATCTTTTTTTCATCTTCCGAATTAATCCGTGAGTAGAAAACCTGCCCGTAAAACATGGAACCATTACGCACGACCCTAAAGTCTTGAAGGTAGTAATCGATTTTATACCCCAAAGCAGTATTGGTGATTTTTAAGGGTTGGGCTGCAGAAGCTTGAAGGTAATTTGGCCCTTTGGAAGGTTTTACGTTCTCAAACTCCAATACCCAAGGATTTTCAATCTGGACCTGCGAGCGGTACGGATCATCCGGTAAAGCCAAAAATACTTCTTCAAATCGACGAAGTTCACGATCCCAGGATTTGTCTCGCTTTGCTTTGAGCTCAATCTCCGAGAGATTGGATTCATTGAATACCAACTCAAAATCGATGTTAACTTCTCCTTTTTTACGAAAAGAGATCGCCTTTACTTCTGTGATATACCCTACAAAGCTGGCTACCAACTCAATGTCTGTGGAAAATTCACCACTTATTCGAAATCGTCCATCTGCATCAGTGGCTGATCCTATGGTGGTGTTGTTGACAAAGACATTGGCAAAGGGCAAGGGAAGACCGGAACCCTTTTCCTTCACTGTACCTGTTATCGTTTGAGAAAAACAAGACAAATGAATCCCTATAACTAAGAAAAAAGCTAGAAAATAGCGCATAAATTCAATGGCTAATAAATCAGGAATCCACCAGATTTTTAAAGGTAAGAGCCTCTTTACCACGTACCAAATAAGTGCAAATTCGTTGGAATAGTAAAGAAAAAAAGGATGACTGGAAAAAACTTGTACGGATAAAATCCCATCCAATCAATCACCTACTCGGCTCCCTTACCTTCGTACATATCGTACCTCAACAGTCGGCAGTCAATCGTTCCATTCCAGAACTCAATTCTTCTGCTCGCCTTTAAGCCTATTTTTTTGGCCAGATCCATGTTACCCGTAAAGATATACCCTCGGTAACCCGCACAGTTTTGCTTCATAAAGTCCCCCATCCGCTTGTAGGTTTCCTCTAACTCTCCCAGATCTCCTAGGCGCTCCCCATATTCGGGGTTAAAAAAGATAACTCCACGTGGCTTTTCTGGAATTTCGGTCTCTGCAAAATCCCCTGTTTGAAAGGTAATCATGTGGTCTACACCTGCGAAAGCTGCATTTTCTTGTGCAAAGGAAATGGCCTGCAAGGAAATATCCGAGGCAATGATGATGACTCCAGGATCGTGGATGACTTTATTTTCTAGCTTCTTTTTCTTTGCTAGAAAAGTCTCCGCTTGATACCCCAAAATATGCTGAAAGGCATAGTGCTCTCGGTACAAACCAGGGTAGCGCTTGGAGGCGATAAGTGCCGCCTCAATGGCCAGGGTACCCGATCCACACATAGGATTGATTAAGGGAACACGCGTATTCCACTCGGTAGCAAAGATGGTTGCCGCAGCTAAAGCCTCCATCATGGGTGCCTTTCCTGGAATTTTGCGGTATCCATGTTTGGCCAAGGTTTCACCTGAAGTATTCAAGTAAACGATGGCTTGCGTTTCTTTCCAATACACTTGAATCACCAAACCAGAAAAATCGGAACCTGAATCGGGTCTCCTCCCCTTCAGGTCTCGAAAACGATCTACAATGGCATCCTTTACCTTCACATTCACAATCAAGGGAGTGGTCACCGATTCATTTTCGGCCACCGAGTTCACCGAAAAGTACCCATCCACATCCAAGTAGTCTTCCCAAGGGATGGCCTTAAACCGTCTGTAAATGTCATCCGCATTTCTAAGGTAGAAGGATTTGATTTCGTATAACACGTGAGAGGCGGTGCGCAGGTGCAGATTGAGATCCATACACTGCTCAAGAGATGCACTCACCTCAAGGCCTGTTCGCGTGACTGCTTCGGGGATAAAACCCAATTCACGCACTTCCTGCTCCAGATAACTCACCGAACGATCCTTGCAGGTAATAAAAACTTTTCCTTTGGTATTGAAATCAAGCATGCACAAAAGTAGTAAACGGATGATGCATTCTGTGGCAATTCAAAAAAATCCTGACCACTCCTCCTCTTACTAGCAACACATCAACTAGATTTTGTATCTTGATTTCCAAATTAGAGCAAGCAAACAGGCAAGCTCGATCTACAAGCTTCAATTATTCGATTTATGTTTCTACGTTTTGTTGGCTGCTGCCTTTTTTTTCAAGTTACTCTTTCCCTACATGCCCAAAATGGAGATTGGAAAAACCTATTCAATGGAAAAGACCTTAGTGGCTGGAAAGCTGTAGCTGGAAAAGCAACCTTTGCAGTCCAAGATGGGGTGATTGAAGGAACTGCAGTCTTCGGAACTGGCAATACCTTTTTGATCACGGAAGACCTTTATGGTGATTTTATCCTAGAAGTAGACCTCAAAATCAGCCATATCTCCTCTAATAGTGGAATTATGACTCGCGGTCAATTTGATCCGGCAGGTCAAGGCGGCAAGGGACTGGTTTATGGATATCAAGTTGAAGCTGATCCTTCTCCTCGATCCTGGTCAGGAGGGATATATGATGAAGCACGTCGCGGTTGGTTCTATCCCCTAGACCTTAACCCCACTGCCAAGTCTGCATTTAAGTTGGGAGAATGGAACCGCTACCGCATTGAAGCCATTGGCAATACCCTCAAAACCTGGATCAATGGACAAGAAGTGGCCTATTTTGTAGATGACATGGATAGCAGAGGCTTTATTGGTCTTCAAGTACATAGCATACAGGCCAAGGAAGATGAAGGCAGAAAAACCTACTTTCGGAATATCCGAGTTCAAACGGAAAATTTAAAACCTATCCCCTTCAAGCAGGATATTTTTGTGGTCAGCACGGGAAAAAATGAATTAACTCCTGAAGAAAAATACCAAGGATGGAAACTTCTTTTTGATGGAGTTTCTTCAAAAGGATGGGAAAGTGCTCGAAAAGAAGCCTTCCCAAAAGAGGGTTGGACAATCGAAGATGGCATCTTAACTGTCCAGAAGTCGGACGGAAGTGAGGCAAGAACTTTTGGAGACATCGTCACCACAGCTGAGTTTAGTGCCTTTGATTTGGCTTTTGATTTCAAACTCAGCGAGGGTGCCAACAGTGGCGTAAAGTATTTTGTGACCCTATCAGAAGGCAACACAGGCTCCGCAATCGGTTTGGAATACCAAATTCTCGACGATGCGCTACATCCAGACGCCAAGATGGGTCGTGATGGAAACCGTACCCTTGCCTCCTTGTATGACCTAATCAAAGCCGATAAGCAAGCCCGATTTGTAAGGAAGCCTGGGGACTGGAACCAAGGCAGAGTTGTAGTCTATCCCAACAACAAAGTGGAGCACTACCTCAATGGCGTAAAAGTGCTAGAGTACGAGCGAGGCTCCCAAGCCTACAGAGACCTGGTGGCAATCAGCAAATATGTGATTTGGAATAAATTTGGTGAGGCCCCAAAGGGTCGCATCCTTCTCCAAGATCACGGAGATCAAGTGAGCTATAAAAATATTAAAATCAAGACCCTCCAATAAGACCATAAACCCTTCAAACCATGTCGAAGTCAAATCGAAGAACCTTTATCAAAAAAAGTGCAGCTGTAACGCTAGGATTTTCTGCCCTCGGGTCGCTTAGTTTCTCTCCCAAATCCTATGCACGCATTGTGGGCGCTAACGATCGCCTTAATGTGGCAATTGCAGGCTTGGGCCGACGCGTAGGCGCATATTACGAACCCATCGGATTAAAGAGCAGCAATGTGAATTTGCTTTACCTCTGCGATGCGATGCAGTCTCAGATACCCAAGGCAGCCAAAGAATTTGAAAAATGGATCGATTACCAACCCAAGCAGGAGCAAAATATCTTCAAGGTTTTGGATGACAAGGAGGTCGATGTATTGATCAATGCCACCCCAGACCACTGGCATGCTCCAGGCACCTGGCTGGCCCTTCAAAGAGACAAACATGTGTATGTTGAAAAACCCTGTTCCCATAATCCACGGGAAGGAGAAGTGCTCGTGGCACTTCAGAAGAAATACAACAAAGTTGTGCAAATGGGCAACCAGCAGCGCTCCGCCCCCGAAAGTAAGGAGATCATCAAAGCCATCCATGAGGGAGTCATTGGTAAAGTGTACTTTGCCAAAGCTTTTTACACCAACTCCCGAGGAGCTGTGAGTAACCCGATTCAACAAGCGCCTCCAGCTGGCTTGGATTGGGATCTTTTCCAAGGCCCAGCACCGAGAAAACCCTATTTTCACGACACTTGGGACTACAATTGGCATTGGTACGGCTGGGATTACGGCACTGCCGAAACGGGCAATAATGCCACCCACGAATTAGATGTAGCCCGCTGGGCACTCCAAGTCAACTATCCTTCTGAAGTATCGGTGGTAGCCGGAAAAATGCATTACCCTGAAGATGGATGGACCATGTACGACACCATGGATGCTACCTTCAAGTTTGGAGATGGAAAAGTAATCCAATGGGATGGAAAAAGCCGAAACAATTACAAAACCTATGGATCAGACCGAGGAACAATTATTTATGGTTCAGAAGGCACAGTCTATGTGGATCGAGGTGGGTACCGACTGATCGACAGATCTGGAAAAGAAATCAAATCCAACCTGGCTTCCAACAACGAAGGGGGTACCGCTCTTGGCGGAGGGGGTGACATGAGTACGCTACACATTGTCAACTTCTTCAATGCAGTACGGGGAACAGAAAAGCAAAACTCGACCATTGAAGAAGGCGCTGTATCTACCCTTCTCTGTCATTTGGCCAATATCAGTAGCCGAACAGGAGAATCCTTAACCTGTGATCCAAAAAATGGGCATATCCTCAATTCCCCAAAGGCTATGGCATTGTGGAGTCGAGAATATGAAAAGGGCTGGGCTCCCCCAGCGATTTGATTAATTGTACTAGTGGAAGTTGGATTCCTGAAATTCAAACGTTTCATTTTTAAATAAAACTGTACTATGATTTAAGCCAATACATTCCATATCATTTTCAATAGAGAATAAGAAAAAAATTCGCAATACTTAGCACGATGATGTCCACTAAAGTACAGCGTTAATTCAGGGTTTATCGTTGCATTTTTTGCAGTTCAACTACGGGTTTAATTTTTTAAAACATATCGGATTTGAAATGGGTAAAAACAAAAAAATAGAAGTTGAAGGAAGGGAAATTTCGATACTTATAGAAAATGATCAGGAATACATTTCTCTGACAGATATGTTGAAGGCAAAAGATGGAGATTTCTTTATCTCAGATTGGCTTCGGAATCGGAATACGGTGGAATATCTAGGTATTTGGGAAAGTATTTACAACCCAAATTTTAATTATGGCGAATTTGCCCTAATTAAAAGTCAAGCAGGATTGAATAGTTACAAACTAAGCGTGAGAGAGTGAGTTGAAAAGACAAATGTTACAGCCAAATAATTACCACAATGAAGTGCTTTTTCTAAAATTCTCCAGACTATAAAATTTATATCTCTGTTCTTAAAGTCAATTATTAGTAATGACCAAGTTAACCCAGCAAACTTCATTTCTTTCGGATGATTTTTTATTGAAAAATAAATTTTCCCAGCGGCTCTACCATGCCTATGCGAAGGATCTTCCCATAATCGATTACCACAACCACCTCCCTCCTGCAGAGATCGCCTCCAATCGGAAGTTTGAAAACATCAGCTCCATTTGGCTGGCAGGAGATCATTACAAGTGGCGCGCGATGCGAACCCTAGGAATTGACGAACACTACATTACCGGAAAAGCTTCAGCAGCAGAAAAGTTTGACAAGTGGGCCTATACCCTACCCTACACAGTCAGAAACCCCCTATTCCATTGGAGTGCGCTGGAGCTGAAGCGGTATTTTGGAGTTACCGATCTCCTATCGCCTACCAACTCTTCTAACATTTATTCAACTACCTCAGAAATTCTCCAGGAGGAGTCCTTTCGTACCCGTGGACTGCTCGAACGGATGAAGGTAGAAGTAGTCGGCACCACAGACGATCCAACAGACGATTTGAACCATCACCTCGCCTACCGAAAAGAGGGCTTGTCCATGGGAATGTACCCTACCTTTCGCCCAGACAAAGCCTTTGCAATCGCACATCCTCAAAACTATAGAACCTACCTAGAGGCCTTGGAGACAGCTGCGGGAATAGAAATCAAATCATTCGAAACCTTGATGGAGGCACTCTACAAGCGAATAGACTATTTTAATTCCATGGGATGCAGGGTGGCGGACCATGGACTCGAGCGTCTCTGTTTTTCAACGAATAGCCAATTGTCTGCTGATCGTATTTTCAAAAACACCCTTTCAGGTACTCAGCCTACAGCCGCTGAACAAGAATACTTCACCTTTCACGTACTCACCCTCCTTTCCAAACAGTACCATGCAAAGGGCTGGGTGCAGCAATTCCACCTCGGTGCGCTACGCAATACCAACGAACGAATGGCCAAAAGCTTAGGTGCGGATACTGGATTTGACTCCATTGGAGATTTTGATCAGGCTAGATTTTTAGCCAGCTTCTTCAATGAATTGGACAAAACCGACCAATTGGCCAAAACCGTAATCTATAACAACAACCCTAGAGACAACGGGGTATTTGCCTCCATGATAGGTAACTTCAACGATGGGTCTATCAAAGGAAAAATGCAGTATGGTTCCAGCTGGTGGTATCTGGATCAAAAAGATGGCATGGAAAAACAGTTAAATACCCTATCGAACTTAGGACTATTGAGTTGCTTTATCGGGATGCTCACCGACTCAAGAAGTTTTCTTTCCTTTCCAAGACACGAATATTTTCGTAGGATCTTGTGCCAACTGATTGGACAGGAAGTCGAACAAGGGGAGTTGCCTTGGGATGAGCAATGGCTAGGCAAAATCATCCAAGACGTCTGCTACTACAATGCCAAAGCCTACTTCAATTTTAGTCCACAAAACTATAGCACCATAGCATGACATCCAGGAATCTATTTGACATAAAAGGAACGAAAATTCTATTTTCTGGAGCTACAGGGGTACTTGGATCAAGCATGGCCCTGTACCTAGCGCAGCAAGGAGCTGAACTTTTACTCTTGGGCCGATCACCTGAAAAAGTGAATGCCCTGCGAGATCAAATTACTTCAGAAGGAGGAAATGCTTGGGGCTATTACGCGGATGTTACAGAGGAAGAGTCCCTTGCAAAAGTCAAAACGCTCATCGAATCGCAGCACGGATCTGTAGCTGTTTTGATAAATGCTGCTGGAGGAAATATGGCAGGTGCGGTGATCCGACCCGAACAATCCATTTTGGACCTTGATGGCGATGCTTTGCGGCAGGTGATGGACCTCAATTATTTGGGCACAGTCTTTCCCATCAAGGCGTTTCTTCCATTACTCCTAAAAAACGGAGGAGGTACTATCCTTAATATCAGTTCTATGGCTGCTTCTAGACCCATGACTCGTGTAATGGGCTATGCATCAGCCAAAGCTGCTATCGACAACCTCACCAAATGGCTTGCTGTCGAACTTGCTACCAAGCATGGTCCAAGCTTCCGAGTGAATGCCTTGGCACCCGGTTTTTTCCTGACCGAACAAAACAGAACGCTACTCACGCAGGAGGACGGAAGTCTGACGCAACGGGGCCAGCAGATTATTAGCCATACTCCAATGAACCGATTTGGACATCCGGATGATTTATTTGGCGCCTTGCATTGGCTTTGCAGTGATGCCTCCAAGTTTGTCACAGGCACGACTGTGGCAGTAGATGGAGGCTTTAGCGCCTATTCTGGAGTTTAAATTTTTAATGCATTTCAACTACAAAATCAAATTCTCATGACCTACAGAATGGAACAAACCATGCGCTGGTACGGACCCAAGGATCCAGTGAGCCTTCAAGATATCCGACAGTCTGGTGCCACAGGAGTGGTCACAGCGCTTCACCACATTCCCAATGGGGAAGTATGGTCCAGGGAAGAAATCAAAACTCGGAAAGCGCAAATTGAAGCAGCAGGGCTAACTTGGTCGGTAGTTGAATCCGTTCCGGTTCATGAGCAAATCAAAACTAGGACTGGCGACTACCTGCAACTCATCGAAAACTACAAGCAAACGCTACGAAACCTAGCTGCTGAAGGGGTATATACAGTTTGCTACAACTTTATGCCGATTTTGGATTGGACACGTACCAATCTAGAATACCTGCTCCCTAACGGTGCCAAAGCCTTATTGTATGAGAAAAAAGCGGTGATAGCCTTTGACCTGTTCATTCTTCAAAGACCAGAGGCTCGCCAAGAATATAGTCCAGAGGAAATCACAGCCGCAGATTCGTATTATACAAATCTTAGTCCCGAGGCGAAGCAATTAATTTTGGAGAATATTCTCAAAGGGCTCCCCGGCTCAGAAATTGGCTATACGCTGGATGAATTTCGCGCTATGCTCAAAGCGTATTCCGGAATCGATGCATACCAGCTTGCAGAACACCTTCGTCTATTTTTAGATGCCATCACCCCAGTAGCAGAAGAAGTAGGATGCTTTCTATGCATCCATCCAGACGATCCACCCTTTTCCTTGTATGGCTTGCCACGAGTAGTAAGCACAGCGGCAGATGCCAGACGAATTTTAAGCCAAACACCCAGTATCCACAATGGCCTAACCTTCTGTACGGGAAGCTATGGGGTACGAACTGAAAACGATTTACCAGCCATGGTTCGCGAGTTTGGGGAACGCATCCATTTTCTCCATTTGAGGAGTACTAGAACTGATGCAGCGGGTAATTTCTACGAAGACAACCATTTGGATGGCAATGTAGACATGGTCGCTGTAATACAGGAAGTTTTAATCTGGCAGGAGAAACGGAAAAAACGAATTCCAATGCGCCCAGACCATGGACATCAGCTATTGGATGATCTGAATAAGAAAACAGTAAATCCAGGTTATACAGCTATTGGTCGACTGAAAGGCCTTGCCGAACTCCGAGGAGTGGAAGAAGCATTGGTTTGGGTGTCAAACAAAAAATAAATGGCATTCCCTGCACGAGTCAATCGAAATAAAAAGCGATGAAAACGGAAAAAGAAAAAATGCTTGCGGGGGAATTGTACCAAGCATCAGACCCTGAATTAGTACGCGAACGGCTTTATGCCAGAGAATTGGTGCAAGCACTCAATTACTCTTTACCCGCTAATCCTGAAAATCGGCTTGCCTTAATGGGTAAGCTGATGGGTAAATTGGGCAAAAATCCCTGGATAGAACCCCCTTTCTTTTGTGACTATGGCTACAACATTAGCCTAGGAGAAGACTGCTTTTTTAATTTCAACTGTGTTGTTTTGGATGTATGTCCCGTACTATTGGGCGACCGGGTGCTTGTAGGTCCTGCAGTACAGATTTATACGGCTACCCATCCATTAGATGCCGCCACCCGAGGAGCCTTGTGGGAACTAGGAAAACCCATTAAGATAGGTTCAGACGTTTGGATTGGCGGTGGAGCGGTGATTTGTCCAGGAGTTACCTTAGGAGATCGTGTGGTCGTGGCTGCCGGAGCAGTGGTCACCAAAAGTTTCCCTCCAGACGTCGTTATTGGAGGAAATCCGGTAGAAATTATCCGTTATTTAACTCCCAAAGAATAAATCATGGCCTCCTTCTACTCAAAGAGAGATTTACAATTTCAACTTTTCGAAAATCAAAATTGCTTGGAGCTCACCCAGTACCCCTATTTTTCAGATCACTCCAAGGAGACCTTTACCTTGATTTTGGATGCTGCTGCACAAATCGCTGAAAAATCACTGCATCCCATTTCCAAGGAAATGGATAGAGAAGAGCCTCAGTTGGAGGATGGCGTCGTCCGAGTGCATCCCAACATGAGAGCTATTATTCGCCAATTTGGTACCGATGGCTGGATCAATGCCACTTTTTCCTATGCCGAAGGGGGGCAGCAACTTCCTTGGACCATCCACCTCGCAGCAGGGTTTATCCTTCAAGCAGCCAACTATTCAGCAAGTGTTTTTCCATTTCTGACTACAGGAGCAGCCAATTTGATACGTTCGTTCGGCTCTTCGGAACTTCGAGAGACCTTCACTCCAAAAATGTATTCGGGAGACTGGCAAGGTACCATGGCCTTGACAGAGCCTGACGCAGGGAGCTCTCTATCAGACCTAAGTACCTTAGCAAGACCAACTCCTAAGGAGGGAGTCTATTCGATCCAAGGTCAAAAAATTTACATTTCTGCCGGCGACCACGACGCCTGTGACAACATCATTCATCTCCTACTCGCAAGGATTGAAGGTGCACCAAAAGGCACTAAAGGGATCTCCTTATTTGTAGTTCCAAAAATCCGAGTAGATGGAACCCCAAATGATGTACTCACCCAAGGTATTTATCATAAAATGGGCTACAAGGGAGCGCCTATCGTACACCTCATGATTGGAAGTGATCAGGGTTGCGAAGGGTATTTGGTGGGTGAAGCACATCAAGGGCTCAAGTACATGTTCCAGATGATGAATGAAGCCCGTCTTGGAATAGGTATGAATGCCACAGCAATTGCTACAGCCGCTTTTCAAAGCTCCCTAGATTATGCAAAAGTTCGCCCGCAAGGTAGGCACCTAAGTGAAAAGGAAATGAGCAAACCGCAAATCCCTATCATAGAACATGCCGATGTGAAGCGGATGTTGCTTTTTCAAAAATCTGTTACCGAAGGATCCTTGGCCTTGCTAATCTATTGTGGCCTGCTTTCTGACCAGATTTCACAGGAGACCCTTCCAGAACGAAAACTTGAAATAGAAACGCTGCTAGATTTGCTGACTCCAATCGCCAAAAGTTATCCTTCCGAAATGGGGGTATCAAGCACCTCAATGGCCATACAGGTCGCTGGTGGAGCAGGTTATACAACCGACTTCCCATTGGAACAGTACTTCAGAGAAGCAAGAATCCACCCCATTCATGAAGGTACCACCGGGATACATGGACTAGATTTGTTGGGCAGGAAATTGCTAATCCATGAGGGATTGGGCTGGAATATGTTGAAAAAAGAAATCGAAAAGACGGTAGACGAGGCCAAAATGCAAGTAGAACTCCAGGACTTAGTCCATCCATTTTCTACACATTATCAAGAATTTGGGCACGGTGCTGCACATCTTTTGTTTAAAAGGGCGCAGGGTCCTGATTCTTATTTGGCCGATGCCACCTTGTTTTTGGAGGCGGCAGGAATTCTGTGCATAGCTTGGATGTGGCTCAAGCAGGCAACTACTGCTCAGACTGCTTTGACTATGGGAGCTGGGGAACAGGATTTTTATTTGGGTAAGTTGCAAACCGCGCGGTACACAATGGAATACGAACTGATCAAGTTGAAAAGTTTGCTTCCAAGATTTTCTTCTCTTACTTATCCCACCCTTACCATGAAAAATGAGTGGTTTTAGGCTACATTTGAAAAAAAAAGAGGGTTTAGTTAGTCTAAAAATTCAAACAAGTCCCTGCTCTCTTATTTTTGGAGCTCCAATGAAGCCTGACCGAATAGTGCCATGAAAAAAATTCTAGTTAGTGGTGGAGCGGGATTTTTAGGAAGCCACCTCTGTGAAAAGCTTCTGGGAGAAGGCAATACCGTAATCTGCTTGGATAATTTTTTTTCTGGCCACGAGCGAAATATTTCCCACTTGCTGGATCATCCTCAGTTTGAGTTGATCATACAAGACGTCACCCTCCCCTTTTCCTGCGAGGTAGACGAGATCTACAACTTGGCCTGCCCTGCTTCTCCCTTAATTTACCAGCAGCATCCTTTAGAAACATTCAAGACGTCCATCCTTGGAGCAATCAACATGCTTGATCTTGCAAAAACACAGCAAGCCAAAATACTACAAGCCTCTACCTCAGAAGTATATGGGGACCCAGAAGTTCATCCCCAACCAGAGACCTACCATGGCAATGTCAATCCCATTGGTCCAAGGGCTTGCTATGATGAAGGAAAAAGAGGTGCAGAAACCTTGTTTTTTGATTACCAAAGAACCTATCAGTTGAGAATTAAGGTGATGCGAATATTCAATACCTATGGGCCCCGCATGAACGCCAACGATGGGCGCGTGGTATCCAACTTGATTATTCAAGCACTAAAAGGGCAGGCGCTTACGGTAGTTGGCGATGGAAAACAAACCCGCTCATTTTGTTTCGTTGACGATACCGTTGACGCGATGTGGCGACTAATGAATAGCCCCGATACCCTCACAGGCCCAATCAACGTAGGAAATCCATCAGAATGCACCATCTTGGACTTGGCTAGCCTGATCCTAGACTTGACAGGCAGCAAAAGTACCCTTACTTTTTTGCCTGCCACTGCGGACGATCCTTTGCGGAGACAGCCTTTGGTGGATATGGCAAAAAAAGAACTTTCCTGGACTCCTAGCGTTTCACTTGAAGAAGGGCTGAAACAAACCATTTCCTATTTTGAAAAGATCTTGAGATAAAAAATCACTAGTGTCCGAGAAACGATTTTAAAATAAGGGTAGATTCAATTGCTTGAACCTACCCTGTTTTGTGTACTTTGTGTTTACGACAACATTATTTACACATGGGTAAAAATACACATTTCTTCGGACAGCCGGTTTTCTCTCAG
>CAMBMU010000034.1 GCA_945868725.1 Spirosoma fluviale
TGCGTAACCCTTTTTTCACGCTGATCTATACGGAAAAATACCGCTGATCAGTTGGTGCTAAACCCAGCACATTAATTAAGAAATCTGAGTTGCCTTTTCCTTAAAAATCTGCGGGAACCTCTTTTTTCACGCGGATCTACACGGAAAAAACCCGCTGATCAATTGATCCTGAAACCATCCCTCTAATTAAGAAATCTGCGTTCCCTTTTCCGTGAAAATCTGCGTGACCCTCTTTTTTTCACGCTGATTTTCGCAGAAAAATGCCGCTGATCAATTGATCCTGAAACCATCCCTCTAATTAAGAAATCTGCGTTCCCTTTTCTGCGCGAATCTGCGTAACCCTCTTTTTTTTACGCTGATCTACACGGAAAAATACCGCTGATTAATTGGTGCTGAAAACGGGCACTTAATGAAAAATCTGCGTTGCCTTTTCCTTAAAAATCTGCGTAACCTCTTTTTTTCACGCTAATCTACACGGAAAAATACCGCTGATCAATTGGTGCTAAACCCACCACATTAATTGAAAAATCTGCGTTGCCTTTTCTGTGGTTATCTGCGTAAAGTGTTTTTACTAAAGTGGACTAACGGAGAAAACTCCAAGCCAAAATTCGACTCCGCTTATTTCCTTGTCCCATTTCGATTACGCGTTGAGACTTGGCTCCCACTTTTTCAAGTTGTCCCTGGAAGTAGGAGAGATGAGTGCCTTTGGAAACCAATACCGTAAACCAGCCTACCTGCGTTTGAACGGTTACACTCTCCTGAATCATTCGTCCAATAAATCCAATTTCCCCTCCAACAGTCCATAATTCGGTTGCCTGACCCCCAAAATTCAATACTTGATTTGCAGTTGTCTTCCCCTTCAGGTTTTTGATTTTTCGCTTGCTTCCTTCCCGCGCTACTTCAGCAGATTCATGGAAGGGAGGATTACAAATACATGCCTCAAAAAAATCTCCCGCTTCAACCACCGAATCAAAAATCCGCTGGGCATCCGCCTGATATCGTAAGGATATCTTACCCTCCATTCTTGGATTGGCAGCAATAAGCGCTGCTGCATTAGAAAGTGCTTTAAGATCAATTTCTGTACCCACAAAATTCCATTCAAACAAGGCTGTTCCCAAGATGGGATAAATCAAATTGGCACCAACGCCCAGGTCTAGGATTTGAGTTCCTTCACCCAATGGTATTTTTTTGCCATGATCTCGAGCAAGCAAGTCTGCAACATGATGCAAGTAATCTGCCCTACCCGGAATCGGAGGACAGAGGTATCCATCGGGAATATCCCAGTAGCTCAACTCATAGTAGTGGAGTAGCAAAGCTTTGTTGAGCAGCTTTACTGCGATTGGGTTGGCAAAGTCAAGACTCTGCTGTCCGTAATCGTTCTCAAAAATAATCTGACTTAATTCGGGCAAGGTCTTCACCAAGGCATCAAGATTGTAACGGCCTTGGTGAATATTTCTGGGATGAAGGCCAACCCCTTTTTCTTTGCTTTTCATACTTATGGTGAATACGTTCGTTGAGTTATCAATAGATTCGGTTTCGGAATTTTTCCTTAGGAATTCTATCTAAGTCAATCAAGTACCCGTTCACTAGGGCATATTCGTATTTACCGTCTTTGGTTAAAAAAAAGTTGGGAGCAGCCCCTGTAGTCCAGCCCCCAGAAAATTTAGACACTGACTTCAACACCAGGAGCGGAAGTCCATGAATCGCTTTCGCAGTATCTTTTTTGACCTGTATCGCTAGGTATCCTTGGCCTAAGAGTTCCATCGCCTTTTCTACGCTCAGGTCTTTCACGCTTTCAAAGGGCGTTGGATACACTTTCCCTTCTTTATATTGAAGCCCTGTGGCATCTAAGGTCTCTAGTCCAAAGAAAATCTGCATGTCCCCAAGGTCTTCTACAGATCCCGAAAAGGAATAGCCAGCACTCCCTTCCGTCTCTCTTCTCCGAATGCCAAGATCTACCGGATACCAGGTGCCATTCACTGGAACCTGCACCTCCTGAATAAGCAGGTCCATCAATTGAATCCCATTGTCTGGGATAGCAAAATACTGTTCCGTGGTGTATTGCGCATAGCTACGGGTAGCAATGGTGTACAAGGCATCTAAGAGTAGTATAAAATTGATCTTGCGCACCTCTTGCTTTTCTGGGTCACCCACTAATCCTCCTGACTCAATCAAAATGGTGCTCGTTCCCCATTTTTGAATATTATCCCCAAAAGCCCGTGGCTCAAAAGCATCGTCATATTTGCCCACTTGGCCAGGAATCAATTCTTGGAGAAGGTGGTTCATGCTGGCGATTGTTTGCATGGCGCGCCCACGAACATCATTAATTTCAGTTGCCTCGTTGTAGGCAGGTGCAAGCAAAGAAATCGTGGCTTGCTTGGGCGTATTCACCACGTTGTAATAGATTTGTTGGTCGTGGAGATTGAATCCAAACTCTGGCTCAAAGTCATCTCGCGCTTTTTTCAAAATAACCGCCTCTGGAGAAATGAGGGAGATTGCATCCCTATTCAGGTCAATGTCAAGTGCATTTCTCCGCTTGAAGGCATCTGCCCCGTCGGGGTTGAGCATGGGAATAAACTTAAGTTGCAGCTCTGATTTGAGCAGCTTTCTCAGCTCCTCGTACTTGTCTCCTTTACCTTCCAGAAAATTGAATAGATCAAACAAGGCCATGGTTGCCGTGCTTTCGTTACCATGCATCTGCGACCAAAGCATGACCTTGGTCTCACCGGAGCCCCAATCTAAGGAGGAAATGGATTTTCCCAAGACGGACTTGCCCAATAGGTTTACCTCTAATTGATCCGAATGCTTTTGTATCAATGGCTGCAAATCGGCGTGGGTAAATCGCCTATCCGTAATCACTGGTTCTCGATACTTTTCAAAGGCGTTTTTTAACTCCAAAATTTCTAGTCGTGGAGTCGTCGTCTGGGCCCAAGCCCCCGTAATTCCCAAACCAAGAAAAAGAGCAAGGCTCAAAAAGTGTCTTTTTAGTGCATCAAACTGCATCTCCATATTTTTAGGGTATTTTAAACTAAAACTAGGGAAAGGACTGCAATAATTCCTTCTATTTTTGTCAAACCCAAAAAAATCTTGCCATGAAGGTGCATTTCCAAGGCCTTATCCTTCCCCTAAAACACCGCTTTACCATTGCACACCAAAGCAGAGCGGAACAGGAAACTCTTGTCGTCACCCTAGAAGAAGACGGGCTCTTCGGACTTGGGGAGTCTACCACCAACCCATTTTATGGCATTACTTTGGAAAATATGCAGGAGAGCCTGGAGCTTTTCCGCCCGATCCTATTGGAGGGAAATTGGTCCAGCCCAACAGAATTGTGGGAGCTGGGAAAGGAAGTTTTTCGGGCCAACCCCTTTGCTCAATGTGCGCTTGACCAAGCCGCCTGGGATTTGTACACCAAGAAGCAGGGAAAAAAACTCTACGAATACCTCGGTCTCAATCCTCAGCGTATCCCAACCACCAACTTTACCATCGGAATCGATACAGTCGAAAAAATGTGTGCCAAACTACGGGAAGTCGACTGGCCGATCTACAAAATAAAGCTGGGTACTGATCAGGATTTGGAAATCGTACGAGAACTTCGGAAAAACACCACCGCCATTTTTCGAGTGGATGCCAATTGCGCATGGACAGTAGATCAAGCGATTTCCTATTCCGAAGAGTTGGCCCATCTTGGGGTAGAGTTTATAGAACAACCCCTGAAAAAAGATAATCTGGAAGGCATGCGCGAAGTTTTTGCCCATTCCAAACTCCCACTTATCGCAGATGAAAGTTGCATCAGCGAATCCGATGTGGAAAAATGCCAGGGCCACTTCCATGGAATCAACATCAAGTTGGTCAAAGCTGGAGGCATCACCCCCGCGCTCCGCATGATCCAAAATGCCAAATCGCTTGGGATGAAAACCATGGTGGGATGTATGACCGAATCTTCCATTGGCATCAGCGCAATTGCACATATTGCCCCACTTCTGGATTATGTGGACATGGACGGGGCCATGCTCCTATCCAAAGACCCCGCCAAGGGCGTCCGCATCTTCCCAGATAAAGTTGGCTTTCCGGATGGTCCAGGCATCGGCGCCGAGCTCATCGTCTAATCCCTATTTTAACAAAAATCCCAGCACCGAAGAGATGCTGGGACAATCTTTGGAAGAAAAAAGACTGCTTAGGCCTCTCCCACAATCAATTTAAATCCTTCTCCATGAACGGTGATGATCTGTACCTTGGGGTCATCCTTGAGAATTTTTCGGATTTTGCTAAGGTAAACGTCCATCGAACGCGCATTGAAATAGCTATCATCCCCCCATATTTGCTTGAGTGCATGACTTCGGTTGACTAATTTGTTGGTTTCGGAAGCCAACAAACGGATCAACTCATTCTCTTTGGAGGTTAATTTATGTTTTCCTTGAGGGCCTTCAATCACCTGCTCGTCGTAGTGCAGTAAAAAGGCGCCAAAAGAATAGGTTTTTAAGGGGCTAACCTCCGATGATTTTTGTGTCCGCTTGAGAATGGCGGAAATCCGTAACAACAGTTCCTCCATGCTAAAGGGTTTGGTGAGGTAATCATCTGCTCCAATTTTTAAGCCATCAATAACATCCTCTTTTTGGTTCTTGGCGGTAAGAAACAAAACAGGCTGATCTTCTTGTACCTTCTTTATTTCTTTGGCCAAGGTAAATCCATCCTTTTTCGGCATCATCACATCAAGTAGACAGAGATCAAACTTGTCCTTTTTAAACTTATTCCACCCTTCTTCCCCGTCGCGACAAAGCGTGGTTTCATACCCTTTCATTTGAAGGTACTCCTGTAGGATCTCGCCCAAGTTGGGGTCATCTTCTACAACTAATAGTTTCGCCTTGCTCATTGTTTTTTAGGTAGGTTAATGGTGAAGGTACTTCCTTTTCCAAGTTCAGATTGAACCTGAATGTTTCCTTTATGTGCCTCAATCATGGTTTTAACATAGGATAATCCCAGTCCAAACCCTTTTACATCGTGTACATTGCCCGTAGGAATTCGGTAAAATTTGTCGAAAATCTTTTTGACCGAATCACGGCTCATTCCTATTCCCTGATCTCGGAAGGTGATTTGAACTTCCGACCCCAGCTCTTTTACGGCCACAGAGATCCTAGGGTTGGAAGGAGAATATTTATTCGCATTGTCCAATAAATTATTGAAAAGGTGAGTCAGGTGAAAGACGTCCCCTACAATGTGAGGATCTTTCATTTCGCCAAAAAACTCAATTTTTCCTCCTCGGTTTTCTACTTGAAGGGCAAACTGATCCATACAGGCCTGAATCATGGCAGGGAGATGAATGGATTCTAGTTTAAGTTTAAACTCATTTCTGTCCAATGCCGCAGCTTGAAGCACTTTTTCAACCTGCCCCACCAAGCGTTTGTTTTCCTCTTTAATGATTCCTAGGTAACGGGTGCGAAACTTGTCCTGATTGCTTAACTCAGGGTCTTGCAAGGCCTCAACCGCGAGACTTACAGTGGCAAGAGGGGTTTTGAACTCGTGGGTCATGTTGTTGATAAAGTCATTTTTGATGTCAGAAAGCGCTTTCTGCTTCAAAATGATCCGTATCGCATAGTAAAAACAAAAAATGATGACCAAAATAAAGAAGATAGAACTCGAAATTGGAAGCCAAACCTGTCTAAATACGTGGCTACTTTTCTCCGGAAAATACACATAAATAAAATTGTCATTTCCAAGAATGTCATTTGGAAAAAGCTTGGACTGAAGCCCTTCCTGGAGCAAAACATTGGGGTCAATGATCTCCCCAATACCAATTAGTTTTCCCTGCTCACCTGGCTTTATTCCGAGTTCAAAATTTTCAGTAATTCCTTGCTCTAAAAACTGACTTTTCAACAGGCGCCGCAGCTGTACGGTGTCGAGACGATCCATAATCGCTTGCTGTCCCTCTGCAAGCTCCGAAAACGCCTGATTCATCAACTCAATCTTGATGTTAGTCTTCCGAATTTTGTCCAGCGCATCGTCCGAAAGATTTACCTGAGTATCAAATTGAGGCACAATCCCCCTGTAGGGTCGAGCCGACTCCCTAGCAAATCTTTGTTTTTGGTTTAAATACTCTAGCTGTCGCTCTTTTTCCTGAAGGAGAATCTGCATCTCATCTGGCGTAAACATCGCAGAAGCCACTTCAGGAGTCATGTACGCAAAAAAGTTTTCCAGCTCCGATAAAATCGTAACATCCAAGCCTCTGGATAGCAACATTCTTCGAAAGGTACTGCTTACCTGAGGCACTGGCGCCAAGATTAACGTGTCTACCAAAGACGGGCGGATGTAGGTCCGACTGGTATTGATCTGCAATTCTATGGGATCAATTTTTTTGAAGATGGTCTCCTTCAATACTGGGTCTTTGATCAATTCATCGAGCAACACGTCCGAAGTTTCTCCCTTCTCCAATTCGGCCACTGTTCCAGCAATGGCTTGCAATGCGTTTTGATCAAAGCGCTCCTTATTTATTCGAATTCCATTTCGTATCCAATAGTATTGAAAGCCCATCAAGCCAAAGCTGGCAAGGGACATCAGCACAATGATCAACGTAATGTTACTTTTGGACATGCCACAAAATTAAGCGGATAGCGGGGGAAGGAGGCACTCTTAACATGTTTTAACTAGTAATCTAAAGAATCTTCTTTCATGTTACCCTTATAGACCGTATTCTAGCAGTTCGAATTTGTTGGTTTTCTAATTACATACCCAAAAAAAGGAAGGATCTATGCCTTCCTTTTTTATTGTTTAGGTATTTTTACCTTCCAATTCTAAACCAATTCAACACGTGCTCAAGCCTACGCACATTCAAGGAGTATCCCTAGAAGACCTCGCTACACAATTTGGAACACCGCTCTACCTCTACGATGGAGAAAAAATCGTGCACCAAATCAATGCGCTTCAGCAGGCATTTGCTGCAGTTCCCCTTCGGATAAAATATGCTACCAAAGCCCTTTCCAGCCTAGGAATCCTTCGCCTCATCCGCAAAGCAGGCGCTGAGCTAGATGCCGTATCCATCGAGGAAGTGAAGCTAGGCCTCCTTGCGGGATCTTCCCCTGCAGAAATCATGTACACCCCTAGCGGAGTGAGCTTTGAAGAAATCCAAGAAGCCGTACAGATCGGGGTAATGATCAACCTGGATAGTTTGCCTCTTTTGGAGCGATTTGGACAAACGTACGGCAGCAACGCCCCCGTATGCATTCGAATCAATCCTCACATTCTTGCGGGTGGCAATCTGAAAATCTCCACCGGGCACAAGGACAGTAAGTTTGGCATCTCCATCGAACAGCTTCCACAAATTCTTGAACTTGTACAGCGTTACCAGATCCCTGTAGTAGGCCTCCACCTGCACACGGGCTCAGACATCTTGGATGCTTCCGTTTTTTTAAAGGGAGGAAACGTCCTTTTTGAAGCCGCCCTCCATTTTCCAGAACTCAAGTTTTTAGACTTTGGAGGTGGATTCAAGGTGGGGTACCATCCCGATGATAAGGCTACTGATGTGACAGAAGTAGGACGTATAGTGGGTCAGGCCTTTCAAGCATTTTGCGCCAAATACGGGCGTCAACTAGAGCTTTGGATAGAGCCAGGAAAATTTCTGGTCAGCGAGGCGGGCTACTTGGTCGTCAAGACAACAGTGGTCAAGGAAACCCCCACACTAAACTTTGTAGGGGTGGATTCCGGGCTAAATCACCTGATTCGCCCCATGATGTACGATGCCTACCACCACATCTACAACCTCAGCAATCCTACCGGCGAATTAAATACCTACACCGTGGTGGGCTACATTTGTGAAACGGACACGCTAGGATCACAGCGTGAACTGAATACGGTGAAAGAAGGAGACCTACTGGTCATCCAAAATGCTGGAGCCTATGGCTTTACCATGGCCTCCAATTACAACGCACGACTTCGACCTGCAGAAGTGCTAGTTTGGGAAGGCAAGGTGTTTCTAATTCGGGAAAGAGAGCGATTTGAGGACCTTCTCCGTAACCAGGTTTCTATCGACTTCTAAGGAGACATTTGGAATAAAGCTAGAAGCAAAACAGCCAGTTATCCACATTGCCAAACATTCTTTTCAAAAAAGGACTTTAGAAATAAAGCTCCTTTTTTTATGCCAATTACCCTCCGCTTGATTCTGGGAGACCAGCTCAACAGCCTGCATTCCTGGTTTACTCAACCCAACCCCTCTGTCAGATACCTCATGATGGAAATGAGGCAAGAAACCGACTATGTCCGCCACCATATCCAAAAAATCCATGCTTTTTTCTTGGCCATGCGCCACTTTGCCCAGGAGCTAAAGCAACAGGGGCATCGGGTACACTACCTTACCCTAGACGACCCCAGCAATACACAAAGCCTAACTGCACAACTTCAGCTGCTTATTGAAAAAGAAGGGGTAGAAAAGTTTGAATACCAACTTCCTGATGAGTACCGACTGGATCAACTTTTAAAAAATTTCTGCTTGGGGATCTCCATTCCGAGTGAAGCGGTGGATACAGAGCATTTTTTAAGCTCGAGGGATTCTCTCCAGCAACTTTTTGCAGGCAAAAAAACCTACCTCATGGAAACTTTTTACCGTGAAATGAGAAAAAAATACGCGGTTTTAATGGACGGAAAGGAGCCCATAGCTGGAAAATGGAATTTTGATCATGACAACCGAAAGGCCCTAAAAGACCGATCCTTGCTCAAGAAACCCCGCTTACATGCCAAGCAGGTACAGCACATCAGCCAACTGCTTGAGGCCTCGGGGGTGAAAAGCATTGGTAACCTTGACCCAGACAAGTTTTACTGGCCTACCTCCCGAGAAGAAAGCCTAGACCTACTCCACTATTTCTGCGAAGAGCTCCTCTCTAACTTTGGCAACTACCAGGATGCGCTTACCACCTGGGACCCCTACCTATTTCACTCGCGCTTGAGCTTCTCCCTCAACAGCAAGATGCTTTCACCCCTTGAGGTGATCCAAACCGTTGAGGCCTATTGGCGTGGCCACCAAGAGGATGTTGGCCTTGCTCAAGTAGAGGGTTTTATTCGCCAAATTTTGGGTTGGAGAGAATACATGCGGGGAATTTATTGGGCAAAAATGCCGGAGTTTGCTCAGCTCAACTACTTTGGGCACGAGCGAAAGCTCCCCAGTTGGTTCTGGACAGGAAAAACAAAAATGAATTGCCTCCACCAATCCATCACCCAATCCTTGGATTTGGCTTATGCCCATCACATTCAGCGGCTGATGGTCACTGGAAATTTTACCCTGCTGGCGGGGATACACCCCGACAAGGTAGATCAATGGTACTTGGGTATCTACATTGATGCCATCGAGTGGGTAGAAATTACCAATACGAGAGGAATGAGCCAGTTTGCCGATGGGGGTATCGTCGGCACCAAGCCTTATGTCTCCTCGGCCAACTACATCAAAAAACAAGGAAACTACTGCAGTGGCTGTGCCTACCAAGCCGAAAAGAAGACCGGAGAGGGGGCCTGTCCTTTCAATAGTTTATATTGGCATTTTCATGCCCGAAACAGGGAATTGCTAGAAAAGAATCCGCGTATCGGGATGGTCTACCGTACCTGGGACAAGATGGGCAACCAGCAGGAGTTAATAGACCAAGCTGAATATTACTTAGCACATCTAGAAGAGCTGTAGGTAATCCCAATCAATCCTCAATCCACTCGGCCACAAATAAGTTGGTGTCCCGTGTGCCGCCATTGTTGCGGTTGGAGGCAAAGACCAGATATTTTCCGTCGTTGGAAAATACAGGAAATGCATCAAAGGTGCCGTCGTGAGTGATTCGCGTAAGGCCTGTTCCGTCTATGTTGATCATAAACAGGTTGAAGGGATAGCCGCGCTGCGTTTGATGGTTGGAGGCAAAAATAAGTTTCTTGCCAGAAGGATGAAAGAATGGGGCCCAGTTGGCTTTCCCCAAGTCGGTAATTTTACGAACATCTGTCCCATCTGCATTCGCCACATACATTTCCATGTCTGTAGGCTTCACCAGCCCTTCCTTGAGCAGGTCCTTGTACTCTTGAATCGCTTCGGGAGTCTGTGGTCGTGACGCTCTCCATACCAATTTGGTTCCATCGGGAGAGAAGAAAGCGCCCCCATCGTAGCCAAGTTCCGTGGTGATTTGTTTGACGTCTGAACCATCAATATTCATGGTAAACAATTCCAAGTCACCTGTACGCATGGAAGTAAAGACCATTTTATCTCCTTTGGGTGACACCGTGGCTTCCGCATCGTAGCCTTCCTCCTTTGTCAATTGGGAAAGTATATTTCCTTTAAGGTCTGCCGTGAAAATGTCGAAGCTAGGGTAAATTGGCCATACGTATTTGCCATCGGTTCTTCGCTCAGGTACGGGCGGGCAGGCCGGATCTACCAAATGGGTAGAGGCATAGACAATCGTTTTGTCGCCCGGTAAAAAATAGGCGCAGGTCGTGCGTCCTAATCCTGTACTAAGCCTTGTGGGTGTGTTTTTAGATAGATCGTCTTTTTTCCAATCTAGATAAAACATCTGATCGCAGGAGTTTCCCCATTTCGCAAAGTCCGACTGAAACACCAACTTGCTATCGTCAAAAGACCAATAAGCCTCCGCATTATTGCCTCCAAAGGTGAGTTGCTTGATATTTTTGAGGTACTTCATTTCCTCAGGGTGAAGCAGCACCGAATCTGAAGTGGATCGCTTCTGCTGCGCAGACAGACAAAATGTACTAAAAATAAGGGGGAGAATGATTCCCAGTTGGCGTAACGAGTTCATGAATAATCTTGACTAGAAAGAAGGTGGCTACAAAGATACTACTTATTATCTTTGGGCTAAATATACCGCGCGATGAAACTAAAAGTTTTGAAATTTCTCCCCATTCTTGTTTTTGCGTTACTCGTTGGATCCTGCGATGGTCCTCCAAGCGACGAGTCCTTGCTGACCTCGTTGAAAAAAGACATCGGCTTTCTAGCCGCAGACGAGCGAGGCGGGAGAGCAATTGGTACAGACGGCGAGCAACAAGCGGCTGAGTACCTAGCCGAAGAGTTTGAAACGCTGGGATTACAGCCCATGGGAACCGATGGTTTTTTCCAGGAATTTACCGTTTCCAAGCCGAGCAATCCGCACGAGGAGGCAGTAGTCGGTACAGATGGGGCGGGGATCACCGGTCGAAATGTGATTGCCTATTTGGATAAAAAAGCAGACAAAACCATTGTGATCGGGGCTCATTTTGATCACTTGGGCATGGGGGGCCAAGGCTCCCTACATCGAGGAGATTCAGCCATCCACAATGGTGCAGACGACAATGCATCAGGTACAGCTGCACTTTTGGCGCTAGCGAAGATTTTCAAGTACGAAACACTAAAAAGCAACATCATTTTTGTTGCCTTCTCTGGCGAAGAAAACGGCCTTTGGGGATCCAATTATTTTGTTAAAAATCCAACCCTAGACCTGAAGACCGTCAACTACATGATCAATATGGACATGGTGGGACGACTCAATGAAGAAAAGTCACTAGCTATATACGGGGTGGGTACGAGTCCAAGTTTTTCAAAGGTTTTAAACCCCATCAATGCGGATAGCCTCAAACTTGTGCCTTCCGAATCTGGTGTAGGCCCATCGGATCATACTTCCTTTTACCTACAAGACCTACCTGTGCTTCACTTCTTTACGGGTCAGCATGCAGACTACCACAAGCCTAGTGACGATGCAGATAAAATCAATTACGAAGGGCTCGTCAAGGTGGTTCGCTACATTTCACGACTAGTGGCAGAGTTAAACGCCGAACCAAAGCTCGCCTTCACCAAAACCAAGGACTCTAGTGACTCCCCAAGATTCACCGTGTCCATGGGAGTGGTACCTGACTACCTGTATAGCGGCAAGGGAATGCGGGTAGATGGCGTCTCGGAAGGCAAGCCAGCACAAGCGGCGGGACTTCAAAAAGGAGATGTTGTCCTTCAGCTGGGTGATTCCACGATAGTTGACATGATGGGCTATATGCGCGCCTTGAGCGTCTTTAAAAAGGGGGACTCCACCCAGGTTGTCGTGGAGCGTGCCGGACTAAAAATCGCTGCCAAAATAAAGTTTTAGGATACGTTGTCCACATTTTTAAAGCCGTTGGATGAAATCGTCCAACGGCTTTTTTGTTTTTCAATGCCAAATCCGGATGCACAATTTATCATCTCAATCGCCTATTTTTTCCGTTTAACACCTTCTAGACCCCTCATCAAAAAAGAACAGCAAACACTTGGTATTCTTAGGATTAGGCTTGTAATTGAAAAAATAATTAAAGACCCAAAGCCCCCATGAAATCTAGCAGAAGATCCTTTTTACAAAAAGTTGGTGTAAGTTCCGCCGCCTTTGCTGCCGCTCCATTTGCCGTAAGCGCTGGCACCCCTACTACCAGAGCCCACGAAAACGAGGAGGGGCAATACCTTCAAATCGGAGATGACATTGCAGTAGCGAATACCTCTTTTGGGAAAATCAGAGGCTACCAACTCCACGGCGTATACACCTTTTTGGGTGTCCCCTATGGCGCAGATACCTCCGGAAAAAACCGTTTCATGCCCCCCCAAAAACCTAGTTCCTGGGAGGGCGTCAAGGATACCCTCTGGTGGGGAAATACTGCTCCTCAAATCATGGACCGCCGCTATGCCAATGCCCACGCTTCTTTTGCAGATCACTGGAACTACGACGATGTGTCCGAGGATTGTCTCAAGCTAAACCTTTGGACCAATGGCCTTGCAGACGGTAAAAAAAGACCCGTATTGGTTTGGTTACATGGGGGTGGATTCACGAATGGCAACGGCATTGAACAAGATGGCTATCATGGAGAAAATTTTGCCAAAAAAGGAGATGCGGTATTTGTATCCATCAACCACCGACTAGGGCCCATCGGATTCACCGACCTATCCGGTGTTGGGGGTGAAAAGTACTCGGCTTCAGGAAATGTCAGCCAACTGGACATCATCGCGTCCCTGCAATGGGTTAGAGACAATATTTCGAATTTCGGAGGCGACCCCGGCAATGTCACGATCATGGGTCAATCCGGGGGTGGCGCCAAAGTCACCTGCACCATGGCCATGCCTGCAGCCAAAGGACTGGTCCACAAGGGGGTGGCTCTCAGCGGAAGCATGCTCAAGGCAAATAGCCAAGAGTATAGCCGAAAGCTTGGCAGTTTTGTATTGGAAGCTGCTGGTCTAGGTCCAACAGAAGTAGACAAACTTCAAGACATTCCCTGGAGAACCTATATTGATCTAGCAAATAAAGCACTGGACCGTATGCGTAAAGAAAATCCGCTACCTGGCTTTCGGGGTGGATTTGGTCCTATTGCAGATGGGGTAAATGTTCCCATAGGAGAGTTTTTTAGCGACCCCAAGGACCATTCTTCCTCCATTCCCTTACTTATTTGTACCACCTTTCACGAATGGGGGGCTACGCGAACCAATGCAGCGCTAGAAGCAGCCGGAGAAGCAGAAATCATCGAAGCCATGAAATCTAGATTTGCAGACAAAGCTGCGTCGGTTTATCAAGCCTACAAAGCAAATTTTCCGGGCAAAAAGCCCGCAGAAATCATGACTTTAGCCGCTTCCAACAGACAAGGAGCAGTCGCTTGTGGAAACGCGAAAGCAAAGCAGTCTGCCCCGGTGTACATGGCCTGGTTTGGCTGGGAACCCAACTTATACAACGGCCGCATGCGCGCGTTTCACTGCATAGACATCTGTTTTTGGTACGACAATACGGATCGAATGTATACGCATACCGGCGGTGGAAAGCGGCCTCAGGCTCTAGCAGATAAAATGTCCGCCTCCCTACTTTCCTTTATGAAAACCGGCAATCCAAATGGTGCGGGTCTGCCCTCCTGGCCCAAATTCACCGTGGATAAAGGAGAAACCATGGTGCTCAACGATTTATCAGAAGTTCAAAATGACCCAGATCGTGCCGCACGTGCTGCACTCCCAAATCCTTAACTAGAAAAAGGCCCCGCACGATACGGGGCCTTTTTTTGTTTTGATGCTAGCTGAATATCTACAAATCACCCATAACCAGAGATAATAAAGTTTGAGTATCAGTTAAGTAGGCTGTGAACCGTTGACCATGGTCTGTGAACGATTATCCGCAGGACTTAACACTAATATTGAACTACTGGTAGGATTGCGGATAATCCTAAAAATCTTTCCCCCTTTTCCAGCATTTGGTTGTAAATTTCGATTCGCTCACCCACCAATCGCAATGACACAATTCAACAACTATACCGTTCCCTATACTCCTGCGCCAGAATACTCCAAATCGGTGGCCTATTTTTCCATGGAATTTGCCATCCACCAACCCCTAAAAACCTACAGCGGTGGCCTTGGATTCCTTTCTGGCTCCCATTTGCGGAGCGCTTATGAATTGAAACAAAACCTGATCGGCATCGGGATTTTATGGAAGTATGGCTATTACGACCAGGTTCGCAACCAAGACCAAACCCTAAAGGCAGAATGGTACGAAAAGAATTACAGCTTTTTGGAAGACACGGGAATCAAGTTTACCGTACCCGTACACAACCAGTCTGTCTGGGTCAAAGCCTATTACTTAGCGCCAGAAACCTTCCAGTCGGCGCCTCTTTTTCTGCTCAGCACGGATCTTCCCGAAAATGACTACCTCAGTCAAACCATTACCCATCGCCTATACGACTCAGATACCGCTGCAAAGATTGCTCAAATGATGCTTTTGGGCATTGGCGGAGCCACGCTAATTGATATTTTGGGCTTTAATCCCGCGGTATATCACCTCAATGAAGCCCATGGGGTAAGCTGTGCCTTTTACCTCATGAAAAAGTATGGAAAGAAAGAAGAGGTACAGAAGCGCCTGGTCTTTACAACCCATACCCCAGAGGAAGCAGGAAACGAAAAACACGATTTTTACCTCTGCGATAAAATGAGCTACTTCTACGGACATTCCCAAGAAGAGGTCCGGCAACTTACCGGTATCGAAGGAACCCAGTTCAACCACAGCCTAGCCGCCTTGCGTTTTGCTCGCGCTGCCAATGGGGTGAGCAAGCTCCATGGAGAGGTGAGCCGTCAAATGTGGGCTGGCTATGCTGGGATTCCGACAATTCAATCCATCACCAACGCTCAAAACTGGAAATACTGGGCCGACAAGCAGCTGTATCGTTTTATGGAAGAAGGAGATAATGCCGGCTTTGATGACCGAAAACGCCACCTCAAAAAGCGGGCTTTTGAGATCGTTGCAGACCAAACCGGCAAAATCCTCGATCCAGATGTGCTCACCATTGTTTGGGCGAGAAGATTTGCTGCCTACAAACGCCCCGATTTGATCACCCGAGATCTGGAGCGATTCGAAGCCTTGGTCAACAATACACAGCTTCCGGTCCAAATCATCTGGGCAGGAAAGCCCTATCCTATGGACTATGGTGCAATTTCGGTATTCAACTCGCTAGTACACCTGAGCAAGCGCTTCAAAAATGTGTCCGTCTGTGTGGGCTATGAACTGGCGCTAAGCAAGCGACTCAAGCAAGCTTCAGACCTCTGGCTCAACAATCCTCGCGTACCCAGGGAAGCATCGGGCACTTCAGGAATGACTGCCTCCATGAACGGCTCTGTCAATTTCAGCACGGACGATGGCTGGATACGTGAATTTGCCAAACATGGGGAAAACAGCTTTATCGTGCCTCAAGCAGACTACGAAAACCTTTCCATCGAAGACCAAGACGACCACGATTTGGATCATCTTTATGCGATTTTGACCAGCGAGATTCTCCCGCTGTATTACAGCAACAAGCGGAAATGGAGGGATGTCGTACAGGCGGGCATGCAAGAGGTACAGGCCAATTTTGAAAGCAACCGCATGGCCAAAGAATACTACGAACTGATTTACAAATAGGTCCTAAAAATAAAAGCCCCGTAGCATTACGGGGCTTTTGTACCAGGAGCGGGAATCGAACCCGCACGGCCATATGGCCACAAGATTTTAAGTCTTGCGTGTCTACCTATTCCACCATCCCGGCTTCCTCTACCGATGTAGAGACTTCAGTCAAGTTGCCCCGAACTGAAATGAAAAAGCCCTTTCTCAAGGGCTTTTGAGCGGGAGACGAGATTCGAACTCGCGACCCCGACCTTGGCAAGGTCGTGCTCTACCAGCTGAGCTACTCTCGCATTGTGGATGCAAATGTAATCCCTCTTCATATTTTTACAAGGCATATCCCAAGATTTTTTTCGTGTCCCAGGAATTTCTTCCCTCATTTTTGCAAAAAAACACGGTTTCTCCACTACTCCTTTTCTGGGCTTATACCTTCTTACTCCATTTTTTTCTTCAGTTCATGGAGCTTCAACAAGGCTTCTATAGGAGAGATCGTGTTGATATCCAGCTCATCCAATAATTTTTTGGCTTCTGCCAACTTGGGGTCCATCTCAAATAACTGCAGTTGAAAATTCGATTTGGGAACACTAGCAAGCTTTGCGTTTTTTTCCTTCGTGGATTTATCTTTCTCTAGATGAGACATTATTTCAGAAGCACGAAGCACGATCGGGTTGGGCATGCCCGCCATCTGCGCCACATGGATTCCAAAGCTGTGCTCACTTCCCCCTTCCTTGAGCGTACGCATGAAAATCACTTTATTGCCCACCTCCTTGACGGACACATTGAAGTTTTTGATGCGGGGAAAGTCCGTGGCCAGCTGGTTCAACTCGTGGTAGTGCGTGGCAAACAAGGTCTTGGCCTTGCAATTGGGGTGCTGGTGCAAGTACTCCACGATGGCCCAAGCGATGGAGATGCCATCGTAGGTAGAGGTTCCTCTTCCAATCTCATCCATCAATACCAAACTCCGGTTGGAAAGGTTGTTGAGAATGCTAGCGGTTTCGGTCATCTCCACCATAAAGGTAGATTCCCCCTTGGACAGGTTATCGGATGCGCCTACTCGCGTAAAGACCTTGTCGATAATCCCCACCCGAGCATAGCTTGCTGGCACAAAACTACCCATCTGCGCCATCAACACGATCAAGGCCGTCTGTCGTAGGAGAGCCGACTTTCCTGCCATATTGGGCCCTGTAATGATCAGAATTTGCTGGCTGTCGTGATCCAAGTAGATGTCATTCGGTACATAGGTCTCCCCTAACGGCAACTGCTTTTCAATAACTGGATGTCTTCCTTCCTTGATTTCAAGCGTTTCGGTGGTGGAAATCTTGGGTCTGCAGTAGCCATTGGTACTGGCCACCTTCGCAAAAGAAAGCAAGGCATCCAACATTCCCAGCACCTTTGCATTTTGTTGAATAGGAACCACATAGGCCGCCACCTCCACGACAAGCTCCTGGAAATATTTTTGCTCCAGGGCAATCATTCGCTCTTCTGCATGAAGGATTTTCTCCTCGTACTCTTTCAACTCAGGCGTGATGTACCGCTCGGCATTCACCAAAGTTTGCTTGCGAATCCAAGAATCTGGCACCTTGTCCCTGTGTAAATGGGTCACTTCCAAGTAGTAGCCAAAGACTTTGTTGTAGGAGATCTTCAAGGAAGAAATTCCTGTTAGCTGTACCTCCCGCTGTTGAATCTGCAGCAAATAATCTTTGCCTGTATTGGCAAGACCACGGTATTCGTCCAAGCTAGGGTCCACCCCGTCCTTAATGACTCCTCCCTGATGCAAAAGCATGGGAGCAGACTCCTGCAACTCTTTTTCGATTTTTTCTACCAGGAGCTCGCAAGGATGCAACTGCTCGGATAGGCGCTTAAGGGTAGGATTTGACTGGGTTTTGAGCAGGGATTTAATGGGAACAACCACCTGAAGCGCGCGCCTAATTTGATTGATCTCTCGAGGATTGGCTCGTCCCACAACGACCTTAGAAATCAAGCGTTCTAGGTCACCTGTTTGCTTCAGCTGCACCAGCATTTCCTCGATCAAGGAGGGGTTTTGGTAAAAGAAGTCCACCACATTCAGGCGTTCTTCGATGGCTTGTTTGTCTTTTAGCGGCAGCACCATCCACTTTTTCAGCATCCTGGAACCCATCGGGGTCACCGTTTGATCCAAAATTTGAATAAGCGGCACCCCTCCTTCATGTTGAGCAAAAACCAGCTCAAGATTTCGAATGGTAAACTTGTCCAACCATACGTACTTATCTTCTGGAATGCGGGAGATGGAGGAAATGTGCTGAATGTCTTTGTGCTCAGTCTCCTCCAAATAATACAATATTGCCCCTGCAGCTATACTGGCGGCAGGCAAATCCTCTATTCCAAACCCCTTCAAGCTCGTTGTACCAAAATGGTTTTTCAGTTTGTCGTAGGTGAAGTCGTACTGGTAGACCCAATCTTCACAGTGGAAGGTGACAAACTCATTCTTAAAGAGCTCGGCGGCGGCTTTTCTAGCCGCCTTGGAGAATATGAGCTCGGAAGGTGTAAAGCTTTGCAGCAGTTTTTCCACATAGGCAGCATTTCCTTCTGCACACATAAACTCCCCTGTGGAAATATCCAAAAATGCGATCCCATGGCTATCTTTTCCAAAATGAATGGAGGCCAGGTAATTGTTTTTACGCGTATCGAGTACTTGGTCGTTGTAGGAGAGGCCTGGAGTAACCAATTCTGTCACCCCTCTTTTTACAATTCCTTTAACGCTTTTCGGGTCCTCAAGCTGATCACAGATGGCTACACGGTTGCCAGCGCGGACCAACTTTGGGAGATAGGTATCTAAAGAGTGGTGCGGAAAACCTGCCAATTCGATGTGAGAGGCGGCACCATTTGCACGCTTGGTTAGCACGATATCCAAGATCCTGCTTGCCACCACCGCGTCCTCGCCGAAAGTCTCGTAAAAATCTCCCACACGAAACAACAACAAGGCCCCGGGGTGCTTGGCCTTGATCGCATTGTACTGCTTCATCAAGGGAGTTTCTTGGCCGTCTTTGGATTTGCTCATGCGTAAATTAGAATTATCGTACTTTTGACTCAGAAAATAGACCTGAAAATAGCCGATTCGATAAGGAAATAAAAGAGATGAAGAAATTAAGCATGGAAGACCTGGATCGGCTATCCGTTCAGGAGTTTAAAGAAACCAAAAAATCTCCCCTCATACTAGTGCTCGACAATGTTCGCAGCCTCAACAATGTGGGTTCTGCCTTCCGAACAGGAGATGCTTTCCGGGTCGAAAAAATTTACCTCTGCGGCGTTACGGGCACTCCACCACATCGAGACATTCAAAAAACTGCCCTTGGCTCCACCGAATCTGTAGATTGGGAATATTGCAGTACTACTCTAGAAGCCATCACCCGATTAAAAGCCGAAGGCGTTTGTTGCTGCGCCTTGGAACAGGTGGAAAACTCCACTCCCCTGCAACAATTTCAGCCCAAAAAAGGGAAATCCTATGCGTTAATTTTTGGAAACGAGGTCTTCGGCGTGGAAGAAGAAGTACTAAAATCCTGTGATGAGGTCCTTGAGATTCCTCAACTAGGCACCAAGCACTCCCTCAATATTTCCGTCACCTTAGGCATCGCTGTTTGGGATCTGATGGTGAAATTAGAAGAAATTACTTGAAGGACAGGGAATGAAGAAATACAATGGAAATACAATGGAAATAATACGAGCAAGCTCGTAGAAATAAGGAATACAATGCGTATTTAAACCTTATTTCACGGAGCGAAGCAAAGTCTATTTCTATCGTATTTCCACCGTATTTCGTTTCCTATACTTAAAAAGGATATTTCCCTTCCGCAATCATCACGTCCGCTACTTGTCTACGAAGCTCTTTGGGATTGATGAAGTCAGGTTTGGTAAATCGCTTCAAGCCCATCAGCATCACTTTTTGTTCATCTCCTTTGGCAAAGGATACAATCGCTTCCTTGGCAGCAGCTTCCACCTTGTCAATCGCTTCGTACAAGTAAATCTTGGTCATCGCAATTTGCGCAGCACAGGCTGCCTCACCTCGTTGACTGACTAACTTCTCGGTTCGTAGCAGCACCGACTCTGCAGCATAGATTTCAATCATCACATCTGCCAAGTTCATCATGATCTCCTGCTCGTCTTCTATGCGATCCTGCAAAGCCATGGCGGCCTTTCCGCCAACCATTAGAAATACCTTCTTCAGTTTATGAACTAGGTCTTTTTCCATTGCAAACAATTCGGAAGTATCTATACTCTCAAATGAAGGAACTGACACCAATTCGGAGGCCACAGCCATGGCCGGTTCAAATAGATTGATTTCTCCCTTCATTGCGCGCTTAAGCACCATGCCGACCATAAGCATGCGGTTAATTTCATTGGTACCCTCGTAAATACGGGAGATTCGGGCATCTCGATAAGCTCTTTCCATTGGTGCGTCGGCTGAGTAGCCCATGCCTCCATAGATCTGCACTCCTTGATCCACAATGTAGTCCAGCACTTCGGACCCATGAACTTTCGCAATCGCACATTCGATCGCAAACTGTTCCATGGCCTTCAACTTGGCCTCGGAATCAGAAAGCCCCTGTGCTGCCAAGGCGCCCATTCGGTCTTCAATGTCTTGGCCCGCACGGTAGCATAGAGACTCCGTTGCATAGATTCGGGTGGCCATCTCCGCCAACTTTGCTTTGATCGCTCCAAAAGTGTTAATCGATACACCAAACTGCTTTCTTTCGCCAGAATAGCGGATACACTGAGAAGTAACCGTTCTAGCGCCTCCAAGTATTCCTGCTCCTAACTTCACTCGCCCGATATTGAGAATGTTTACGGCGATTTTAAAGCCATTTCCTCGGTCTGAAAGCATGTTGGCGACAGGTACCGGACAGTCGTTGAAAAACACTTGACGGGTAGAGGAACCTTTGATGCCCAATTTCTTCTCCTCCTCATTCATGGTGATTCCCCCGAAGGTTTTTTCCACAATAAATGCAGTTAGATTTTTATCGTCGGCAATCTTGGCAAAGACAATAAATAAGTCCGCGAAGCCTGCATTGGAAATCCACATCTTCTGACCGGTGATGAGGTAGTGGGCTCCGTCCGCAGAAAGGGTTGCTTTGGTTTTGCCACTGTTGGCATCGGAGCCGGCATCTGGCTCAGTCAAGCAGTAGCAGGCTGCCCACTCACCAGTAGCCAGCTTGGGAAGGTACGTTTGCTTTTGTTCTTCCGTACCGTAATATATAATAGGCAAGGTGCCTATCCCTGTATGCGCTCCATAGGTGGTGGAAAAAGAACCAGAAGCACCAATGATGTCTGCAATGAGCATAGAGGTATTGAAACTCATGCCTAGCCCTCCATATTCCTCAGGAACGGCGATGCCAAGCAGGCCCAGCTCTCCTGCCTTTTTGAAAAGTGCCGGAACCAATTCCGGGTGCTTCATGCTATCAATTTTCTCCACATTGGGATTGATCTCTGTGTCGATAAAATCTTGACAGGCTTGAGCCATCATTTTTTGTTCTTCACTGAATTCCTCAGGAATAAAAATATCCTGTGCTGGGGTCTCTCGAACAAGAAACTCTCCGCCTTGGATGCTGTTGGTTTGTTTTGACATGAGTTGTGTATGTTATGGTATGTTATTTCTTAAAGAAGCAAGAGACAAGAGATTAGAATCAAGAGCTGAGATACAAGAAACGAGACTTTATTCGTGGTGATACGAGATTAGTATGTTCTACGAATTTCCACTTCGACATTCTTCAATCGGTGTTCAACATTCGACATTTAGTAGAAAGAAGAGATTAGAAGCAAGACACAAAACAAATGTTGTTCAATAAGCAGGATTTCGTAAGCCGTAGAATTGAAAGTCTAATCTCTTGGCTCTCGGTTCTAATAGTCTCTTCCATTCCGTATTTCTACCTATTTAAGTAATTCGTATATCCCCGCTACTCCTTGTCCGCCACCGACGCAAGCAGTCACCAGACCATACTTTTTGTTTTGTCGACGGAGTTCATTGAAGAGCTGTATGGAAAGCTTCGCTCCAGTACATCCCAGTGGGTGACCCAATGCGACCGCTCCACCATTGACATTGACGATGCCTGGATTGATATCCAAGGACTTCATCACGGCCAAACCCTGAGCAGCAAAGGCCTCATTCAACTCAATTAGGTCAATGTCCTGGAGACTTAGTCCCGCCTGCTTCAGCGCCTTGGGAACCGCCTCTTTCGGGCCTATTCCCATGATGCGCGGATCCACCCCTGCCACGGAGTAAGACATCATGCGCGCAATAGGATCTAGTCCAAGTGATTTCATCAAACGCTCCGACATCACCACCACAAAGGCGGCTCCATCCGAGGTCTGGGAGGAGTTTCCTGCAGTCACCTGCCCACCCAATCTAAAGGCTGGCTTCAGCGCTGCAAGGGCTTCCATGGTCGTCCCTGCTCGAGGTCCTTCATCCGTGTCTACCACATATTTCCGGGTTTTCTTTTTGCCCTTTTCATCCAGGTAGGTTTCTTCTACCTCCACGGGTACGATTTCGTCTTTAAACTTACCTGCAGCTATCGCTGCAAGGGCTTTTTCGTGAGAGCGCACAGAAAAAGCATCTGCCTCTTCACGAGTGATGCTGTAGTCCTTGGCCAGCTCCTCAGCGGTCAAGCCCATGCTGAGGTAGTAAGATGGGTGTTGCGAAGCAATTTTCCAGTTGAGCGCCGTCTTGTAGCCCATCATGGGCACCAAAGACATGGACTCGGTTCCGCCTGCAATGATGCAATCGGCCATGCCAGCTTTAATTTTACCTACAGCTAGGGCGATGGCCTCCAAGCCGGAACCACAGTAGCGGTTCATCACAAATCCAGGAACATCAATTCCCAGGGCCATGAGGGAAATCATCCGGCCCATTTGCATGCCTTGCTCGGCCTCCGGAACCGCGTTGCCCACAATGAGGTCATCGACTAGCTTGGGTTCAAGACCAGGAGTGTTGGCCACCAAATGCTTGATCACATCTGCTGCCAAATCATCCGGGCGATAAAAACGAAACCCTCCTTTTTTGGACTTCCCTACCGCAGACCGGTATCCATTTATAATGTATGCATCCATGTTATTTTTTTTGAAAGATTTTATGTCGATGTCGTGATTAGTATCAAGTAGCAAGTATCAAGTAATTAGTACCTAAACCCCGTTAAGTAAGTGGTGCCAAGGAAGCTTTTAATCCATTGATCATTCGTTGAAGTTCTGAAAGATTCTCTTCCAGTTCTTTTACTCGTTCTGCCGTGATCAAGCCTGTTCGATGAGCGATAATCAATTGTGTTTCCAATTCAAAACTCTCTCCCAAACTTACCTCAAGGGACTGCGAAAACTGCTTTGTGGAAGTCTTCCCGCACCCTTCCGCAATATTGGAAGGAATAGACACTCCAGCTCTTCTCATTTGTGAGACCAATCCAAATTTCTCCTCCGAGGGAAATACTTTGGTAACCGCATATATTTCTACTGCGAAATCAACCGCCTTTTGCCAAACCTTAAGTTCTTTAAAATTATGCACAGTGAGTGTCTAGAAATACTTGATACTTGATACTTGATACTTGATACTTTTATTAATTTCTCAATGGTTTCCCCTTAAACAAAATACTATGGATTCGTTCAAGCGTCTTTTTCTCACCTGTCAAACTCAAGAAAGCTTCGCGTTCCAAGTCCAATAAATACTGCTCGGTAACCTCTGTAGGGGAAGACAAATCTCCTCCAGCCATCACATTGGCTAGCTTCTTAGCGATTTTGGCATCGTGCTCGGAGATGTAGCCTCCATAGATCATTCCCATTACCCCGGCTTCAAAGTAGGCCAGTGCACTTTTGCCCAAGACCTTGATGTTGCGCTGCGGAACAGGTTGGGTATAGCCCAAATCAGACATGGAGATTACCTTGGCCTTCGCATCTGCCAGCTGTCGCTTGCGGTTGAGCGAAATTCCATCGCTAGCGCGCAAGTAGCCCAGACCTCGTGCCTCTTCGGCTGAAGTAGACACCTTGGCCGTAGCAATATTCATGAAGTACTCCTGAAGCTGGTTGAGCTCCACGTCACCACCAATGATGCCGTTGGAAAATCGGAGGGTCATCTCCTTGGTTCCGCCGCCGGCAGGGATTAGGCCCACGCCCACTTCCACCAAGCCCATGTAAAGTTCAGCATGCGCCTGAATGTGATCGGCATGGAGCGACAATTCGCATCCACCACCCAGCGCCATGTTGTGCGGCGCTACCACTACGGGTACAGAAGAGAATCGCGCACGGGTCATCGTGTTTTGAAACTGGGCGATCATCAAGTTGATTTCGTCAAACTCCTGATCGCCGGCAAACATGAACAACATGGCCAGGTTGGCTCCTGCGGAGAAGTTGCCTCCTTCGTTGCCGATAACTAGCCCTTTGTAAGATTTTTCAGCCATGCCAATTGCGGTGTTGATACCCTCAATGACTTCGGCACCCATGGAATTCATTTTGGAGTGGAACTCCAGGCCAATGACCTCGTCTCCAAGGTCCACGACAGTAGCCCCAGCATTGCCCCAGACTTTCTTCCCTGCAGACTTCAGCGTATCCAAAATGACAAATTCCTCTAGTCCAGGAATCTCCTTGTAGGATTTGGACGGGATGTCGTAGTAGGTTTTTTTACCATTCACAATCTTGTAAAAAGACTCGTGTCCTGCAGCAAGAAGTTCGTGCACCCAGGTTGCCGCCTTTTCACCAGCTGCTTCCATCTTGGCCACGGTCTCTTTAACGCCTAGCGCATCCCAGGTTTCAAAAGGCCCAAGCTCCCAGCCGAAGCCAGCACATACCGCTTGATCTATGCGGTAGAGCTCGTCAGAGATCTCCGGAATACGATGGGAACAGTACTTAAATAAGTCGTAAAAAGAGGCGCGGTAAAACTCACCTGCACGATCTTCGAAGTTGACCAACAGCTTCAAGCGCTTTTTGAGGTCTTCCACTTCTTTCGCCGCCTCGAGCGCCTTGAACTTGGGTTTTTCTACGTCTTTGTAGGTAAAGGTTTTCAAGTCGAGTTCCTGAAGTTCCTTCGTTCCGTCAGGATGACGGGTCATTTTGAAATAGCCTTGGCCTGTCTTATCTCCAAACCATTTGTTGTTGTAGAGCACTTCTACAATCTTAGGTAAGATAAACTTGTCTCTGGACTCGTCGTGCGGTAGCGCCTTGTACAGGTTATTGGATACGTTGACTGTGGTGTCCAAGCCGACCACATCCATGGTGCGGAAAGTGGCGGACTTGGCTCTGCCAATCACTGGGCCTGTAAGCTTGTCCACTTCCGAAACGCCAAAGCCCATCTTCTCAATGGCGTGCATGCCCGAAATGATGGCATAAACTCCAATTCGGTTGGCGAT
>CAMBMU010000035.1 GCA_945868725.1 Spirosoma fluviale
CGGCATGAATGCCAATTTCCTTCGGTAGAATGGCATTGAGGGCTTTGAGAAAATTTTCTCCGAGCCCCATATCCTGTAGGTCAAAGTGGCAGACCTGTAGTTGAGCATGTACTCCCGTGTCGGTGCGTCCGCTCCCCAGTATCGTAATGGTTGTTCTGAAGTAGGTACTCAGTGCTTTTTCAATGCACTCCTGAACGGTAAATGCATTTTGCTGCACCTGCCATCCATGAAATGGACTGCCTTTGTAGCTCAGCTCTAGAAAATACCGTTGGGTGTTGTCGTTCATTGCAGCGCAAAGATACTATTCCATACGAAATCCACGGACAAGAATTGTTTTCTTGATATTCCCATCGGAAGGGGTTTTCTTTGTTAAAAAAAAGATTGCTATGATTCAGCGTGTACAAACTATTTTTCTTTTTCTGATCGCGGTAGGTATGGGAGTGACCCTAAGTACGCAACTTTGGCATCAAGGTGATGTAGATGGGGATTACTGGACCCTGTCGGCCTTTATGCTGACCAATTTGGACCAGGGCGGTGAGGTGATCCAATCCTCTTCCAAATGGTACCTTGGCGCGCTAGCAGCTCTTGCTGCGATTTTGGCTTTAGCATCCATCTTCCAATACCGCCTCCGTTCCCGTCAGCTTTTGCTCAACATGATCAATTCCCTCGTGATGGTCTCTCTCGTTGCCGCAACTTTCTTGACCACCAACGGAATAAACGAAGCCATTCAAGGCGAAGATGGGGGTGAATATGGCCTGGGATTTTGGGCTATCTTGGTGTCCATGGTCATGAATATGCTCGCCAATCGCTTTATCAAAAAGGACGAGGCACTGGTAAGGTCAGTGGATCGAATTCGATAAAACTTAGAAGCCCTGTCATTAAACAGGGCTTTTTTTTTAGGAAGGATTTTCCTCCTGTCCTAGACTTTTATAACTTGTTGCAGAAGACCACCACCCTATGAAATTTGAAACCCTCACCATTCACCTCAGCAATGGGACTCGCGAGAGTCACGGCGCTGTAGTGCAGCCCATCACCTTGAGCACCACCTTTGAACATGGAAACGAAGGAGGGATGCTTTATACTCGCGCCAACAATCCCAACCGACATTCCTTGGAACAGGTCTTGGCAGCCATGGAAAAAGGAGAAGATGCAGCAGCCTTTTCTTCAGGCAATGCCGCCGGCACTGCCGTTTACCAGGCTCTTGCTCCAGGATCCCATATTGTGGCTCCAGACGACATGTACCACGGGCTCCACAATTCCATGGTGCAGCTTTTTGCGGGTATCCATGAAGTTACCTTTGTGGACATGAGCAATCTTGAGGCTGTAAAAAATGCCATTCGCCCCAATACGGCGCTTTTTTGGGTGGAATCTCCTTCCAATCCGCTTTTGAAGATCACCGACGTCCGCGAAATTTCTGCTTTGGCAAAAGCTCAGGGAGCGATTTTGGCTTGTGACAGTACCTTTGCTACGCCGGTATTTCAAAATCCCATTGATCTGGGTGCAGACTTGGTGATGCACAGCAGCACCAAATACTTTGGGGGGCACTCCGACATCCTCGGTGGAGCCTTAATCACGGCAAAAAAAGATGCCTTCTGGGAAAAAATAAGAAATGTGCAGCGCATCGGCGGTGCAGTACCTTCTCCTACAGACTGCTATTATTTGACACGAAGTATCCGTACGCTGGCCTATCGAATGAAAGGGCATGCAAGCAATGCGAAGGCCTTGGCAGAATTTTTAGTAAATCATCCTCAAGTAGAAAAAGTGTTCTACCCAGGATTAGCTTCCCATGCCAATCATGCGGTGGCGGCCAAGCAGATGCATGGATTTGGAGGGATGATCTCCTTCACGGTAAAAGGAGGAGCGGCAGCAGCGGACCGATTGGTGTCCAAACTTCGTTTTTTTGCCAATGCCACGAGTTTGGGTGGGGTAGAGAGTTTGATCGAGCGCAGGGCTGCAGTGGAGGGTCCAAATACGACTACTCCTCCTAATCTTCTACGTGTATCTGTAGGGCTAGAGCATATCGATGATTTGATAGATGATATGAATCAGGCGCTTGGATAATAATCGCTAACGGTTGGTAGTCCACGGCCCACAGCCCATCTAACTGAATGTCAACCCCTATTTTCTTTAGTGATCTGCAATAAAGCAGTCCTATTCAAGGTTGGTTGTCTGTATTTACGTGAATAATTTTTGAGAATAAGAACAAGGCTTGAAGTTCCTTACAATCAGCTGTGGACCGTCGACTGTGGGCGGTTGACAGTTACCAAACTGACCTTGCCACGATAAATTTTATTCCAACGACACTTGTTATTGAAAATTCTGAATGACCTTTTCCTGCCAAAATTGTATCTAAATCCGATCCGCTATAGCGGATCAAACCTTGCATAGCCCCAGGTTTACCTGCCAGGAGCAGGTAAACCTGGGGTGGGTAATGATACCATCCCCCACAACCCGCCATGGCGGGTTGATCCGCCGCGGCGGATTGAACAAAATCGAAATTAATCAAAAGGTATACTGGTTCGATCCGCTACTGCGGATCGGGAACATCTATCTATTCTATTTTTCCGCCGCGGCGGATTCACCTACCGAAGGCAGGTTGACCCGCGGCTATTCAATGTTGGATCCGCCACAGCGGATCAATTTGGTGTTACAATTAAATTTCAAAATAGTATTGACAATTTGTTCACGGACCATAGTCCACTTAATTGAACTTCAAACTTTATTTTCTTTGGCTACTTACATGTGTCCTTTCGAGCAATCAAAAAATCGTAACCCAAAAGGTCCCGCACGTGCGGGACCTTTTGGGTTATTTGTAGATTTCTACGGGCCAACTGTCGTTGCCCAAGTTGATGTCGGTCGTCACCTTGTCTGGATCGATGACCACCTGCTTGATCTTCTTACTTCCTTTGTGGAGGTAATTCCAAGTGTCTCCACGCTGCCAAATTTCCACGGGCAACTTTACCCGTTCGGTGGTATTGTCCACATAGGTGATTTCAAGGGTAACTGGCATCGGGAAATCTCCTTTATTCACGAGGCTGATGACCTGATTTTCTCCATAGGGCTGCACGGAACTGATGCCGAGGTCAATGTTGCCATTGCCATAAAACCAACCCTTCCAGAACCAGGACAAGTTCTCGCCGGCCACATTCTCCATGTGATTGAAGAAGTCTCCAGGCTGCGGGTGTTTGAAAGCCCAGGTCTTGATGTAGGAGCGGAAGGCATTGTCAAAGCGCTCTGGGCCCAAGATGTATTCGCGGAGCATCACCAAGCCAACAGCTGGCTTCATGTAGGCCACCATCCCGAGGTTGCGCGTGTCGGTGATGTCTGGATAGTTATCTATTCCTTCACGGCTGTCGCTGGTGAAGTAGCCATTGAAATTGCGGGTTTGCTGCAGGGAAGAAGGGTATTCTCCCTTATTGAAGGCGTTGGAACTGTAGTGGTTGATGAAGGTATTGAAGCCTTCGTCCATCCAGGCGTAGCGGCGCTCGTTGGTGCCTACTACCATGGGGAACCAGTTGTGTCCAAACTCGTGGTCAGTTACTCCCCAAAGGGATTCTCCCTTGGACAGGTAATGACAAAAGTTAAGCCCTGGGTATTCCATTCCGTTGATTTCTGCGGCTATGTTAGTTGCTGTCTCGTAAGGAAATTCATACCACTGTTTGGAGTAGTATTCGATGGAGGCTTTGCTGTACTCGGTCGAGCGCGTCCAGGCATCTTGTCCATTGCTTTCCATGGGGTAGGCAGACTGTGCGAGGGCTGTTTTTCCGCTTGAGAGGTTGATGCGAGCAGCATCCCAGATAAAGGAGTCGGAAGTACCGAAGGCAGCATCCCGTGCATTTTGGATACGGAAGTGCCAGGTGAGCGTGCCGCTCTGCTTGGGACGGGTAAGTTGCGTGTTTTTGATTTCCTCTGGAGAGACTAGGTAGACTGTTTCCTCACTTTGGGAAGCTTTGGTGTAGCGTGCCAAAAGTTCCTTGCTGAGTACTTCAGTCGGGTTCATCAGTTTGCCAGATCCTACCACGATGTGATTGTAGGGAACGGTCACCTTGTAGTCAAAGGTGCCATACTCCAGGTAAAATTCTCCTGCACCTAGGTAGGGCTCGATGTTCCAGCCTTCGGTTTCGTCAAATACAGCCACTTTGGGATACCACTGTGCAAAGGCATAGATCCAACCGTCTTTAACTTGCAGTCTGCCCATGCGGTCCATTCCTTTTTGAGGTACTTTGAAGGAGAAGTTCATGGAAACGGTGGCTTTTCCCCCTTTGGCAGGGATGGGTTCCGCAAACCAAACCTGCATGCGGGTATCGTCGATCAGGTGCTTCGTTGAAGCCGCTCCTTTGGGGCCCACCTTCGCTAGCACCTCGCTGATCTGGTATCCGCCATCGATGTCTCCATTGTAGCGATTGCCCTGCACGGGAGTGGTGAGGGTACCGCGGGAGGTAGGGGTAAATCGGTTTTGCTCCAATTGGAGCCAGATGAAGTCCAGGGCCTCTGGGCTATTGTTGGTGTAGGTGATGCTTACCTTGCCGGAAAGGCTGTGGCTGGCCTCATCCAGTACAACTTCGATTTGGTAGTCTGCAGCATTTTGCCAGTAGGCTTCACCCGGCTTGCCTGAGGCAGATCGGTAGCTGTTTCCTCTGCGGTCGATGACCTCGGTAAAGTTTTTTTGGTTGTTGTCCTTTCCTTGTTGCGAAAAAGTAGGGGAAGGAGCATTCAGAATAAAGAGGGACAAAAGTCCGCCTAGTTGGAGTATTCTTTTCATGATTGCGTTGTATTTGGGTTCAAAATACGGACAAAACTACTTTTGACGCTATATTTTTTTTGTAAAGGTGGGTGAAAAGCGCAGCAATAGGAATTTAGGAGGATTGGTATTTTTTTTCTAACTCATTTTCAACCGATTGATTCGGTTGGAATAAATTTTTTTTAAGTCACTATTGCTTCAAGTAGAAAACAAGTTATCTTTGCATTCCCTTTAAAAGAGAGGGAATAAAAAAATGGGAGTTTAGCTCAGCTGGTTCAGAGCATCTGCCTTACAAGCAGAGGGTCGGGGGTTCGAATCCCTCAACTCCCACATCAAGTCCCGAATATTTCGGGACTTTTTTTGTTTCAAAAAAATCAAAAAGTCAGTAACTTTTTATCTTAAAAACCACTTCAGAATTCAAATTTAGAGGCTTTTAGGTTTTTGTTACTCGGGAATTTTGGATTCTTTTTTCGGGTGAAAACCTCCCATAATTCTCGAAATTTTCAGACCTGTTTTAGTTCATTAAATCCACTTGCAAAAAACTTGCAAAAAAATCTGGAAAAAGAGGGAAGGGATTTGCAAATCAACCACCAATCAAGTCGGTTTTTTATGGAAATTTTAGTGTCGAGTTTAAGGTTTAAAGTTGTTAATTAAGGAGCCCCTTCTGAGGAACTTACTTTGTAAAAAAAATGATCTCGTTTATGTTTGAATTGTCAAAAAAAGCAGCCCTATACCAAATCTCTAACACAAATGGCACGCAAAGGAATATTTTACCCAAAAAACGTTTTTACGGCTTTATTGGCACTAGTCACAATTTTTGACTGTGAGGTTGGGGAGCCCATACCCACGTATACTCTGACTCCTCAGTGAACGAATGATGCAGAACTACCTGGATGAGTTTTGTTACAAGCTCAACCGAAGATACTTCGGTCAAAAATTCATTGACGGACTCATCATTACTTCAATTTACCTATTCTGGCAAGATTCAGGATAATCATGTAACTGATTATCAATTGATTAAAAAAAAACGAAAAAAAAATTTGTGTAAATTAGGTTACGTTTATCTTTTATTTTGCTTTAACTTATACAAACAAAATATAATAATGTGTAAATCTATTCTATCAATAGTTTAGAAAAAATTCAGATTTTGATTTCCTTAAAATCTAATTAAGAGTAGCCGAAAATGCCAGCAAAGAAAGTTACATCCAATCCTTATGGAATTGAGGATTTTAGACTGCCTGTAACTCCGACATTTTCTAATGATTCGGAGGCTTGGGATGCATTTAGACAAGGGAATGAATCAGCCTTTATTTTCATTTATCAATCTTACTTTGATGTTTTGTATGTTTACGGATTTAGCATTGTCTCTGATTCAAATCTCATAAAAGATACATTGCAGGACCTGTTTATTGACCTCCGGGAAAGACGACAATATTTGGGTTCAACCGACTCTATTAAATTCTATCTATTTAAATGCTTCAAAAGAAGGCTTTATAAGGAGGTTTCGAAAAGGTCGGCTTTCAAAGATTCTCTCGATTCCATTCCTGCCGATTTTCAATTTATTCTTTCCTACGAAGCCCAACTTATTGACAGGCAAATTGACGCTGATAAAATTTCCCAATTGAATGATGCAATAGTTAAGCTAAGCCGAAGACAAAGGGAAATTATCTATTACAGTTTTTTCGAAGGATTTAATTATGTTCAAATCCAAGAAATTATGGAACTGGAAAATCATCAAAGTGCTCGTAATTTAATGTATAAGGCTATTAAAGAACTTAGAAAATTGCTTTAACACTTTAAAAACTCACACTCCCAAAATAGTAAAACTTATAAAACCTCTTTATTAAAATTAATTAAGAAAACGAAATGAAGAATGTTGAAGACTTTTTAACTAATCCTGAATTTATCAGGTGGGTAAACCACACTGATAAGGAATTGGGCGACTATTGGGAAAATTGGAGAATTGCTAATCCAGAACAATTAAAAGCAATGAAAATTGCTAAGGAAATTTTGCAAGGATCAAGTTTTGAACGAGTGATGCCTCCTCTTGGAATGAAAGAGGAAGTGCTTGAATCAATACTTAGGATGAAAAATTTGGCTGCTGACAAACCCAATATTGAACCTCAAATGAATCTTACATGGGCTGAGTTATTTTGGAATGGTATAGGGCAGATGAGTCGCGTTGCAGCAATCCTTATCGTCTCTTTCGGTATTGCACTCCTTTTTAATTTATCAAAAATAAACAAAATAGAAAAAGTCCCGATTGTCAGCGAAGTTACTATTCGGAAAACCACAGCTGCAGGTGAGAAGATGCAACTTACTCTAAGTGATGGCACAAAGGTTTGGCTAAATTCTTCGACTCAGGTAGAATTTCCAGAGGAATTTGGAAAAGATCAACGCATAATTACCCTAACTGGTGAAGCATATTTTGAGGTCGAGAACGATAGTCTCAGGCCATTCACAGTACGGACCGAAGGATTATTGACAACTGTATTAGGTACAAGCTTTAACATCAATACAAATCAGTCTGGAAGAACGCAAGTTGCACTGGTAAGTGGAAAAGTGGTAGTTACTTCTTCTCTTAAAACTTTCACACTATCTCCAAAAGAACTTATTGATTTTGATCCAATCAATGCTGTTTTTAATGTTGTGAATTTTGAAATCCCTGAAATATTAGCTTGGAAGGAAGGAGTGCTGAGGTTTAATAACGCCTCCTTGAGGGAAGTAGTGACTGCTTTGGAAGAGTGGTATGGGGTGGAAATTTCACTTGAAAATGAAAAAGGAGTGAAGTGGCAGTTTTCAGGTGAATATAAAAAGCAGACCCTGGAAGATGTTCTGATCAGCATGTCTTATGTCCAGAAATTTACTTACCAATTAAATGATAAATCCTTAACAATCAGATTATAAAAAAAATGAAATCGACAAACACATCTTAAAAAATAGCCGGATTAGAGCAAGCTCCTTTCCGGCTATTGAGGCAACCTGTTTTTGGAAAACATTGGGGAATGGTACCATGACAGGTCGGGTTTACCAAAAAGATATTTCAATAAACCAATTTAAATTTATGAAAAATAAATTACTAAAGACAATAATTATGTTGTCCAAGCGATTCCTCTATGGTTTCATTCTACAAACAATACTGCTCAATTTTGTTTTGGCGGTAGATGTAAATGGGCAGTACAAAAAAATAGAAGAGGTCAAGATTACTCTTTCTAATAATGAGTTGACCCTGCTTCAGTTTTTTAGCGAAGTTCAGGTGCAGACTCCTTTCAAATTTTCTTACGAAAACCAGCAATTGGATAAGCAAATGGCTTTAAATTTTTCAAAAAAGAAGGGATCTGTCATTGACTTTCTAATAGAGGCATCTGTGCAGAGTATGTTGTCATTCCGGCAAGTCAATCACGGAATAGATGTTAAAAATAGGCTAGAATTCGATGCAAAAGAAGCTTCTTCTGTTCAAGAAAGCTGGGCCCCAATTAGCGGTAAAGTAACAGATTCTTCAGGTCAGGGTTTACCGGGAGTTACTGTTAGCGTGAAAGGAACCACCTCCGGAACTGTAACGGATATAGATGGGAATTATGCACTATCAGCAAGTGAGGGAGATATTTTGGTTTTTAGCTTTGTGGGATTTATTAACCAAGAAATAAAGGTCGGAAGTCAAACTACTCTTAATATTAAATTAGAAGATGATACTAAATCCTTAGAAGAAGTAGTTGTAGTTGGTTATGGGGAACAGCAAAAAGTTAACCTGACAGGAGCTATCTCAACTGTAAAATTTGATGATGAATTAAATAATAGACCAATAACCAATGCTTCTCAAGCCTTGGGGGGTACCGCATCTGGTGTTTGGGTAAGTCAAAATTCAGGTAAGCCTGGTGCAGATGGTGCCCAAATAAGAGTCAGAGGTTGGGGGACTTTGAATAACTCAAACCCGCTAATTATAATCGATGGAGTTGAAGGGACTTTTGAACAATTAAATCCTGCAGATATTGAAAACATTTCAGTGTTGAAAGATGCTGCGAGTGCCGCAATTTTTGGTTCTAAAGCAGCTAACGGCGTCATTTTGGTTACCACCAAAATGGGTAAGACAAATGAAAAAATGGAAGTAAGTCTGAATTCTTATGGAGGTATCCAATCGTTGGGTAGGAGATATGATCTTATAGATAACAGTGCCACTCACATGGAACTTACCAATAAAGCTTTGAAAAATGATGGAGCAAGTCCATTATTTTCTGATGCTTTAATTTCTTCTTTCAAAAATGGAAATGATCCTTTTAAATACCCAAACACTGATTGGTTTAAGGAACTTTTTCAAACGGCTCCTATGCAAGAACACAATCTATCAATAAAGGGAGGTTCATCTTCTATGGCCTCCTTTCTTTCCTTTAATTATTTGGATCAGAAAGGTATGGTTCCCAATACTAGTTCTCAGCGATATAGTATTCGAGCAAATTTAGAATTAAATGTCAATAAGTGGTTGAAAGTAAGCGGTCGTTTTAGTTATCTCACAAGGGATTCCAAAGAGCCTTACGCAGATGTTACTTATGGTTCTTTAGGAAGAGTTTTTGAAATGTTAGGTGGCGCAACACCTTATATTGCTCCATTTACAAGTGATGGACGATTTGGTTCTGTTCAAGCAATTTCTGAAAATGGAAACTTACTCTATGATAACAGAAATCCCTTAATCGATGCAGCAAATGGATTGACTAATACTAAAGACAATGTTTTTACTTTTAATGCTACTGCTGACGTAAAGTTTAGTGAGGTATTGTCATTTAGAACTACTGTTGCTTCCAACATTAACATGAGTCTTGTTGATCGATATAATACCAGTCTTTTTGGTTATACAGATACAGGTATTCAAACGATTACAAAAAACTATAACAGAGAGGGGATTGAAATAAATAGAGGAAATGTAATTGTTACTAACAACAATCTTTTTTCCACATTCAACTTTAAAAAAACCTTCAATCAAGTTCATGCTGTCTCGGCCATTGCAGGTATGCAACTTGAATCTAATAAAATTCAAAATGTTTATGCCAGAAGGTCACTTCCCCCAAAAGAAGGTTTAACACAAGTTGATGCAGGTACTTCAGGCATTCAGGGGCAGGGTAACCAAGATGAACTTCATATTTTATCCTATTTTGGAAGGATCAATTATACTTTAAAAGATAAATATCTGTTTGAAGCTAATCTTAGAGCAGATGGTTCTTCCAGATTTAAGGATGGAAACAAATGGGGTGTTTTCCCTGGTTTTTCAGCAGGATGGAGGCTTTCAGACGAAGAATTCATTCAGGACCTGGGAGTCTTCTCAAATCTTAAAGTTAGAGGTTCATGGGGGAAATTAGGAAATCAAAACATTACAAATTTCTGGCCTTATCTCACTGTAATTAGCCAAAATAATGCATTAAGCAATAACTACGGAGGGGTATTCGCGACAGGCGCAGCAGTCACATCGTTGGTAGACGAAGATATCACATGGGAAACTACCGCAACTCTTGATTTTGGAATTGAGACTGGTTTTTTGGATGATAAGATTACTCTTGAAGCAGATTACTTTAAAAAGAATACCGAGAATATTATTGTACAGCTTCCCATTCCTCTCCTGTTAGGTGGTTTAACTCCTCCCTTCCAAAATCTTGGAGAGATGTCGAATGATGGATTCGAATTTATTTTTAACTACAATAATCTAAAACTTGGTAGGGATCAATTAGGAATAAACATTGGATTAAATGCTACATATATCAAGAATCAGGTTACTGATTTTGGAACTTCCAGGTCTCCAGACCAACTTTATTTGATCAGGGAGGGATATTCTTACAGGGCACTGTATGGATACAATGCAGTTGGTATTTACCAAACTGATACTGAAGCATTGGAGCACATGTTTGCCAATGGGTTTAAACCTAAAGCCGGAAATTTAAAGTTTGAAGATTTAAATAAAGATGGAAAATTGGGATTTGAGGATAAAAAGGTCTTAGGAAATACGATCCCTGAATACACGTTTGGATTCTCTCCAAGCTTCAAATACAAAGGTTTTGATTTAAATCTCTTATTTCAAGGCATTATTGGAGTCAGTGTGTATACACAGAATAATTTTACCAACTTAAGCTTTGAAAATCGAGCAACTTCCAAAGTATGGTTGAATGCATGGTCTCCTGAAAATAAAAATTCAACCATTCCAAGCCTTAGGTTTGATAACGCTTGGGATAATTCACAGTCCTCCTTTTGGGTGCAGGAGTTGAATTTCATCAAGCTTAAAAATATTCAACTGGGTTATGGGCTTTCAACTCAGACATTGTCAAAAATCGGATTGCAAAAAGCATACGTGTATATAAATGCGCAGAATGTTTTTACACTTGTGACAGATGATTATCAAGGGTACGATCCTGAAAGGAACACATTTGATTCCGGATCGAATGTTTATCCAGTGCCTAGAATTGTTTCAATTGGTCTTAACCTTAATTTCTAAGAAAATGAAAATTAAAAATATATTTATAGCATTATCGTTAGTGTTTTTTAGTGCATGTTCAGAAGATTTTCTGGATGTATTACCAGGCGATAAAATAACATCAGCCAATTTTCCTGAAAATGAAAATGACATCAAGTTTTTGCTAAACGGATGCTATTCACAATTACGTGAAACCTCATCAGGAAGTATATGGGAACCAAATTTATTTGGTTTTGGTATGTGGGATGGAGCAACTCCTAATACCTTTAATTGGGGAAATACAGCCATAAGTAAAATTGGTGCAGGACAATTAACTTCTGCTGAAGGTGGGGCTTTGATTAACAGATGGCGGACTTCCTATGGCATAATTTCAAGAGCAAATTATTTATTGGAGGCTATTGAAACAGTGGAATTGAAACCAGAAGTAAAATCAGTGTTAAAAGGCGAGGCTCATTTTTTAAGAGGACTTGCATATTCTATTTTGGTAGAAAGTTATGGAGGGGTTCCGATAATCATCGGAGTTTTAAATTCGGAAGAAGCTAAAAATATTTCTAGATCATCAAAAGAGGAAACCTGGAAGCAGGCAATTTCAGATTATGATGTAGCCATTAATTCACTTCCAGTAAACTCATCTGAAAAAGGGAGAGCAAATAAGGGTGCTGCTTTAGGAATGAAAATGAGAGCATATTTATATCAAAATAATTATTCGAAAGTTCTAGAAGTTGTAAAGGAAATTGAAGCTTTAAATAAATACGCCCTTTTTCCGAGCTATGATGGATTATTTGAAATACAAAATGAAAATAATGTTGAGGTATTATTTGATGTGCAATATATTAGAGGAGAAAATTCTCAAGGTTCTATGCATGATCAATTTTCAGGCATTGGTACTGGAAGTTTTACAAGAGGAAGCAGGTATGTTCCAACTCAAAATTTGATCGATGCTTATGAAAGAATAGATGGGACTCAAGTTTCATACAGTAATTTTGCTGTTAACTTAAATAATCCCTATGATGGTTGGGATCCCCGAATGAAATCTACAGTTGTTGTTCCCGGCTCATTTTTTTTAGGATTTCGTTTTCCAAATTATTTATATCCTGGAGGTGCATATAACCATCCAGGCTGTAGACTAAAACAATATAGTTCTAGGAAATATCATATTGAAACTAATTTACCTACGGTTGGACAGTCGGATCTAAACTATATTGTGATTAGGTATGCAGATGTTATTTTGGCTAAGGCAGAGGCAATTATTGAATTGAATGGAAATATTAACGAAGCCATAACTTTAATTAATAAAATCAGAACGGGAAGGGATGACGTGAAATTGAAACCTATCCCTTTGGGTCTATCACAAGGGGAAGCAAGAGTCAAGTTAAGACATGAACGTAGAATGGAGTTCGCTTTGGAAGGTTTATACTGGTCGGATATAAAAAGATGGGATATTGGCAAGGATCTCTACCCCTTGGTGGTAAGAGATGAAAAAGGGGGTATTATTGAAACCAGATTTCCAAGTGGGTATTTAAAACATTATAATTTATTACCCATTCCTGACAGTGAAATATCCCTAAACAATAAATTAACCCAGAATCCTGGATGGTAAAAAATAAGTTGACATTCCAATAATGTTTATTAGATTGCACGTTTGTTGATCATCTGCTAACATGCCTTTACAGGTAAATTAATTCAATAATGAGTCAGTGATATAGTTTTCTGATCGAAGTATAGTTACTTTATCGATTAATCAAACTCGTAAAGATAGTATTGCATTATTCTTTATCTGATCTTTTGGTGAGTCTGCAGGTGTTTCAGCTTCTAAATGTTGAAATATCTGCAGTTCTTGTCAGGCTTTCCTTACTCATAGTTTTAATAACTTTTGAGTCGGTCATAATTATAACTTTAGATTGTTTTTTAGAACATTCACCTCTTTTGATTTGATTGGGTGTTAATTAGCTTGCTGACAAAAGCTTGATTACCTATAATCTTTGGAGTTCGATTGCATCGGCCCCTTTTTTGATTTCGGGGATATTGTGAATGATTAATATAGAATGTTTGCCTTTTCTAAAGTAAGTTTAATTCCTATAAAACAATTGCCACTGCCTGTCTCAATCAAACTTTGGTAGCTGTCAGTAAAAATTTATTTGGCCAGTAATGTCATATCAGAAATACATAAATTTTAACAAAAAAAATCATGATTTTATTAACACTATTTCGATCCAAAATAATAATTTTTCAGAGTGCATTTATTTTTACATTTTTTATTTTTATGTCTTTTACTAGTACTTATCTCCATGGGAATTCAATTCAATCCAGCAATGACGAAGATGAATTTATTAGACCTAACTTTATTATAATATTTTGTGATGATTTGGGTTATGGTGATTTGGAGTCTTTTGGAGCTCAACATCATCGTACCCCAAATTTCAACAGTTTAGCTAAAGAAGGTATGAAATTCACCGATTTTTACTCCACAAGTGGATATTGTACACCTTCTCGTTCAAGCTTAATAACTGGTAGTTATCCAAGACGTGTAGATTTGCATGAAAATGCGTATCCCCCTGGAAAAACTGAAATGCGTCAGGTTCTTTTTGCTGTGGCGCATAAGGGAATAAATCCTAAGGAAATAACTATTGCAGAAGTTCTAAAAGATAAAGGATATAAAACTGCAATGGTAGGCAAATGGCATCTGGGTGATCAACCTGAATTCTTACCAACTCGTCATGGTTTTGATTCTTACTTAGGGATTCCCTACAGCAATGATATGGGCGAACAGCAATTTGAAGGCAATCCTCCACTTCCCCTGTTAAAAAATGAAACAGTCATCGAAGCTCCTGTGGACCAACATACTATTACACAAAAATATACTGTCGCAGCACTCGAATTTATAGAGAAGAATCAAGATAACCCGTTTTTTCTTTATTTAGCCCATACTATGCCTCACAACCCCATCTTTTCCAGTGAAAATTTTGAAGGGAAATCAGCAAATGGAGATTATGGAGATGCAATTGAGGAAATTGACTGGTCCTTGGGTCAAATTCTCAAAACCCTTGATTCACTGTCCCTAAATGAAAAAACCATACTGATTTTTACATCTGATAATGGAGCGGATCGTAATTTTGGAGGGACAAATTCGCCTCTTTCAGGGCATAAAGGAAGTACTATGGAAGGAGGCATGAGGGTTCCGATGCTAATAAAATGGGAAGGCATGATTCCTGCCGGAAGTGTTTGTAGAGAATTGGCAACTACAATGGATCTACTTCCTACCTTCGCCCATTTTGCTGGTGCAAAATTGCCTGAAGTTAAAATTGATGGTAAAAATATAGCTGATCTTCTTTTTCAAAAGGGAAACACCAAATCACCTTACGAAGCTTTTTATTACTACCAAGTTGATCAGCTTCAGGCAGTCCGGATGGGAGATTGGAAGCTACATCTTCCTTTAGAGGAAAGGCGAATAAATGGAGTTAATAATCAGATAGAGAAGGCTGAAGCTAAATTGTATAATTTGAAAACAGATATCAGAGAAAGTAAAAATTTAGCCAGTGAATATCCAGATGTTGTACAGCTTATTTTAAAACATGCCGACCAAGCTCGTGAAGATTTAGGTGATAGGGGTAAGATTGGTCAAAATCAACGATTTGCTTCTATTGTGCAGTCTCCTAAGCCATTACTTAAAGAGGTAGATAACTAAAATATATGTTCGACACTTAAAATTAGTGGAATATATATTATTTCTATTTATCCAAAATTCAAACTGAAAAACAATTAGGAGGATGTTTGGATTTGAGATCAAGTCGGAGGAATTATTGAAACCAAATTTCCGAATGGATATCTGCAATATTATGACCTGCTTCCTATTCCGTTGAGTGAATTATATCTCAATGAAAAGCTGGTTCAAAACCCTGGTTGGTAAACTTATTAATTACCCGGTAGCTGAATGCTACTGGTTTCTTTTTCATTTCTTCACCTTGATTTTCTTTCCTTTTCTATAAATCAGGAATCTTGAGCCTCTGTCTTTTAGGTTGCATGATAATTTTGATTTAATTGAAAAAGTTAGCGTTTGATTCAAGCGGGCATTAAATCAAAGTGAGTGTCAATCTGATTGTTTTGGGTATGGTGATTATTATCCCATTAGTATTCTACAACAAACAACTCGATAATTGAATTAAACTGAATTTCCTAGCTAATTCTAATTTCTTAAAAAGTTGGTAAATGGGAATTTAGAAGCTCGAAATTGTAAATCTTAAAAAATGAACAAGTCTAAACTGATTTTATTTCTTAGTCTCTTTTTTGGATTTTCTATTCCTGGGATAAGCCAAAATCTCCCAAAAAACAAACCTAATATCTTAATCATTTTAACTGATGATCAGGGGTACCACGATGTCTCCTATTATGGAACTGAAGATTTGCAGACTCCAAACATAGATGCCTTGCGTAAGGATGGGATGCGTTTTGATAATTTCTTGACAAACTCTCCAGTTTGTTCGCCTACCCGGGCCGCACTTCTTTCGGGAAGATATCCCGATAGGGTTGGAGTGCCGGGGTTGATTCGGTTTCATCCCGAAAATAATTGGGGGTATCTGGATCCAAAAACGATTCTTCTACCTCAAAAGTTAAAAGAAGCAAATTATCATACCGCCCATATCGGCAAATGGAATTTGGGGCTGGAATCGCCGAATTTACCTAATCAGAAAGGTTTTGACTTGTTTCATGGCTGGCTGGAGGATATGATGGACGACTATGTAATCAAAAGACGGCATGGTAAAAATTTCATGATGCTGAATGATGAGGTTATTGATCCTCCGGGACATGCTACTGACCTTTTTACGGAATGGGCGACGGATTATATATCTGAACAGGCAAAGGACGAACAACCCTTTTTTCTTTATCTGGCCTATAATGCGCCCCATTTTCCGGTGCAGCCTCCTAAGGAATGGTCTGATAGAGTGAGACAGAGAGATCCGGGTTTACCTGAGAAAAGATCGAATTTGATTGCATTTATTGAGCATCTGGATAATGGAATCGGAAAAGTGATCAAATCTCTGAAAGAAAGTGGACAATATGAGAATACGATTATCCTATTCACAAGTGACAACGGAGGGCATCTTCCTGATTTAGCCAATAATGGCCCTCTCCGAGATGGAAAGCAGAGCATGTACGAAGGAGGGCTTCGGGTTCCAACTTTGGTGAGTTGGCCCGGTCAGATAGCTGCTGGTTCTTCAACCAATCAATTGAATTTATCCATGGATATTTATCCCACCTTACTTCAACTGGCTGGAGTTGAGATTAATCACACTGTTGAAGGAAGAAGTTTTCTAAACACGCTTTTGGGTAATGCAGTAAAAGAAGAGGAGCGAGTGGTTTATTTTACACGCAGGGAAGGTGGACTGACTTACGGAGGAAAAACCTATCATGCGCTTCGAAAAGGAGATTGGAAACTCTTGCAGAACAGTCCATATCAGCCTATGGAATTGTATAATCTCAAAATCGATCCCAAAGAAGAAAATGATTTGATAAAATCTGAACCTGAAATATATAAAGAAATGAACAGCATCTTAATGCAGCATATTCAGGAAGGGGGCAAAACACCTTGGCAAAAACCTGGAGCCAAATCCAATTAATCCCACAAAAACTTAAATTATATCACATTTAAAACGATCGATATGAATATTTACCCTTCCCTTAAAATGCGAGCAATCGGGATTTTCCTCGCCATAGTATCGCAGACGATATTACTTCCTTTGCAAGCTAAAGCGCAAAGTGAAAAACCAAATTTCATTATCATTTTTACTGATGACCAGGGATATGGTGATTTGGGTTGTTATGGAAATCCGACTATTAAAACGCCAAACATTGATCTGATGGCCCTAGAAGGACAGAAGTGGACAAATTTCTATGTGGCAGCAAACGTCTGTACTCCTTCAAGAGCGGCTATAATGACAGGTAGGCTTCCGATTAGATCGGGTATGTCCAGTAATATCCGAAGAGTATTATTTCCTGATTCTGATGGTGGACTTCCTGCTTCAGAAAATACCATCGCTAGGCTTCTGAAAAATTCCGGATACAATACTGCAGCGATCGGTAAGTGGCATCTCGGCCATTTGCCTGAATATCTGCCAACTAATCATGGATTTGATTATTATTTTGGAATTCCCTATAGCAATGATATGGACATGATTGCCGGTGAAAGGACCTATCAGCAAATGTTCATTGATCCGATTTATCAAAATTTCAATGTCCCATTGATGCGAAACAATGAAATCATTGAAAGACCGGCCAACCAAAACACCATCACAAAACGCTACACGGAAGAAGCTGTTAACTATATTTCAAAGAATAAGTCAACCCCTTTCTTTTTATATCTTGCCCATTCTTTGCCCCATGTCCCCTTGTTCACTTCAGATGCATTCAGAGGTAAAAGTGAAAGAGGGCTTTATGGAGATGTGATTGAGGAGATTGATTGGAGCGTCGGAGAGATTCTGAATGCTTTGAAAAAGGAGGGTTTGGAGAAAAACACGTATGTAATCTTTACTTCTGACAACGGTCCTTGGGCAATATTTAATGAGCAGGGGGGGAGTTCAGGAGGTTTGTTTGGTGCAAAAGGGACAAGTTATGAAGGAGGGGTTCGGGTACCCGCTATTTTCTGGGGTCCGGGAAATGTGGAGCCGGGTGTGATTTCCAAAATGGGGAGTACGTTGGATTTGCTTCCTACATTTTCAAATTTGGCAGGCGCAACTGTCCCGAAAGATAGACCTTATGACGGGTATGATTTGACAGGAGTCTTGAGAGGAGAAAATGTAAATCCGAGAAATGAGATGTTTTATTACCACGATGACTTGGTTTTTGCTGCCAGAAAAGGAGCGTTTAAACTGTATTTTTACAGTAATAATCCATTGGGTTATCCTGAGAAAATTGAAAAACTGGAGAAATTGACCTTGTTTAATCTTTCTCATGATCCTTCCGAGCGATTTGATCTTGCTGATAAATACCCGGAGGTAGTAGCTGAAATCCAAGCTATGGTCTCAAAACATCAATCATCTTTTATACCAGCACCCACTCAACTCGAGAAACGGATCGTTAATCCCAACTGACCTTAAATTATATAATATGATTATCCGAAATTACATGCCCATAAAATTTATGCTCAATACATTGAATTTTTATGAAGAGCACCATCCATGCGCTCTTGTGAAAAAGCCTATCTGGAAGGGAAACTGAATGAGATACAGTCCCGGTTCTGGATAATAAAACCTGTCGAGGAGCTCTTTGATGTGAAGAAAAATCCTCACAACATCTACAATTTGGCTCTAGATCCCGACTATAAAAAGGTAATGAAAAGGATGCGAAAGGAAAACAAGAAATGGATGCTGCAGGTAAGGGATGTGGGATTCATCGCCAAAGCAATGATCCTGGGAAAATGCAAGACGACTACCCTCAATGAATATGGAAGAAGATGAGAATATGACCTCAAAAATATTATTGGAACGGCCGAAATGGCTACCATGGGATAGGCTAAATCCATCTCTAAATTGATCAGGAATCTGGATAATCAGGATCCGGTTTTGGGCAGCTACCGGTTGTTCCATTTTGGGCGGACAGTCCATCCGGCCTTGGATAAACTGGTCAAATTGACCGAAGATCTGGAGATCGATGTCCGGATCTCCGCAGCTAAGGCCTTATATGGATTGGGCCAAACCGGTATCGCAGTGGAAAGTCTATCTGAGCGGAATTCTCTAATTATTTGCTATTCGAGGGGATGTTATAGGGGAGCGGATTGAAAGAAATAGCAAGAACCATCCTTTCAATCTAAATCCTATCTTGAATTTGGGAAACAGCTGGGATATCCAGTTTTATATAAACTACCTCTCCAGAATCATGACCATCAGGGGTAGAAATCCAATTTCTTTTCACCCAGCCTGATAGTTAAAAAGAGCATCATGGGCGGGCGGATATCCTTAGGGCTGTACTGGAAAGTCGTTGCAATGAATTGGCTGGGATCAAACAGACAAAGAATTATGGGCAATGGGGAAGGGTTTTTCACCACAACCGAATATCTACAAAAGCGAAACATGGTAGTGGTGACGGTACCCTATAAAATTAACCACCTGATGGAAAACTAAATTTTAAGAAAAGCGAATTTGGCGAGCAGGAGTTTTTAAAACCTTCTCATACTAATTTTCATAAAAAACCAAGATAATGAGGCAATATCGAATAGAAAAAGTTGAATTTATTTATTTTCAATTCAAAGGACTGACAATGTTGTTGGCCGTATTTTTGGCAATAAGCTGTAACTCCAAAGTTGATAATGGAGAGGTAGAAAAACATGTTTCACAAGTGTTGAATACTATTAAATCTGACTTACCGTTGGGGGAGATGATCCTTATACCTGAGGGAAATTTTGAAATGGGGGGCAATAACGAACAGGCTGATCCTGACGAATTCCCCAAGCATAGCGTAAAGGTGAAGAGTTTCTGGATGGATGCCCATGAAGTGACCAATCGCCAGTTTATGGAATTTGTACAACAGACGGATTATATAACCGTAGCCGAAAGGCCCATTGATTGGGAGGAACTAAAGAAGCAAGTGGAACCAGGAACTCCTAAACCTTCAGATGAAATCCTGCAACCTGGGTCTATGGTTTTTCAACCGACCAACGGGCCGGTCCCTATGAATAACCCGGGACAGTGGTGGCATTGGATTTACGGGGCAAATTGGAAAAATCCTGACGGACCAAACAGCAATATTGACAGTAAATTGGACCATCCGGTAGTCCATGTTTCCTATGAAGACGCTAATGCTTATGCCAAATGGGTAGGTAAACGATTGCCAACCGAAGCAGAATGGGAGTGGGCAGCACGAGGAGGCTTGGAAGATCCTGTTTATCCCTGGGGAAATGAACCTGCAAAAAATGCAAGCAGCAAGGCGAATTTCTGGCAGGGTATGTTTCCTTATGAAGACAGAGGAGAGGATGGTTTTAGAGGAACCTCACCTGTAATGAGTTTTGCGGCCAACGGTTATGGCCTGTATGACATGGCTGGGAATGTTTGGGAATGGTGCGAAGACTGGTATCATTTTGAGGGGTATAAGATGAAAGAGAAAGGCGGATCCAGAGGTCCAAGCGAATCGCTGGATCCCCAAGAGCCGAGGATTCCTAAAAGAGTTGTCCGAGGGGGATCGTTTCTTTGCAATGATTCCTATTGCAGCGGTTATAGAGTTTCAAGAAGAATGAAATCAAGTGAGGATTCAGGCCTCAATCATACAGGATTTAGGTGCGTCAAGGACTGATTTGCAAGAGTTATATTCGAAAAACTTAACACCTATTAAACGAATAGTGTTTAGGGTTCTACCCTTAAGTTAGTGGAAAACATGGTTCTTGTTAGGCTTAAATATTAATAGAGAAAAGGACTGGTTTTTACAAAGTGAGAAAATGTATTACCAGGAGTGTAAGTACCCCGTTTTTCGAACCACTTATAAGTTGGAAGTTAGAGATGGGTATTAGCTTTTAGATAGTCAATAGGACTTTGGTTATTCAATGGTTAGTTCACGGTTGAAAAAATACCTCAATTGAATAGTTTCTCGGCTCTGTGAACCCTTTACTTTTTAGAATCCTCCTTTATACTTATGAAAAAGGAGGTTCACATGTCAAATCAATTATTGAATAAGTACGCGGAGATTATAAGTTCTCTAAAAGCATCCAATGGGATTAAGGTTGTATCAGTCGAAGATATAAATGACAACGAGGTTTTTCTAAGGCTTAAGGACTCATTCGAATCCTATTTTGTAACCTGAAATCAACAATTTTCTTTCCTAAAAAAGGACCTGAAAGGGTCTTTTTTAGTTTGTGACCAGTAAGAATTTTCTTGCAAAAAAAGTGCAAAAAAAGAAGGAAAAAGGTTGAAAAAACCGAAAATCAAGTCGATTTCAAGAATATGTAAGTAGTTAATAATCAATCTATTGATTGGGTAATGAAAATCTGGAAATGGGTCTTTTTTTCCTTACAAGCAGAGGGTCGGGGGTTCTCCCGTAATTCTACGGGATCAACTCCCACATCAAGTCCCGAAGAAATTCGGGATTTTTTTTTGTCTAAAAACCCTAAGGGTTATTCAGTAAAATCAATCAAAAAACCCTTAAAAACTCAAATATCGATGTTTTTAGGTTTTGAGAATTCGAAAATTTCGGGTTATTGTGGGGTATTTTTTCAAGTTAAAACCCCTAAAAATTCTTGAAATTTTTAGACCTATTTTCGTTCATCAAATCCACTTGCAAAAAAAACTGGAAAAAAGGGAAGGGATTTGCAAAAAAAAAAGGCTTCTGAAATCAGATAGCTCTAAATTTTCGAGGTTAACTTTAGTATTAAAGTGACCGATTTTCAGGGGTATCTCTGATTAACCTTTGGTATCCTATCGGTTTAAAGTCAATAAACGTTAGTCGCCAACTCTTTGAACACGAAAACCAATATTTGTGCTTTTAACAAATTTTGGCGCACCAATTGCATCTTTCAAGTGGATCCAAGGTGCGGGTAATGGGTCATCGTTACCTAACTGAAGGAATTGATTAAATAGACCTTTGTCACCCATAACTTCCTCGCAAGTCATGCCAAAAACATTGATCTGATATTTACCTTTTGGAAATTGTATCCCGACTATCACTTCGTCAGTTAAAACTTGAATAAATCCACACGCTGGAGTTTGAGGCCCTCCAGTTTGACCTAAAACTGAATCTGAATTTTGAGTCTCTTCATCTAAAGTGCAGCTTGACAAGCAAAAAGATAGTGCTCCTGATATGAATAATGATTTTATTAATCTGTTCAAGTTATAGTGTTTTTGATGTTTTAATATTTTTTAAAAACCTTATTGATTTAGTCCTACTTAATTGTAATCAGGGAAGATTTAAAATGTGTTGTAAAAGGTCAATCGCTTCGATAAGCTAATGTCAATCGTAAACTCTTTCTACACGAAAACCAACACCTGGCCCTTTAACAAACTTAGGTGCCCCCACTGCTTCCTTCAAGTATCGCCATGGCTTGGGTAACAGGTCATTATCCTGCAGTTGTAGGAACTGGCTAAAGAGTCCTGAGTCGCCCATCACTTCTTCACAAGCAATGCCAATAACATTAATTTTATAGTTACCCTTCGGGAATTGTACACCGGCAATCACTTCATTAGACATAACTTCAAAAATCCCACAAGGAGGAGTTTTCGGTCCTTGCCCATTTGAGGAAAAGGTAATGAAGCAAATTAGAACAATTTGCAATAAAAATTTCTTCATGATAGGTTCTTTTATGTTATTGACCTTGATGAATTTAGACTACTTTAGAGTAAAAAGTTTAATACGATTAGTGATTTATTTTGAATTGTAATTTGATAAGGTTAGGAGAAAGGCTTGGACTCTCTGTAAAATTGACTACGAAGGTTGCAAGAGATGCATACGCTACAACCCTTAAAAAATCGGGGGTTTCCATTGAAGCGATTGCAGAGATGTTAGGTCAATCAAGTACTGCTGTAACCAAGCATTATTTGGATTCATTTGACCAAGAACAGATACCTTAAATCAATAATTTTCTTTCCTAAAAAAGGACCCGAAAGGGTCTTTTTTAGTTTACTTAGCCTATTCTTATCCAAAAACTGACTACTCCTTAAATCTCGACAAGGATTAATCTTTGATACAACCTCCACTTTATACCTACCATCTTTTTCTATAATTAAAAAACTGCCTGTAATCTCTGCTTTTACAATTACGTATTTTTTAACCAAAAAGGGTCGTGTCAATAAAGTTGTTTCTAAACTTACCTTCAGGGTCATGCTTCAGCATCAAAGCCTTGAACTCATTTAGTTTTTCGATTCTTGCCTGCAGCATATTGGGGTTTAACGTAAAAATTTTGCCCCAGTGCGGCCTTGCACCAAATGGTTCCAAGGCTTTTTCGACTTCTGGCAGCAATGCCATCACAGCATCCACTTCTTGTTTCCAGGTGAAATGGATAGCCAAACAAGTCTTTTTGTAGAAGGGACTCATTGGGATATCGTCCGCCGCTATGGTGCGTATTTCGGAAATGAATAGGAGCGGAGCCACTTTCTCGTTCAGTTTTTCCACAGCCATAAAAGCCGGATAAGCATCTTTGATATTTACAAAATACTCTGCTTGTAGTTCTTTGCCACTGCTTGGTGTAAAACCCATCTTAAAGTGCGGCATGCGTTCATACCAAGTCCCGTCTACACCCATTTGGTCGGTGCAATTCACCGGGTCGGCAGATTCTATCGGATGGAGGTTTTTGGTGGCCAATTTGGCTCCGTAAAATTCTGGGGCAAACTCCTTCACTTCGTCAGATTTTACTTTTATCCAAACCTCGCTCACGTTTTTATTTTTCCAGTCGGTAAACAAGCTAACGCTGTAGCCGCTTGCCATTATTTTTTCAAAATCTTTCTCCAATGCGGCCATAGGCATGTTTTGGTACACCACTTGCTTCATTTTGAAAGTCGGTAGCAGGTTCAAAGTCACCTTGGTAATAATACCCAAGGTACCCAAGCTCACTATGGCCATCAGAAATTCCTCACGATTTTTTTCTTTGGTCAGCGTCACCAATTCTCCTTTCCCGTTTACCATTTCTAGAGCTACCGCTGCCGTGGCCAAGCTGCCATTGTTTATACCCGAGCCATGCGTGGACGTGGAACAAGCTCCAGCCACAGAAATGTGTGGCAAAGAAGCCAAATTGTGCAGCGCAAAGCCATTTTGATCGAGATATTCACAAAACTCGCCATATTTTATGCCAGACTCCAACGTTATGGTCTGGTTCTCTTTGTCCAACGAAATTACTTTGTTCAGATTAGCCGTCGAAATCTGGTTAAACTTGCTATCGGCAATGCCATTGAAGCAGTGCGTCGTACCCAGTCCTTTGGCTTTTTTGTTTGATTTTATAAATTCTTGTAGCTCTTCCACAGTTTTCGGAGCCACCAAATTGTCGGTGCTGTAGGTATAATTTCCCGCCCAGTTGGTCCGGCCCACCTGTCCGGCCTCGGCTGTTTGGGTTGTTTCCGTGGTATTGTTGCCACAGGACATCAATTGAGGAAATGCTGCTCCGGCAGCTAAAACGGATACAGATTTCAGGAATTCTCTCTTTTTCATTTGTTTGTATTTACCTATTCAATTTACGTCAAATTCATTTATAGGCAATCTACCTCCCCCAACTTTCTACAAGCCCATTTGATAGCGTGCTTAGTTGCCAAATCCGTGTAGTTCCCTGATAAATCCCAATCTGTAGGATAGCTTATTTCATAGAATAGTCTTCCAATTTCGATTCTCAAATGCTTAATGTCCGCTGAATCGGGTGACTCTCCCTTTAAATATTCCTTTAGGCTAAAGCGTTCTAAATTATCAGCAACGCTTGTTTGTATAATTATTATTAAAATAATGACAATGAGGAAGTTATAAATTTTTATTGCAGTAAAATAAGTCCAATTTAACCCTCCAACTGCAAGGTTTACTGCAATCTATCCCTATTCCAAATTAAACCTCGTCTTTCTAGTTGGCTGTAAGTGCTCGTTTTTCGAACCACTCATAAGTTGGAAGTTGAATTTGGATAATGGCTTTAGGAATATCATCAGGGTAATTGTTAGTCAATTCGTATCTCTCCAATTGAAAAACCCCTCAATTGAATAGTTTTTCCCACTAGCATCCACTCCCCCTTTACTTTTTTGAATTCTCCTTTATACTTATGAAAAGGAGGCTCACATGTCAAATCAATTATTGAATAAGTACGCGGAGGTTATAACTCAAAAAAATAAATAATGAGTCTTCGGAATCTTACACGTGCCCAAATTTTCTAAGACAGCCTGTGTCAATTAGTTCGATAGTTCAGTGAATTGATGTTTCTTGGTTTAAAAATACGCAAAGCCATGAATATCATTGAATTTATTACCCATTTTCCAGAC
>CAMBMU010000036.1 GCA_945868725.1 Spirosoma fluviale
TGCATGAATTCCGCCGCAATGAAGTTTATCCCCAAATCCCAAATGGAGGCTGCAGGCTACAAGGATTACCTTTGGGTAGTGGATTGATCTACACCAGGTACGAATCAAATAGCATTCCAAGTGCTAACCCAGTAATTTTCGAAAAGTAAGGTTGATTCGAGGCTGTTGTACCTTTTTAGTTTTGGGGAGCTGGTGTTCCCAGTGGTGCTGACTTGCTCCAGCCATTAGCAGCAGGCTACCATGGGAGAGTTCAAGATTTAATTTCGGTTCTTTTTCGGTGTATGGCCGCAATTGAAAAGATCGGCTAGCCCCAAAAGTGATCGAGGCTATTTTTGGGTTTTGCCCTAAGACAGCTTCATTGTCTCTATGCCAACCCATGCTATCCTGACCGTCTCGGTAATAGTTGCAGAGCACGTGCGTGAATTCATGTTGCGTGAACTCCTGCAATCGCTGCTTAATTGTCTCCAATTCCTTCGTAAATGGCTGCGCTTGCATCGCAATCCCAGAATACCCGTAAGGCACCTTAGGATCCCCATAGAGCGCAGTAAGACGAGGCTGAAAGATTTGCTTTCCAAACATCCAGATCGGCTCCTGCTGCCACGCTAACCCTTCTTGCAGGGTCTCAAAATAAAGATCCGCTTCTTTCAAAGAAAAAAAATCAGGATAGAAATAAACTTCCCCATGAAAAGGAAGCAGGTTACTGGATTCCTGAGGAAGGAGTGAATACTGCATACCGATCAACTCGATTTCTAAGGAATTGGTTTGAAGGACAAGGAAAGCCTGCCGCCTGCCTGCCTGCCTGCCGCAGGTAGTGCCCGCCTACCGCAGGTAGGTTACTCTTTTGTCCAATAATCAAGTACCGTTACCTTATCCAAATGTGGACCCAAGAGACCCACGAATTCCTGATGTGCGGGATGTGGGATATAGGTATCACGGTCTGCATTAGAGTGAAAAGTTACGGTAAAGGCATGCGTTAAACCCTGGTTGAGCCCTTCTGGGCTAGAGTTTACCCCCCATTCAAAGCCTTTGATTTCAGAAATTTTTGAAGGCAAGGCTTGAAAATCAGCTACTATCCTATCGATATCTTGGGGAGAGGAAGTTGCTTTAAATCCAAAAAGGACGACATGACGAAGGACGGAATCAGGCATAGCTGCATTATTTTGGTTGATTTCTGGACCAGTGCTCGAAAGTATTTCTGCTTCCTTTTCTTTAGGAGCACAAGAAAGTAGAAGGAGGAAAGAAATGAGGTAAATCGGGCTGTTTTTCATGGGATAGGGATGGTTGAGAGAAGGAAAGTAAGTAGTAGAGTAGGATATCTCACTTCAAAACTTAGTCTGGAAGTCCTTAAAGCTAAACTTCTAAATTGAAAAAATGAAATAAAAAATCCCCAAGCGACTAGATCACCTGGGGATTTTAAGCAAGGGGAAGGTGGAATTACTTAACCACTTTCACGTTAACGGCATTGATGCCTTTCTTTCCTTGTACCAATTCGTACATTACCTTGTCATTTTCACGGATTTCGTGAACCAAACCTGTGTGGTGAACGAATACGTCCTCACTGTTGTCAGATGGGGTAATGAATCCAAAGCCTTTGGTTGTGTTAAAGAATTTTACTGTTCCTTCATTCATGATTTTTGAAATTTTGATTTGTTTTTACTCGATTTTGATTTGACTGATTTGAAATAAATTTTTTCTCTACTGGCGGTTCTGGAGGAGTATCAGAGATATTTCCGAATTCATCCACATAAGCGATCATGTTGTCTAGACTTCCATCTTTTGGTTGTCCTTTTCGCTCAAGTTTCTTCTCCATTTTATCTTTCTGCTTTCTCTTTCTTAGCTCCGCTTTTTGTTTTTTTATAAATGTGTTTTGATTTTTTGACATGCAAGTGGTTTAGTTTACAAATGTGATGGCATGACCTACTTTACCGGCTCTGCCTGTTCTTCCGATTCGATGGATATACGCATCCATGGTCATCGGTAGCTGATAGTTGATCACATGGCTCACATCAGCTACATCGATCCCTCTGGCGGCAACGTCAGTAGCCACCAACACGCGGATGTCCCCACTCTTAAATTCATCGATCATTCTATTTCGAAAATTCTGGGACTTATCTCCGTGGATTTGACCGGCATTGATACCGGCTTGTACTAACTTTTTAGCCAAACGATCCGCTAGCCTTTTGGTTTCAGTAAATAGAATTACTCTCTCCAATTCTGGATTTGCGAACAAGTCAGCAAGAACATCAAACTTATCTTGCCCTTCTGGAACACGAATCGTCTGTTGCTCAATATTTTCATTGGTTGTTGCCCCACTATATACCTTCACCTCTAGAGGATTAGAAAGTAAGCCATCAATCAATTTCTTTTGTCCAGGCTCCAGCGTCGCTGAAAACAAGAGCGTTTGGTCTCTAGTCCCGATTCGATTGACCAGTTTATTGACATCCAGGACAAAGCCCATATCCAACATCCGATCAAACTCATCCAAAACAAGCGTATTCACTTTTCTTAGATCTAAAACACGACGGTCTGAAAGGTCTAAAAGCCTTCCTGGAGTACCTACAATAACATGTAGTTTGCGCTGCAATTTTTGATGATCCGAGTTGATGTTGGTTCCTCCAATAAAGGTTGAAGAATTCAAGGATAATCCGGCACTGAGGCTTTTAAACTCCTCTTCAATTTGCAAAGCCAACTCACGAGTAGGTGTCACTACCAGAGCTGTATAATTACGCGGGTCCTTAAGCGCATGTTCAATGATGGGAATCAAGAAGGCGGCGGTTTTTCCCGACCCTGTCTTGGATATACCCATCATGTCTCTCCCCTGAAGGAGCGGGAGGATGGATTGCTCCTGAATGTTGGTTAATGTCTCGTATCCTTTGGCAAGGATATTTTGAAGCAACTTGGCTGTCAGTCCTAGGTCGGCGAAGGTTTTTTCCGTACGAAATCCCTCCTGTCCACTTGGCTGTGCTTTCTTCACAAAAAGCCTCGGATCAAGCGTAGATTCTTTCTTTTTCACCTGTCTTCGGTCGGAATTTTGAGTTCGTGCCGGAGCAGATGGCTTGGTATTTTTTCTTGTAAATTGATTCATAAGTTAGTTTTAAACTTTAACAGGCTGGACTTCTAATCGACCGAGATGGTACAACATATTTGCATGGGCCTTCAAAGCATCAAAAAATGTCTTTTTTGTGTAATAGGGAATATTGAATTCTGCTGCCGTTGCTTTCACAATAGGAGCAATATTTCGGTAGTGTACGTGACAGATATCTGGAAATAAATGATGTTCAATCTGGTAATTTAAGCCACCGATCATCCAAGAGAAAAGCGGACTTTTCTCAGAATAATTTGAGGTAGTTGCCAATTGATGCAGAATGCGCTCTCCATCTACCACTCCATTTTCATTTGCCTGAGGAAATGAAACTTCCGGCATAATGTGGGCCGTCTGAAACACCAAGGAGATGCTGAGACCGGTAATAAAATGAAGCACTAAGAATGCTAATAAAATTTGACCTAGACCAAATGGGGAAAACAAAATAGGCAATGCAAGAATAAATGCATAGTACACTAATTTCCAAGCAATGATTTTGAGTACCGTATTGCGGTATACGTTCTCCCCTTTAAACATGCCCATCTTATAGTACCGATCGAAACGGATGAAATCCTTGGATGTTACCCAAGAAACCGTTGATAGGCCATAAAAGATCCAAGTATACCAATGCTGGAAAGCATGCATCTTATTTTTGGGAGCATGAGGAGAGAATCGAAGGAAAAAAGGAGCATTGATGTCATCGTCCCCTTCTGGAATATTGGTATAGGAATGGTGCAATACATTGTGTTGTATTTTCCAAACCGTTGCATTTGCCCCGATTAAATTGAGCGTGTATCCAAGAAATTTATTGATTTTCGAATTTTGGGAATAGGTACCGTGGATTGCATCATGCATGACGCCCATACCAATACCCGCCATTCCAAAGCCGCTGAGCACGAAGCAAGTAAATAGCTGCCACGTTTGATCCAGCACGCCACTACAAAGAAGAATAATCGGCAGGAAATACAAACACAACATCACCACCGTCTTGAACTTCATTTCATTGTTCGCAAACTTAGTTTGCTGGGTAGAAGTGAAATAAGCGTTGACTCTGCTTCTTAGGGTGATGGAAAATTCAGACAAGGCTGAATCAGAAAATCGAATGGTCTTAATAATAATATATTTTGGGTGAAACTAGTAAATCTGGGTTCTCTAAAGGATGTTAACTGCAGGTTTTAACTCAAAAAGCAAAGCTTCTATTGAATTAAAAAAGTAGAAGATGAAGAAGTAAAACCTGTGTTGGAGAACTCTTGATTTGCTACTTGTGGCAGGTGAATCGCCGATGCTAAACTTGGTGACAAGTATCGAAAACATTTTTTCGATAGACAAAAGTAGGGGGAGAAAACGAGAATTCCTAATTTATCAGAATGAAAGGCCCACTAGACGGCTGTTTCACAGCACATATTCAATGAATCAGTCCCTTGTAGTATCTCCTCTCCACAGTGGCGTCTTTTCAAAACGGTTAGCAAATCAGCATCCTGAAAAATAGTAGGGCCTTTTCCTAGTCAAATTACCAAAATCTCACTTGCTGCTAGATTTAGCCGCTTTTATGGGTTTGAATGGTCCATACTTGTGTTGCTCCTCGGTAAAAGAATCGGAGAAAGGACCAAATGGATGATCCATGGGCTTTTTTGAAATATCTGGCCAATCCTGCGAAAGGTCTTTCTTGGGTCGCTCCATGCTATTTACATAGGCAGCAAGATCCCAGGATTCCTCATCGCTCAAGATTGGTTGCTCGAAAGTCGCTCCCAAGGGCATATTTGCTTTCACATATCCCGCAAAGCGAGAGAGTCGGTACAGTCCCGCTCCATGATTGTAACTGGACTCTCCCCACAAAGGGGGGTAGAGATAACCCGTTCCATCGGGTTTGGCCATTCCTTTTCCGTCAGCCTGGTGGCAACTGGCGCATTGATTCTCGTACACCAGCTTGCCTTTTGCAGGATCCGCTGCACGATCCAATAGTGGTACTTCATAGAGGCCCGATCCTATCGGTATTTCTCCTTTAGGAACCTCCTTACCTACCCAATTGATATAGGCGACCATCGCCTTCATCTCTTTGGAATCTCTAGCTAATGGTTTGCCGTTGAGACTTCGCTCAAAACAATCGTTGATTCGCTTCTGAATATCTTCTTCTGTTCCAGATCTCGCTCTGAATTTTGGATAAGTAGCAGCAACCGCAGTATAATTATTCCCAAAAGGAGCGGTTCCAGCTTGCAAATGGCAATTTTGGCAATTCATCCCATTAGACATTGCTTTAACCTTGCCCTTTGGTCCCAGGTATTCGGCTGTATTCGCCACCAATTCCTTCCCATAGTTCAGCTCTTCCGCATTGGGTTCCTTATCCATTAATGACCAATCAGATGCTTTCCATACGGATGCTGGGTCAACCAAAGCCTTCACCACAGGGATTTCAACAGCCTCCACAGATATATCCTGAGGTCCTTCTGAAAGGCTTGTCAGCTGCACCCTGGAAAACGATAAAAAAAGCATAAAACCCACACCCACTACTAAAGCAGTGGAGAGTCCGAGCAGGGCTACTAAAAGGGATATTAGCTTAATAAATGGCTGCCTCATCAGAATTAGTTTCTTTGAGAAAGATACAAAGTTGTGTCATATCCATCTTAATTTCCTGTTACTCCGGTAACTCAAAATAGTGGTTTTAAAAAATCAAACACAATTGAATTTAAAAAATCAAACTACAAATTGTTAATCTGGGCTTCAAAAACCAGTTTTCCCTGTACTCGCCCTTGTAAAAAAGGGGAAGATTTGTCCCCTAGAAGTGTTAAACTGACCTCCTCCCCTCCCTTGCATTCTGCCAAGTAGTTTATTGCAATTTGTGAGGGAAACAATCCCTTTACTGCAACCCTATTTTCTACCCAACGGATGTAACTCGTATTATTGACATGGTTGTAGAGATCCAAATCCGAATGCTGCACCTGTATTAAGCTTGTGTCTTGTATTGGACCTGAAGGCTCCAACTTGATTGGTTGCCAACTTGGAGAATCCAGAGGGTTGAAAAGGGCGCTAGGCAACACAGATTCGGGTTTGAGTATTCGCTTTTTCTCGATATGCACCAGCAACCAGGAAGACATGGCTCGAGCTACTACTTCTTCCTGCTCATTCCAGACCAAAAACTCTCGAAAAGCAAAAGCACCCGCCTGTCCTCTGCCTCCGGTGAAAATTCGAAGGCGATCAGCCCAACGAGGAAATCGGTTCACCTTAATTTCAATTCTTGAAAGGGCCCACATCAACTGTTGCTCCAATAAGGTCCTTCCAAAACCTTCAGAATCAGCATGCTTCCAAGCGATCTCTTGAAATAAATCTGCCAAACAGGAGAGACGCATGTCTCCATGGGGATGAACTTGGTAGGCTCCTACTTCGAATACCTTTTCGAACTGAAAATTCTCAGGCAAACTCATGTGCCAACTGAATTTTCTTGGCCATGGAATACCTGTTTGCCAAAACTAGTGAGCAACAGAATGCCTAATCCGTTAATCGCAATTAGCGCAAATGAAACTTGTAAATTGAAGGCCTCAGCTATAAATCCAATCAATGGCGGCCCCACCAAAAATCCGAAAAAGGAGAGCGTGGAAACCATCGCTAAAGCCACACTGGGTGAATACAACTTTGATCTTCCCGCAATGCCATAAGAAACAGGCACAATAGATGCCACGCCAAAGCCAACCAATAAAAATCCAAGCGCCGCAGTATATAAACTAGGAAATAGTACCGCCAGAAGTAAGCCTAGAAAAATAAGGATGCCACTGATCTGAAGTACTGGAATCTTCCCGTACCGATTGATCGCTTTGTCGGTTACAAATCTTCCAAAGGCCATTGCCCCCATAAAGCAGACATAGCCTAAGGAAACGAGTTCAGGCTCGGCCTCCACAATTTTTTTAAAATAAACTCCACTCCAGTCAAACATGCAGCCTTCAGCCATCATCCCCAAAAAGGAAATTACACCTACCCGCAGGAGCAGCGGATCCGGTTTCTTTAGAACTAATCCTCCTGACCCATCTTCCTTCCGCTTGTCATTGAGTACATATTTTTGAGAAATCAGAATAATTACCAACGATAACAGCGCCACCACTCCATAATGAGCTGCCGGTGAAAATTGGAGAAGAATCATTCCAGCTCCTAGGCCTGCTCCAGTAAATCCTGCCATACTCCAAACGCCATGAAAGGAGGCGAGGATACTTTTCCCGAGCTGATCTTCAAATCCCAATGCCTGGGTATTGAGGGAAATATTCATGATGTTGCCCAACATGCCAAAAATCATCAACACGGGTACAATTACCCAAAGATTAGGAGCCAACCCAATCAAGGGTAGCGTCAAGGCATAGGCAAAACTGCAAATTAAAATGACTATTCGACTCCCATAGTGATGTACCGACCAACCAGCAATGGGTAGACCTACCATGGATCCAATAGGCAAACAGAGCAAGAGCGTGCCAAGCTGTCCTTCAGAGAGTTGGAACTTACTTTGAATTTCCGGGATGCGTGCAGCCCAGCTGGCAAAGCATATTCCCATAAAGAAAAAAAGTGCTCCAAGAGCAACCCTACGTTGGGAAAGGTAATTCATGAGTGAAGGTGACTACAAAAACAGGGCAAAGGTAAGCAGAAAGCAAGGGAAAGCGATACCAATTCCACTGACAGAACAAACTATTCTTGGGATCTAGGAGTTAAAGCATAAATTTAAAGCCCATGGAATTTGTCATCGTAGGTAGCATCGTCTTCACCATCATTGTTTTTATCCGATTTATCGTCAAAAAGGTCTTTAACTAAAAAGTGCCGCCCATTAGTTAAGGCGACACTTTATAAAAGGGATTTTTTTAATTTCGGTAATCGGATCAATTGGGAAAATATTTTTCAAACCTTCCATATACCCAAGTTCCCGCCAAGGCAGCAACCAAAGTCACCAATACAACGCTATAGCCACTTCCAATCTGTGCAAACAAAGGTCCCGGGCAAGCACCAGTAATCGCCCATCCAAGTCCAAAAATAAAACCACCAATCATTTGGCCTTTTTTAAATTCTTTGGTGGGAATGATGATCGCTTCTCCCTGAATGGATTTGATATTTAATCGCTTGATCAGCTGTATTGAAATAATTCCTGTAACGATCGCAGAGCCAATGACCCCGAACATGTGGAAGGATTGGAGACGAAACATTTCCTGAATTCGAAACCAAGAAATGATCTCTGCTTTCACAAAAATAATTCCGAAGACAAGCCCAATGAGCACATATTTCAACAAGGCCAGGCCTTTGTCTTTAGTTTGGCTGGAGTTGGGTGCTACACAGTTTGGATCAGCGATAGAATCCATTTTATCTATTGTATTTGACATAAGTTCTGTAAAGATTAAAATCCAACTAATTTCATGAGTGGCGCTAACAAGACGTGTGTCATGAAAAACCCACCGACCATAAAGAAGATCGTCGCCACCAAAGAAGGCCACTGCAAGGAGCTAATCCCCATAATCGCATGGCCTGAAGTACAGCCTCCTGCATAGCGCGTTCCAAATCCTACTAGAAAGCCTCCAATCACAAAGAATAAAATTCCCTTTCCGGTAAAGACTGTGTCCCAGTTAAAAATTTCTAGTGGCATTAAGTCTGAAAAATTGGTAAGCCCCAAGGCTTTCAAGTCTGCTTGAGTAGCTTCTGAAATGACAATCGTATCCGGATTGGCAAGGAAATTCATCGCAATAAAGCCACCAATAGCGGTTCCTAGGACAAAGAGGAGATTCCAGATCTCTTTCTTCCAGTCGTAGGTAAAGAAGGGTATTCCAGCTGGAACACATGCCGCGCATAAGTGACGCAAGGAAGAAGAGATCCCAAAGGCCTTGTTCCCAAGGATGAGGAGAGCAGGTACGGTGAGTCCAATCATAGGGCCCGCCACATACCAAGGCCAGGGTTGAGAAATCCATTCAATAAATTGATTCATAGGTGTTGGTTGATTTATTTCATAAAAAATTCTTTACCAATGGAAAATGAACCCTGTTTTTTTCTTGGCTACCTTTCCAGCTGTACTTTTTTTGCCTTGCATTCCTTACAAGCGCAAATTAGAAGTAGTGCAAGATCCAAAAAAAATCAAAAATTCCCGAGTTGGTCTAAAATTTCATAGTTTCGTAGCTCTAATTGACCGAATTAATGCTCACTTACAAGCAAATCAACAACCTCAGCGGTTGGCTTATTTTTGCCTTCTCCACGCTCGTATACATCCTTACTGTCGAGCAAACAGCTAGTTTTTGGGATCCAGGGGAATTCATTGCCGTTTCCTACAAACTGCAAGTTCCCCATCCTCCAGGTGCTCCCTTCATGCTTTTGGTATACCGCATGTTTGGATTCTTGGCGATGGGAGACCCCTTACAGGTGGCCTATTGGATGAATATTGGCAGTGCACTTTTCGCTGGCTTCACCATACTTTTCCTATTCTGGTCCATCACTTTGATGGGAAAGCGCCTCTTTTCGGTAGTCGAAGGGGAAGAAACCAAAGGACAAACCATCTCCTTGATGGGAGCTGGTATGGTGGGTGCTTTGGTGTACACGTTCTCCGATAGCTTTTGGTTTTCTGCAGTAGAGGCAGAAGTATATGCGATGTCCTCTTTCTTCACCGCCATTGTGATTTGGGCGTTTTTGAAGTGGGATGTGATCAAAGATCCCAAAGAAGAAAATAGGTGGTTGGTATTTATCGCCTATCTAATAGGTCTCTCCATTGGGGTTCACTTGCTCAACTTGGTGACTCTTCCTGCTCTGGCATTAATTTATTACTTCAAGAAGTATCCAAACCCAAGTTTAAAAGGAGCCTTTTTTGCGATGTTCTTGGGTGGAATTGCCCTAATCATCATCAATAATTTAATCATCCCCGGCCTTCCAAGCCTTGCAGGGGCTATGGAAATCTGGATGGTCAATTCCATGGGATTACCCTTTGGATCTGGGATCGTATTTTTTGCCTTACTTTTTATCAGTGCCCTGGTACTGGCATTTCGAATTTCCATCAAACGGGAAATGGCTCTCTTAAATACCATTTTACTTTCCCTAACCTTTATTCTAATTGGCTATGGGAGTTACACCTTGATCGTGGTACGGTCCAATCAGGACCCCATTATCAATGAAAATGCACCAAAAGATATTGTTAGCTATGTATCCTACTTGAAGCGGGAGCAATACGGGTACAGACCCCTCCTACATGGGCAATATTTTACCGCCACTTTAACTGACCAAGAAGAAGGAGACCCCATCTACATGAAGGGAAAGAATTCGTACGAGATTGTAGATTACGATTTAAAGAACACCTACGATCCTGAAAAAACCACAATTCTACCTCGTATTTACTCCACCCAGGAGAGCCACAAGCGGATCTACCGTGCCAAGTTGGGTTTGAAAGAAGGGCAGGAACCCACGTTTGGGGACAACCTCTATTTCATGTTTAGCCACCAGCTGGGACACATGTATTGGCGATACTTCCTTTGGAACTTCTCCGGTAGAGAAAGTGACTTTTCGGATGCGAATTGGCTAGGGATTGCAGATGCCTTCTCGGACAAGTATCCAGAATACATCACGGATAACAAGGCACACAACAACTACCTCATGCTTCCTTTGATTTTGGGATTGGTAGGCTTTTTCTTCCAAGCGAAGAAAGATCAAAAGTACTTTTATGTCAATCTCATGCTCTTCTTGATGATGGGTGTGGTATTGGTACTCTACCTGAACTCCCCTCCCATTGAGCCGAGAGAGCGCGATTACATTTATGTAGGTAGCTTCTATGCCTTTGCGATTTGGATTGGTTTGGGTGCCCTCGCCCTTGCGCATGGATTGAATAAGTTTACCAAAAACCTGAGTACAGCTGGAATAGTAGCCACCCTATTGACCCTACCAATCGCTGGGTTGATGGCATCTGAAAATTGGGACGATCACAACCGCAAAGGCAGGTATTTTTCTGTGGATGCAGCTCGTAATTTCTTGGCTTCTTGTGCACCCAATGCAATCTTATTTACAGGAGGAGATAACGATACTTTCCCACTTTGGTATGTCCAAGAGGTGGAAAATTTCCGCACGGATGTTCGCGTGATTGTCTTAAGTTATTTTGATACCGACTGGTATGTAGATCAGATGACGCGACCGGTAAACGAGTCGAAGGCATTGCCATTCTCGCTAACTCCTGAACGCTATCAAAAAGGCACCAACGATGTCATTTATGTCATGGAAAAAGAAGGGCTAGATGCCATTTCTGCACGTGAATATCTCAAGCTCATCAACAGTGGGTCTGAATTGCTTCAAATGAAAACCTCCGGAAAAACCTTGATCAACATGGTTCCTTCCAGAAATTTAATTTTGGATGTGGACAGCAGCTTCCTAGCAAACGATGAAATTGTACCCCCACAATTCAAGGAGCTGTTTGTTTCGCAGATAAACTTACAAGTCGGAGGAAATTATGTCACCAAAGGAACCCTAATGTTGCTGGATTTGATTGTGAGCAACAATTGGGAACGACCGATTTATTTCAACAATACGTCCTTGTCTACTTTGGGATTAAACCTAGAGGAGCATGTGGTCATGGAGGGGTTGACCTACCGACTACTTCCGATTCGAAAGCCAGACACGATGCGGGAGGAATTGGTGAACACCAACTTGGCCATGAAAAACTTCATGGAGAATTTTGCCTTCAGAGGCATGAATGATCCCAATGTGTACTTGGATGAGGAGTATCGCAGATTTACTTCCAACCATCGCAGCGCACTCAATTCCATTGCCCTTGCGCTGATTGAAGAGGACAAGCTAGTAGATGCGGCCAAGCTTTTGAATTTTGGCTTGGAAACAATTCCTGACAAAGCGGTTCCCTATGATCTGAGCAGTGGCCAATCTGTACCTTTGTTCTTTGAGGTGGGTGAAGACGAAAAAGCGATGGAAATCGTTGACAAAATTTCAAAGCGTTCCCTAGATATGATCACGTTCTACACCAAGAATGATCTTGGCTACGATAGAGAACTGCTGGTTTCCATAGAGATGGTCAAGTTCTTTATCCCATTACTGGAGGAACGTGGCTACACAGAAAAGTCCCTTGACCTGAAAAAAAGGTTGGAAAGCCTAATTGGAAAGGAAAGTGAGGATCCAAGTACCCTCCTAAAAAGGTAACTAACAGGTCAACGGCTAACAGACAACAGTCCTCTGTCGACGATTATCCGCATTAATTCAAAGAAATCTTAAGCCACTAGTAAGATTGCGGGTAATCCAATTATTTCCTCCAGAGGATGTAAAATAAGTCCAGTCCTTCCTTTGGATCCTCCACCAGCGGGTAGTCCTCATGGGAAATAGCCACAACTGAATTTCCTTGGGTACGGTGAAGTCGATCTCTATTGAATCGATTCAAGAATTCATAGGGCCATCTGAGCACGGAATTCGGCAACTTATGCTGCAGGTCTAAGATATCAAAACGCATGATTTTTTGTACAGACTTGCGGTTGGCTTCGTGGTAGGCCCAGACCTTTCCATTTCCCCCTATTCCCTTTGCTTCGATCTGATCAAAAATCGGTTGGGCCAAGTCAATCAGTTGCTGTGGGATGTATTCTCGTTCATGCCAGGGGTTTCGAGAGAGCGTGTGGGTGTTATTTGGAGTAGAAATAATGGCTTTCCCACCTGGCTTCAGCATTCTGTAGATTTCTTGGAGGAAAAGACGGTCCTCGTAGATGTGTTCGATCACCTGAAAGCTCACAATAGTATCGTAGGTATTATCCGCAATTCCTTCAAATGGCGGGATTACTGCTTGTTTAAATTCAACGCCTGGGTATTTTTGTTGCAAGGTTTGAATTACTTCACCAATTTTATCCAAGCCTAAGTACTGGGCTGCATGTGGCAACAATTCCTCCACACCTCTTCCTTCTCCACAGCCGATTTCTAGCAAATTTCCAGAAATCCAGGGTTTGGCAGCAATATAGGCTTTGAGCAATCGTTGATGGATGGGATTGTCGCTGATCAACTTATCTGAAGCAATTTCCGTTGTATAGGTAGCCATTAGAAATTTTAGTATTTTGGCAAAAGTAAGGCTAATTTTTAAAACCTGAGAACTAAACCAAATGAATCAAAAGTACTTCAAGCGACTGCCTTTATTCTGCTTTTTGATTGCCTTGTCTTTCACCACAGTTGCTCAAACAACGCTGAGCTCCACAGACCAGGCACTTCGGTATTCGATTTATGCCCGATTGGGGTTAAAAATTATCCCAATTAAAGTTTCCGATACAGCCTACAAACTTCAGTTTGTAGTGGAAAAAATCGAAGAAAATGCCAGTTTGGATAACTTTCAACTCAGTTACACGCTTCTTTCTTCGTATGAGGAAGAAATTCGAGCTGAAAAAAAAATAAAGCTTGGTGCTGAGCAATTGCTTGGTAATACGGAGCGGCATTGGCTTTTTGAGACTACGGTAGAAATACCTCCATCACAGGGAACGGCAATCGCATTTTTTGAAGCGGTGGACAGTCGACAAAAAGATGCCTACACCAGCCATCTGGATTTAAAGGGATCCTTTGTATTCGATCAACCTAATTTTGGCTATTTCTATGCCAATGCAGTTCCATTCGATCAAAGCTACCTTACAAAAGATCAATCGATACTCTTTAAAACAAGTAAGGGTCCTACCCTATTTTCATTTTTTTACCCCGGCCCTTTTGCGGTACCCTTCCCGCCTATGGAAACCCGACTTGCCGATGTAGCCAAGGAGGTAGTCGTAGAAAATCGGGGCGATTTCTTGGCTAATATTCCCAAAACTCTTACAGATGAGGGGTATTATTTTTTTCAATCAGACAGCACCGCTTCTACTGGATTATTGCTGCGAACTGTGCATGAAGCATTCCCTAAAGTCAAAGATTGGAATGAGATGGTAGAGATGACTACCTACATTTCAACCAAAAAAGAACATGAAAACCTACTGCTAGCTCAGGACAAAAAAAAGGCTCTGGATGCGTATTGGCTTAATTTGACTCGGAATGAAGAAGCTGCGAAGGACCTAATTCGAAATTACTTCAAGATGGTAGAGTTTTCCAATATCCTTTTTACCGACTTTAAAGAAGGCTGGAAAACAGACCGGGGGATGGTGTACATTGTAATGGGACCTCCTCAGGAAGTCAATTTTTTTGAAGACCGGGAAGTTTGGTCCTATGCAGGGATAGACGACACTTCCAAAATTAGGTTTACCTTTACGCGGGTTAAAACAATTCTTAGCCCACATTTCTATACCCTGAACCGATCAAGGGCCTACCAGCCGATTTGGTTCAAAAACATTTCACAATGGAGAAGCGGAAGGATGGCTTTCTAATCGATAAAGGAGCCTTCGACAAAGATTTTATTTTTGGAACCCGAGCAGTGATGGAATCCATCCATGCCGGTAAAGAGATTGACAAAGTACTGGTTCAAAAAGAACTAAATAACGACCTAATCAAGGAATTACTTCAGCTTTGCAAGGCTGAACATATTCCGGTGGTACGGGTCCCTGATGCCAAGCTGAACCGCATCACGCGCAAAAATCACCAAGGTGTGGTCGCACAGATGTCCACCATCGCCTATGCATCGCTAGACAATGTCATTGATCAGTGCTATGCAGTGGGAAAAGCACCCCTAATTTTGGTGCTAGATCATTTGACAGACGTGCGGAATTTTGGAGCAATTGCCCGCACCGCAGAATGTGCAGGCGTAGATGCCATCGTGATTCCTGAAAAAGGAAGTGCTCAGATCAATTCAGATGCAGTTAAAACTTCAGCAGGAGCCTTGAATTTTATTCCTGTAGCACGTGTAAAAAACTTATTTTATACCTGTAGAGATTTACAAAAAATGGGCTTGTCGCTCATTGCAATTACAGAAAAAACAGAGAAGCTCATGTACGAGGGAGACTTCGCTTCTCCCGTTGCGCTCATCATGGGATCTGAGGAAGACGGCATTTCCCAAGAGATCATGGGGATGGTTGATGACCGGGTCAAAATCCCGCTCGCAGGAAATATCGAAAGTTTAAATGTCTCCGTATCAGCTGGAATAGCGATATACGAGGCCATACGCCAACGCAAAAAATAAAAAAAGAGGATTTCAAATGAAATCCTCTCCTTTTTTCTTCGCCTGAGCTACAAAATCTCGAAACTTATTTTCGGCATCTAGTTTACAAATCAGCAAGACATTTTCAGATTCATTGATCAGGTAGTGATCTAATCCTTGAACGACCACAAGCTTATCGCTATCTGTTTTGATAAAGCAATTTTCAGTTTCATACAGCAGCGCATTGGCTTCCACTACATTATTTTGGTCATCCTTATCACGAAGTTCATGTAGACTTTGCCAAGAGCCAATATCTGACCATCCAAAATCTCCCAAGACCACATACACTTGATCTGATTTTTCCATGATGCCGTAGTCAATGGAAATGTTTTTTAGCGTAGAATAAGTAGCTGAAATAAAATCCTCTTCAGCACTGGTTCCAAACTGTGATTTCCCTTCTTCAAATACATCCGCTAGGTCTGGCATGTACTGCTTAAACGCTTCAATCAAGCTTTCTACCTTCCAAACAAACATGCCTGAATTCCAAACGAAGTCACCACTTTCCAAGAAGGTAGTCGCAAGTATGGCATTGGGCTTTTCTGTAAAGGTTTTCACTTTCAACACCTCTTTATCTTCTCCATTTTGAAGGTATTGAATGTAGCCATAACCGGTTTCTGGTCGATTGGGCTTGATCCCTATGGTCAGCAGCCTATTGTGAATTTGAGCGGCTGAGATTGCGGAAACTAAGGTTTGAAGGAACCTACCCTCCTGAAGAATCAGGTGATCTGCGGGAGCCACAACCATGGTCGCATTGGGATCCAAACTTGAAATTTTATAAGCCGCAAAGGCTAAGCAGGCGGCTGTATTTTTCCGAAGTGGCTCTGCTAGTATTTGGTGATCGAGAAGCTCTGGAAGCTGTTCGCTAACAAGCCTTGCATGCGCTTGATTGGTCACCACATAAAATTGTTCCGCTGGAGCTATTTCTCTAAACCGATCAAAAGTCATTTGCAGGAGTGTCCTCCCCGTGCCTAAGACATCTAAAAATTGCTTAGGCTTACTGCTTTTGCTGTAGGGCCAAAATCGGGAGCCAACTCCTCCGGCCATAATTACGATGTAAGGGTGGTCCTTCATGGAAGTTTAAACAATACCTTCTTTCATTAAGTCATGAATATGCACAAATCCTGCGATTTTATCGCCATCCAACACTACCAATTGTGTAATGTTGTGGGCTTTCATAAGGGCAAAAGCTGCAGTTGCATAGTCATCTACCCCAATTGATTTGGGATTTACAGTCATGATATCCTTTGCCTGTAGCTCCTGAATGGCAAGTGTTTTTTGCAGCATCCGCCGTAAATCGCCATCAGTAATGATTCCTCTCAAATCTCCTGACTCATTTAGTACCGCTGTAGCACCCAATCGCTTGCTTGAGATCTCCACAATAACGGCTGCGACGCTGGCTTTTTCATTCACTGTTGGCAATTGATTGCTGGAGAGCAGGTCCCCAACTTTCAGGTAAAGCTGCTTCCCCAGTGATCCTCCGGGATGGAAGCGTGCAAAATCAGAGGAAGTAAATCCACGAGCTTCTAAAAGGCAGATAGCCAAGGCATCCCCAAGCGCCAAGTGCGCAGTAGTACTCGTAGTGGGAGTTAGATTATGCGGACAAGCCTCTTCGGTGATCGTCGCATTGAGCACAAAGTGCGCATGTTCTGCCAGGTAGGATTGTGTATTAGATACCAAGGCCACTACCTTGACTCCCAGTTGCTTAACCAAAGGAATAAGCACTTTGATCTCTGCTGTATTACCTGACTTGGAAATAAAGAGTACTGTATCATCTTGCTGAACCATACCAAGGTCACCATGAATGGCATCCGCAGCATGCATAAAAAGTGATGGAGTACCGGTAGAGTTGAGCGTAGCCACCAGTTTATTGGCTATCCAAGCACTCTTTCCCACACCTGTAATCACCAAGCGCCCCTTAGATTGAAGGAGGTGGTGCACACAGTTTTCAAAGTCCTCATTTAGGAGGGTAGAAAGCTTGGCTATAGCTTCGGATTCATTTAAAAGGACCCGAACGGCGGTGTTTCTAATATTTTTTGTTAACTTCAATTTTACCTTCGTTAAACATTAGCTTTGCGCAAAGGTATAAAAGTAATCGTTCAATCTGGTGCCCAGGTAGACATCACCCTCAAAGCCCTTTCTTCTAGTGGAAGAAAAAGTAAAGTTAGAACTCAAGAGAATCTTCGGATTTAGTCAGTTCCGTGGAACCCAGGAAATTATAGTTGATAATTTACTCAACAAGCGGAATACTTTTGTGATTATGCCCACTGGAGCTGGAAAATCGCTGTGCTACCAGTTGCCTGCAGTTGTTAGTGAAGGAACCGCCATCGTCATCTCTCCTTTAATCGCCTTGATGAAAAATCAAGTAGATCAGCTCAATGCGATAGGCGTAAATGCGCATTTTTTAAACTCTACGCTAACCAAATCTGAGGCCACCAAAGTAAAGAATGAGGTTTTGAAAAAGAAAACCAAGTTACTTTATGTGGCACCAGAATCCCTGACAAAAGAGGAGAATATTGCATTTTTGAAGCAAGCACATTTAAGTTTCGTGGCCATCGACGAAGCGCACTGTATCTCAGAATGGGGGCATGATTTTCGCCCTGAATACCGAAAGATCAAATCCATTGTGGCCCAAATTGCCCCCAATCTCCCGATCATTGCACTGACTGCCACTGCTACTCCAAAGGTGCAGCAAGACATACAGCGCAACTTACAGATGGAGGAAGCGGATTTATTTAAATCCTCTTTCAACCGTACGAACTTGTATTATGAGATACGGCCGAAGGTAAAAAATGATTCAAAGAAATCACTCATCAGGTTCATCAAGCAACACAAAGGGAAGTCTGGTATCATCTATTGCTTGAGTAGAAAAAAGGTAGAGGAGATTGCTGGATTATTGAAAGTCAATCAAATCAATGCTGCTCCATACCATGCTGGATTGGATTCAGCTATTCGAATAAAAACTCAAGATGATTTCCTAAATGAAGAGTTGGATGTAATTGTAGCTACAATTGCCTTCGGGATGGGAATTGACAAACCAGATGTCCGGTATGTGATTCACTACGATGTGCCCAAATCACTTGAAGGCTATTACCAAGAAACGGGTAGAGCAGGTAGAGATGGACTAGAAGGGCACTGCCTGATGTTTTACCGCTACGAAGACATCGTCAAATTAGATAAGTTCAACAAGGATAAAGCGGTCACGGAACGAGAGAATGCCAAAATCCTCCTACAGGAAATGTCAGCTTATTCCGAGACAAGTGTCTGTAGACGAAAGTTTATCCTGAATTATTTTGGAGAGATTCTTGAAAAGGATTGTGGCTTTTGCGACAACTGCAAACGGGAGCGCGAAACATTTGAGGGAGTAAATACGCTTAGCATTGCCTTAAAGGCAGTGAAGCAAACCCAAGAGCGCTTTGGAATCGAGCATTTGGTCAAAGTGATTTTAGGAGAGAAAGATGACTATATCATAAGTTATCAGCACGATACACTACCTGTTTTTGGAAAAGGCAAGGGGGAAAATGAGAGACATTGGACTTCTGTGATTCGCCAAGGGATGATCGCTGCCCTTCTAGAAAAAGACATTGAGAATTACGGACTCCTAAAATTAACTCCAAAGGGAGTAAACTTTTTGGAGGACCCCTACTTAATAGCCCTTTATAAAGATCAAGATTTCGAGAAGCTTGGACAGAATGAGGTCGAAGAGGAGCAACTCCAATCGGCCCAAGCCTATGATGAAAAATTATTTGAGCTATTAAAAGTTGAGCGGAAGCGTGTAGCAAAATCAAAAGGGCTTCCCCCCTATGTGATTTTCCAAGATCCTTCCCTCGAAGAGATGGCAACAGTTTATCCTACGACGAAGGAAGAACTTTCCCAAATTAATGGGGTAGGAATGGGAAAAGTAGAAAAGTTTGGAACTTCTTTTCTACAGGTTATCCAAAATTATGTAGCTGAAAATGAAATAGAAACTGCTTCAGAGGTGTTAATTAAGACCTCAGGAACACGATCTAAGGTTAAAATTTCAATCATCCAGCAAATTGATCGCAAAACCAATTTGGAAGAAATTGCTCAAAATCTCAACCTTTCTTTGATAGACCTGCTACAAGAAATTGAACAGATAACTTACAGTGGCACCAAACTAAACATAGACTATTACATCCACCGCATCATGGATGATGAGCGAGAAGATATTCTCCTAGATTACTTCATGAATGCGGAAACAGATCATATCAAGGATGCTTTGGATGAGCTCGAGGGAGAAGATTTCACGGAGGAGGAACTTCGTGTATACCGAATCAAGTTTATTTCAGAACACGCCAATTAAAATAAACGAATCCATGAATATTCTTTTATTGGGTAGCGGAGGAAGAGAGCACGCATTTGCATGGAAAATTGCGCAAAGTCCTCGCTGCAACCAACTTTTTGTTGCCCCTGGCAACCCAGGAACAGCTGAAATCGCGACCAATGTTCAACTAGGAGTAACTGACTTTCCGGGAATTTCTACATTTATCCAAGCCCATAACATTGACCTTTTGGTCATTGGACCCGAAGAACCTTTGGTAAAGGGATTGGTAGATTACCTGCAAGCCCAAGTAGGAATGGAGCAACTATTGGTTGTTGGTCCTTCACAATTGGGAGCTACCCTTGAAGGAAGTAAAGATTTTTCCAAGCAGTTTATGCTTCGCAATGGAGTTCCAACTGCTGCCTATGCCACTTTTCATGCCCATCAATTGGAAGAGGGCTTTGCGTATTTGGAGAAGCAATCCCTGCCAATCGTCTTGAAAGCTGATGGATTAGCTGCTGGCAAAGGAGTATTGATCTGCGAAAGTTTAGAAGAAGCGAAAATCTCTTTAAAAGAAATGCTCGTAGACGCTAAATTTGGAGATGCCTCTTCCAAAGTAGTGGTGGAAGAGTTTTTAACGGGGATTGAACTCTCAGTTTTTGTGGCTACAGATGGGATAAGCTATAAAATATTACCCGAAGCCAAAGATTACAAACGGATTGGTGAAGGAGACACAGGACTCAATACAGGTGGTATGGGAGCAGTTAGCCCTGTTCCGTTTGCAGATGCAGCTTTTTTGAAAAAAGTGGAAGAGCAGATTGTAATCCCTAGCATACAGGGATTAGAAAAAGAAGGAATCCCCTACAAAGGATTTCTATTTATTGGGTTGATGAATTCGAATGGTGAACCCTTTGTAATAGAATACAATGTACGGATGGGTGATCCAGAAACAGAGGCGGTACTTCCGCGGATTGAAAGTGATTTTGTAGATTTGCTTGAAGCTATCGCTGCTGGATCACTTGCTAGTTACAGACTTCAGCTATCTCCGCAAACCTGTGCTACAGTAGTGATGGTTAGTGGTGGATATCCTGAGGGGTATGAAAAGGGTTTTTCCATAGCGTTACCTGAAACGAATTCAGAAACTGTTCTTTTTCATTCCGGTACCGCGCATAATGAATCAGGAGCGCTAGTTAATTCAGGTGGCCGAGTCTTTGCAGTAACAGGGATGGGTGCTAATTTGGAAGATGCTCTCGCTGCTGCTTATGGCACAATAAAAAAAGTCACTTGGCCAAAAGCTTATTTCCGAAGAGATATTGGCCAAGACATTTTAAAATTAGGAATTAAATAATTGAATTTAGAGGCGTGAGCCCTGTAAAAAATAGATATGTCTGGATGTAGTTCATGCTCCACCTCTTCAGGAGGTACTGGAGGATGCCAAAACAATGGCACCTGCGGCACGAGTGATTGCAATAAAATGAATTCTTTTGATTGGCTCACCCAAATGGGTATCCCCCAGCTGGATCAATTTGATATCGTTGAAGTCAAATTTAAGGGAGGAAGAAAAGAATACTTTAGGAATGTAGAGTACCTACCTCTCCATACGGGTGACCCCATCGTAGTTGATGTGCCTAGCGGACACCATATCGGCCATGTTTCCTTACAAGGTGAGTTGGTCCGACTCCAAATGCAAAAGAGGAAAGTTAGAAACGACGACAATATCACTCGAATCTATCGGATAGCCACGCAGAAGGACATGGAGAAATGGGAGGAGGCCAAATCCAGAGAGATCCCAACCTTGTACCGATGCAAGCAAATTGTGGATGAGTATGGCCTCAGCATGAAAATGTCCGATGTTGAGTTTCAAGCAGATAATTCCAAAGCCACCTTTTATTATTCGGCAGAAGATCGAATTGATTTTAGAGAGTTAATCAAATCCCTAGCGGGAGAATTTAAAGTGCGTGTAGAAATGCGCCAAATAAGTTTGCGTCAAGAAGCGGGCAGATTGGGTGGAATTGGTGTATGCGGTAGAGAACTGTGTTGCTCAACCTGGCTAGTAGACTTTAAAAATGTAACCACTTCTGCTGCGCGCTACCAAAATCTCTCGCTCAATCCTGGAAAGTTGAGTGGCCAATGTGGACGTTTGAAATGCTGTCTCAACTATGAGCTTGATACCTATATGGACGCCATTAAGGATATTCCTCAAGTAGAAAAGCCCCTCCTGACGGAACAGGGTCCAGCCAAATTGCAAAAGACCGATATTTTTAGAAAGTTGATGTGGTTCAATTACAACCACGACAACGACTGGATCAGCATCACCTGTGATCGAGTACGCGAAATACAAGCTTTAAATGAACAGGGAGTGAAGGTTTTTGACCTTAAGGTAGATCAATCGACTGAGGCGGAAGATCTAGCGGCACAATCTACCCGTGAGTTGGAGTTGCTGGATAAGAAGTTTTCAAAAAAGAAAAAGAAAAAAAAGCGGCCTACAGAGGGAAATGCGATACGCGTGAATCAAAACCAGGCTCCTAGCCCTGAGAGTCAAGCTCCAAAAGTTGCGGAGCAGCAGCAAGCTGCCACATCACAAACTAGACCTACAGAAGGGAGTAGTCCCGCGCCTAGGCAAGGAGATAAGCGTAAAAAACAGAAAAATAAGCCTCGGCCTAACTTCAATGCTGGTCCTTCAGATGCATCAGTTACCAAAGGAGAATCACCTGCACCTAAGCCTACAAACAATTCATCTGAAACCCCCAAGCGGTTTCCGCCAAGAATCAATCTAGGACCAAGTGGTACGGAAGGAAATGACTAAAATCTACCAAGCATCAGTTCTTGGATTAGTTCTATTGCTGTTTTCATGTGGAAAAGATCGGATGTATGAGGAATACCATTCATTTGATGCAGACCGATGGCAAGAGACTGACTCAATTTCTTTTGATCTTACAAACTTAGATTCGATGAGAGGAAAGGCAGTTGTTGGGATACGGTATACTGAGGAATATCTCTTTTCCAATTGCTATATTAAACTGATTGTTCAGGATTCTCGTCAAGTGGTATTGATGGATAGCCTATGGAATGTGCCTATTTTTGACCGGAAAACAGGTAAGCCTATTGGGCAGGGATTTGGAAATACCTTCACGACCTACGATACACTTCCCATTACTATTCCAACAAAGGCTACAAAAGTAATCATACTTCAATACATGCGTAAAGCTGAATTGGAAGGAATTGAGGCAGTTGGTTTAAAGGTTTTAAAACCTTAAAATAATATCCTTTAAAAGGGAAAGAATAGCAGTTTAAGCTTTCAAAGCTACTACTTTCTAAAATTTGGGATTCCCAAGAAGCTGCTAAAGTATATGATTTGATAGTCAATGGATTACTCGATTTTTGTTAATTCCTGCAGTTGTTTATGCAATTGCCCTTGTAAAAATCTTTTCAATTGGCTTATATTTGCAACATCTTGGTTGGAGAAATCAATTTTCTTCAGGTGCCAACACGGATTAGAGAGTTGGGTGAGTGGCTGAAACCAACAGTTTGCTAAACTGTCGTACGGGTTATACTGTACCGGGGGTTCGAATCCCCCACTCTCTGCATAAAAAAAGAAGCTTTCTCCTAACTGATTCATCAAGTTAGAGAAAGCTGATTTTATTCAATAGAGATCGATTTTTTAATTTTCGGTCTCTATTTTTTTGTCTAATTGGCACTTATTCAATTTGACAGTGAATTTTTTACCTAGTTCAATGAATATGTTTTTGGCTGTTAGCGGGGGCTAAAATTGTACTCTCCTTGCCATTTTAGCCCAGATCTAAGCAATGACCAGTAGACCTATTTTTCCTTAAAAAGAATAACTCAATTTCAGAGTCATAAATCGAGGTCTCTGAGTGAAGTAAGGGACATTTAGATTTCCATAGATAGTACCGCTAGCATCGCCTGGAAGATTGAAGCTACCAGCTGCGTTTTCGGGTCCTGGGTGGTAATACTCTGGATTATTATTATCAAGAATATTTTTATTTAAGATGTTTTCAACACTTAGATCCAATCGGAGAAAGGGAATCCTCTTGGCTTTAAAAGCAATATTGCCGTTAACCAAAAGATAAGCTGGTATTTCTCCGCTACCATCTCCCAAACCTTTACTATATTCTTGTGTAGTACCTGGACCTATAGGGCGTGCACTCACGTAATTTGCCCTTAAACTGAGTACATTGGTTATAAAACCCAAATCCGTTAACTTGGTAATGGATAAATTGATTCGATGTGTAGCAATATCTCCAACGCGGATTTTAGGATTTAATACGGCAAAATTAGACTTAGTTTGCCAAGAGTCAATGTAGGTATGATTGATTTGGATATTCCAGGATTTGGATTTGGGTTTGTAATAAAATCCAGACATAAGACCAAACGTATCGAACTGACTTGAATTTTCATATTCCCTTTTTAATTCATTCCCTTCTCTAACCGAAATTATAGACACCGCATCCTCAATTCTGTAACGAAAGGGAATCACTTCCCAACCCAAGGAGCCACTTTCATTTTGGCCTTGGTACTCTAGATTTATATACTGGATGGGTTCTGGCCTTAAATTTGGATCTGGTGTCCTTCCTCCACTAGTAGAATATTTAATGTAAGGAGAGACATGTTGCAGACCTTGGGTAAAGGTATAAATAAGTTTAAATGTACTGTGCTTGGTATAGTAAATACCGGAAATTCTTGGGCTCATTACTAATCCAAATCCACCAGAATTTCGAATTCGATTGTAGTCAATTCGATTACCCCCACTCAAAATAAATTTATCTCCAAGGTTAAGGGAAGCTTGGTTAAAAAAGCCAATGTCAATAATCGAATACATATTACTTCCTTCGTCTTGCTTCAATACAATCCCTTTTTCACTAGCTAGGGAGATATCCTTTTGCTTATCCTTATAGGATTGCGGGTTCGGATGATTGGTATCAAAATCCATATATATTTGGTAATCCCCTTGAGTCAAGGAACTCCTAAAGTCAATGCCAGAAGAAATCTTTAGTTTATTCCCTTCGTAATAGAATCTAGCTTCATTTCTGAATTGTTGTGCTTTATAATAGGTAAAACGATTTCGCCAACCATTTCGAAACATCGAATTACTGGTAGTACCAAACGTTTCCGTTCCGTATTGATTCTCTTCCGAAGAAACAATTCTTCTTTCAATCAATTGCGTTGGATTGAGTAAATGCGCAAAATGGAGGGGCGCTCTGGGATCCCCAAAAGCAATGAAATTTACCCTATTGGTTTCCTTAGCTAGGTCGTGTACTGCAAAAGTTGTAAGGTTCGAAATACTAATTTTTTGGTTGATCTCCTTATCATAAAGACCATAGATCATAGTATTTTGTGGGGCCCAAACAGATCCATTCCGTGAACCAGCCACATCAATATCTTGGTACATCCCATATCCTTCTTCTGTTTTCCAATGCCTAACCCCTAATAAAAATTTATCTAGGGTAAGTTTCGCATTTACATAATAATTTTCACTGTGATTTGAATATCCTATCGGCGATCCATTTACAGGTCCAGCATAGGC
>CAMBMU010000037.1 GCA_945868725.1 Spirosoma fluviale
CGCTGGTATACATTATCCAATAAGGCCATGCGATAGGTATAGGTCAGCATCGAATTTGGGGAGGGTCGGTAGGCAAGTCCAAAATCGCCTTTGAAGTTTTTGATCGAATAATCGACGACCTCACTTTCCAAATACCCAGTCCTAGAGACCACATAGGATTGCCCTTGCAACGTAAGAGTCCTCCGGTTGGAGGATTCATCCCCATAGCGATTCACGAAGTCGCTACCGGGGTTGTTTGCCCCCAATAAGTTGGTACTGCTATTTGCCAAAGAATTCAAGTCCGTCAAGTTATTCGCCTCCCAATCCTTCCCTTGAACGAAGGAGGCGTTTACTTTAAAGGCCCATTTGGGAGAAAGTTGCTGCGCATACCGCAGGGCAGATTCGGAATACAAGTGGGTAGTAAACCCTACTTTTTGCTGAAATGAAAATCCCAAAGAATCAAAGGCTGATTTGGTCATCAAGTTTGCCAGTCCATTCACCGTATTCATACCATACAAGGTGGAAGCTATCCCTGTGACGATTTCCACTTGCGCTATATCCAAATCGCTTGGGCCGAGCGCATTGCCGATAGCTGCTCCGATATGAGGAGATTGCATATCGACTCCATCGACCAATTGGGAGAACCGAACGTTGGTGGTATTTGCAAAGCCCCGAGCGTTGATCACTTTAAATCCGAGGCTTGGCGTAATCAGTTGAATCCCTTGAACATTCTCTAGTGCATCAAAAAATGAGACCTGGGCAGAATTTTGAAAAAACGGTTTACCCAACTTGATTATACTTACAGGTGAATAAAGGACTTGCTCACCAATGCGTGAAGAACTGATCACGACTTCTTGCAGGTACTTGCTCGTCGTGTCTTGCTGAGCAGTCAGGGAAAAATGAAGGAAGAATAGCAGAAAAAGTAAGGTAAGGCGCATACATTTCGTTAGGTATTCGAATATACAGCGAGAGGATTATATGCCAAAAAAAATGGGGCTTTAGAAGGCTTGCTCTGTTTATTCTGCCATTAATCTATCCAACATTCCAGCGTTCTTTAAAAATAGCAACCATTGTTGCCAAATCTTATTGTTCACATTGGTTAGTTTCTGTATTTCTTTTTGATAGGCTATTTCTTCCAAGTTTACGTTTTCATAGGACTCTTGACCCGCCTGCAAACGCTCGTTATAAAGATGAACGTTTTCTTTTAATAACTCGATATTCAAGGAATATGATTTTGCTTCTTCCTTCAAGGTTGCAATTTCTTGTAATGCTGATTGTTTATTTTTTTCAGCGTCTTTCAGTTCTTCCTCTTTTTGAAAATTCAAGGAGCTAATTTGATTTTGAAACTGAGTTTGTTTAATCGTTCTATTTTCACCCATTGTAATTGGTAATCGTAAGGAAAGTCCCAAAAAGGAATTCCCAAACCAAGTATTGGATTGCGTAGGTTTTAATTCATTTGACAATTGGTCTGCTCCCAAATACCCATTAAAATTCAATTTTGGTAAATATTTTACTTTTTCTCCTTTGATTTGCTGTTGTGCTAAACTAATTCTGCTGTCTAATTCGTTAATTTTTGATAGGGTTTTTGCTTCATTGGATTGAGCGAGGGCAATTAAATTTTCTTCTGTAAACGTATGATCAACATCTACCACATCAATTGTTTCGGGTTCTAAATTGGTGAGGAAGCCTAGGTAGATTTTTTCTACAATCAAATCTGAAATCAATTCTTTGTAGACAAAAACGGAGTTGTTGTGATTGATTTTAGCCTTATTTAAATCCATTTTTAAACTAGTACCATCAGCGAATTTATCTCTTACAATTTTTAAAGTACTGCCTGTTCGAACTGTGTCTAATTTTAAAATTTCTACTTGTTCCTGCTTGGTTAAAATACTTACAAATGTTTTTGCTACCTCAAACATCAATTCCTCATTCGCTGTAGCAACTTGATCTTTTTTAATACGATACTGCAATTTAGACTCCTTTATTTTACTTTGAATAGTAGCATCAAAAACAGGTTGCATTACTTGCAACCCAGCAGTTTGATTGAATTTTGTTCCAAACTTTATAGCCCGAGTTTGATCTGTAGGAACCGGCGAAAATTGACCCACTGGAACGATGTTCGATCGAATAATGGAGTTGTACAAGTAATCGTAGGCAAGCGCTATCTGCGGTAAATTCTTAGCTCGTATTTGATTAATATTCAAACTATCAATCGTTGCCTCCGCATTCAAGGCTAAAATGTTAGCTTTATTGGCTAATGCTAAGGTGATGCATTCTTTTAGACCAATTGACCTTGTTTGCGCTGTTGCCTTGGTGATGAATAGAACAGCGATTGCGACCAATAGAATGTATTTATATTTCATTTTAATTTAATTTTTGATTTTATCCTCTAAAAACTGAAGCGGGTTCTACCCCTTTTATTCTACGCAAAGCAAATGTTGCTGCAATGACGGAGATGGTTACAATAACCACAAAAATTCCAATCAGCACGTCTAGTCTGTAATTAACTAAAAGCCCCGTTCCAGCGACACCCGCTTTAAATCCTTGCAGTAACACAAAAGCTAACATGTAGCCGATAACAGCAAAAAGCACTGCCTGAATCAGTATCAATTTTCGGATGTAGTTATTGCTTGCGCCAATGGCCTTTAGTGTTCCATAATCTTTTATTCGATCTAAAGCACTGCTGTACATCGTTAAACCAATGATGAAAAACCCTGCAATCAATGCAAAAATAATTAGCGTACCTGTACTCGATGCAATCCCAGTGGTACCAATAACTGTGGAAATAGTACTGCTTCGCAAATCTTCTGTTTTGTATGCTTTTACGCCATATACAGTAGCATTGATATTGGCAACCACCTCGTCAATATCAGCGCCCTCATTTACGTTTACTAAAATTGCATTCAAATCGTTAGGAGATAAATTAGAATAATACCTGGCACGTTCTATAGTCGTATACATAAACCCGAAACCAAAGCCACGAACGCCCTTCGTTTGTACTGCTACAATGGCTTTTTTGCCGTTAATTTCCATTTGAGTACCAACTTTTATGGGTACTTCAAACACTTTTTCGTCAAAAAAATCAGCACAAATGGCTTGGTCCATCTGTAAATTCTCCAGTCTTCCTTCGATAATTTTGTCACTTGGCGGTCCACCATTGAAATGGGGTGATTCTATGCCAATTAAGGTTATGGAAGATGTTCTTCCTTTATCCACAGTAGCACTTGCAACAGAAACCACGAGCGGGAAAGCTTCTTTCACGCCGCTTACGCTTCTTACTTCACGAAGTTTTTTGATGTCAATTACTGCAAGTTGGTTTGCATCTCTAGTTCGGCTATCGGCAACCCAAATTTGTGCTTTCGCATTGTCTATTGGTGCGGCCATTAATGCCATTAAATAATCCAGGATACCAAGTTGTTGACCAATTAAAAAAGTACTGATTAAAATACCAGAAGTTACCCCAATACTCTTGGCTTTGTCGTACTTGATGAATCGCAATGCTGTTTTAAAAATTGACATTTAGCGATTATTTAGTGCTTATTTTCACTTCTACCTTGGCATTAAAAAGTAGTCCTTGCGGATTTTCAAGCATTACTTTTACTACCCGAACTCTCCGATCTTCTGCTTCGCCTGATTGTTCGCTAAACATGGATTTCTTCCTTAAATACTCTGATAAAAAATATATTTTTCCTTTTGCAACGACATCTGCAGCCCCCAAATAATTAACCTCAACGGTTTGACCAATCTTTACTTTGAAAGCTAAAGATTCATCGATTTCACATTCTACAATGGTATTTCCACTAGGGGCAATCTGTGCAATTGTTTGTTGACCTGCAATTCCTTCTCCAGGCCGAATTTTCCATTCCAATACTTTCCCGTCGCTTGGTGCAATAATTTTGGTTTTATCCAATTTCGCCTCATACAAACTGGTATTTGAATTACTTGAAGAAAGTCGTGCCTGAGCAATAGCTAGTTGCGATTTTAACCGAGTGATATTGGCTTGCAACGATTTAAAATCGGTTTCAGCATTTTCCAAGTTCTGCTTTGTTTCTGCCCCTTTATCGTACAGCGACTTGAGTCGATTGAATAAATTTTGAGCATTTAAAAACTTGGCTTCGTATTCTGCTAGCGTTGCTTGAGCAACTTTTACTTCTTGGTTTTGAATGTTGCTTCTAAAAATGGCTTCTTCCACTTCGTTTGCTTCAACGTCATTGGATAAGACTGCTAAAACTTCTCCTTTTTGAAACGTTTCATTTTCTTGTTTGAAAATGGTTTGTAAAACGCCACTAGATTGTGCCGCAACTTGAATAATTTGTTGTTCTGGAATTATTTTTCCTATTCCAACAAGTACATCAGATACGGGTGTAACGACAACTTCTTCAGTGGTGCTTTCTTCTTTTTGGCCACAATTCGTAGCTATAAAAGCAATGAATAGGATATAAAGTATATTTTTTGACATGGTATAGTTGGTATTAGTGTGCATATTCTGATTTTGGTTCTTCGGTTAAGACATTACCATTGTCTACATAAACAATTCGGTCGGCATAGGGTCGCAATCGCATGTCGTGGGTTACGATTACCACACATTTATTCGCAGATACCAGCGATTTTAGTTCTCCCATCACGATATCTACACTAGATGGATCGAGCGATGCCGTTGGCTCATCACATAAAATTAGAGATGGATTGGATACTAGCGCTCTGGCAATGGCAACGCGTTGTTGTTGTCCTCCGGAAAGTGCTCGAGGTAAATTTTTCATTCGATCTTCCATAGTCACTTTCTTTAGTGCTAGGATAGCTTTTTCTTTGGCTTCTTTGGCTGGAACATTCATCAGCTCCAAGGGTAGCATGACGTTTTGCAAAGCGTTTAAGGGTGCTATCAAGTTGTATCCTTGAAAAACGAACCCGATATTTTCTAGCCGGATTTTACCCAACTGTGATTCAGGTAAACTACTCACTTCGGTACCATTAATGTAAACTTCTCCTCCGGTTGGATAGGTGACACATCCTAAAATAGATAATAAGGTAGTTTTTCCTGAACCAGATGGACCAATTATAAGCACCAATTCTCCCGCGTAAAAGCTTACGGATGAAGGGTTTAAAGCCGAAATTGTCGTATCACCAGTTTTGTAAACCTTGCTCACGTTAATGACTTTTGCAATTTCTTTCATAGGGTATCAAACATTGCTTTTAGCTCATTTATTACTTGACTAATGTTATTCAACTTCTGAATTACATTAGTTTTTTAACCCTGCATCTAGTTGAAAATTACTCCAAACCCTGTTGGAAGAAATCAAAACCTTGCTCAAAAAAATAGGCTCATGAAATTAACCTCAAAACGCTTGTAATTGTTCCTCCCCTTTTCCTCGAAAGAGGCAAAATACTGGGTTAGTTGAGTAGGTAAAGTCAAAAAATTAATCGGCTGATTTAATGGTCGTAACTAACTAGCCTTGAGATTTTCCAATTGTCGTTATCATTTTTCCAAATCATCAAGAATTTGAAAGTGCCTATTTCGAGTTTTCCATTTTCAATATGCCTGAATTGGTGGCTACCAACCTCCATAGCACCGTAGCCCTCAATTGGGTGAACTTCCAAGCTTTCTTTGATCAAATTTCTTTTGAGTTCATAATCTCTGTGGAAAATAGACTCAAAATTTATAAAAACCTGTTCAAAATCAATAAGACCTCCATTGTCTTGGTACCATTCAAGGTCTTTGGTGAAAAACGTCTTCATGAGATCCAGATCTTTTGCATTATAGGCAGCAAATAAGGAGCTATCCAATTTGGCCACTTTATTAAAAAGTTCTTTTTGGGTGACAGCTACCTTTTTTTCAGTATGGATTTGTGCTACCGCAGTTGAGCATAAAAAAATACTCAACAACAGAATGATTAGGCTTTTCATTGTCAAATATACAAAGATGCAAAACCCAAACTCACTGATATTCAACAAAAAAGCTATTAATCAACTCTATTGATCAATGAATCAGGATAATAACGATTGGTTAATGCGACCATCTCATCTCCCTTCATAAACATCTCGATACCGATTTCGTCAGTATGCTTCAAACCACAGGCACCTAGCAACTCAAGCACTGCGATAATAGTATTGTGATGAAAACGATAAACGCGCTCAGATTTGTCAGTCACCACTAGCCCTTTGACCAGCATCTTATCTTGTGTAGCCACACCAGTAGGGCAATCATTACTATTGCATTTCAGGGCTTGAATACATCCCAAACTGAACATAAAAGCCCTAGCCGAATTACAAATATCCGCACCCAGTGCCTTCATCCTTAAAATCGAAAATGCGGTCAGCACTTTGCCGCTCGCGATGACTTTAATTTCCTCCCTCAGCCCAAATTTTTTCAGCGTACTTTGCACAAAAATCAAGGCTGGCTCAAGCGGAACCCCAACAGAATCAGTAAACTCCAATGGAGCCGCACCCGTACCTCCTTCTGCCCCATCCACTGTGATAAAATCAGGCCAGATCCCTTCCTTTTTCATCACCTGACATAATTCAATAAATTCCTCGGTTCGACCGATACACAACTTGAAACCTACCGGCTTACCTCCAGATAGTGTTCTTAATTCTTGAATAAAATGAATCAAGCCTGCAGCGTCGTTAAATTTACTGTGACCGGGAGGTGAAAGGACGGTCTTATGGGGCAGAATACCACGCATTCGCGCTATTTCTTCGGTGTTCTTGATCGCAGGCAATACCCCTCCATGGCCCGGCTTTGCTCCTTGAGACAATTTGATCTCGATCATTTTGACGGATGTATTTGCCGCCTTTTCTTTGAATTTTTCGCCATCAAAATGGCCGTCCAAGGTCCTGCAGCCAAAATAGCCCGTTCCAATTTGCCAAACCAGATCTCCTCCAGCTTCTAAGTGATAATCGGAAAGTCCCCCCTCTCCAGTATTATGATAAAAATCCCCTTTTTTCGCTCCTCGATTAAGAGCCAAAATGGCATTTTTACTTAAAGACCCAAAACTCATCGCCGAGATATTTAATACCGAAGCACTATAGGGATGCTTACATAAACTACTTCCTATCAACACCCTAGGGAATTCTTCAACTGGCTCTTTGGCATAAATAGAGTGCCGAAGCCCTTCATAACCCTCACTATGCAGATCCAACTGTGTCCCAAAGGGATAGCTGTCATTGACCCCTTTGGCCCGTCGATACACAAGCGCCCTATGATTACGACTGAAAGGTTTTCCATCCGTAGTTCGCTCAATAAAATACTGTTGGATTTCAGGGGCTATGGTCTCAAACAAATACCTAAAATAACCTAGCAAAGGAAAATTACGAAGTATGGCATGGCTATTTTGAAACGTATTTAAAAAGCCAAGGACAATAAGCGGTCCGAAAAAAATAAAGGCCCAAAGAAATGCCTGAGAATAATAACTTAGTAGTAGAATAAATAATATCGAAATGACGGCGAATTTGTAAAAGAGGTAACGCATAATTTCTTAATTTGATTGTCTCTTAAAGATGAAAATCTTTTATCACATTTCCATTGGATTAAATCATTTATGATTATCCGCAATTATGCCAGTGAACCAACATGCCTGTTCCCTACTGCGGATAATCACAAAAAAATTAATCGCTTTAAATTTTGACCCAATCCGGTTACTAAATTTATTTTTGGGATTAACCGCAATCGAATTTAGTAGTGTAAAACAGTTAAATACATCATTATGAATTACTTAACCCGAAAAACCCAACATCTATTTGTCCTGCTGATCTTTTTAGCGGTAAGTTTTTCCCAGAAATCTATTGCCCAAATCCCCAAGCAATACCTGGAAATCTCGGTTTCTCCGGATAAGCCAGACTGGCGCTATAAGGTCGGAGAAAATGTAGAATTCATAATTTCTGTAACCCAATCAGGCCGACCTGTTGCGGTAGAAAATGTTAGGTATTTTGTTAAAGAAGAGAAAATGAACCCGATCAAAGAAGGAGCTCTTCAACTTTCCCAAGGCAAAGCAACGATTTCGAGTTTCACCATGAAAAATCCGGGCTTCTTGCGCTGTGAAGTGTTTGCGACGGTAGATGGGAAAGAATACAGAGGTTTGGGGACGGCCGCTTTTGAACCGGAAAACATCAAGCCCACCATCAAAATGCCGGCTGATTTCGAAGCTTTCTGGGCCGCAGGGAAAGCTGAATTGGCAAAAATTCCTCTAGATCCAAAAATGATCCACATGCCAGAAAAGAGTACTGAGCTTGTAGATGTCTATCATGTAAATTTTCAAAATATCAAGAATAGTCGAATTTATGGGGTATTGACCGTCCCAAAAGGAGCAGGTAAATTTCCCGCTATTTTACTGGTTCCCGGCGCGGGAATTCGTCCTTATTCTGGTGATATGGGCAAAGCTGCAAGAGGAGCGATCACCTTGCAAATAGGAATTCATGGAATCCCAATTGACCTGCCTCTTGACGTTTACAACAATCTTTCGGCAGGCTCGCTGAATGGGTATTTCACCTTCAACATCTCCGATAAAGACCTTTATTATTACAAAAGAGTGTATTTGGGATGCGTAAGAGCAGTGGACTTTCTAGTTTCGCTTCCTCAATATGACGGCGAAAACCTTGGGATTCAGGGTGGAAGTCAGGGAGGTGCGCTGTCAATTACTACCGCCGCTTTAGATCCAAGGATCAAATACCTTGCGGCTTTTTTTCCGGCCTTGAGCGACATGACAGGCTACCTGTCTGGGAGAGCTGGAGGTTGGCCTCATGTCTTCGCAGGCAATAACCTGAACTACTACAACAACCCAAAAGCAATTGAAACCCTTGGTTATTACGATGTAGTCAATTTCGCCAGAATCTTAAAGACACCCGGTTTTTACAGCTGGGGATTCAATGACGATACCTGTCCCCCAACTTCCTTCTATTCGGCATTCAATGAAGTAAAAGCGCCTAAAGAAGTTTTTGTGGTCCCTGAAACAGGACATTGGACCTATCCAGAGCAAAGCAAAAAAGCAGATGACTGGTTATTTGGCAAGTTGAAAAAGTAAGTTTTTAGCGGATAAAAAGCACCCAAATTGGAAGTATAAACAAACCTTTTGCTTTACAACTAGAATAACTACTGGCAAACCAATAAAAGTAGTTACTTTGTAATAACATTTGATAGGTTATGGAAACATCAATTATAAAAATTGGAAACTCAAAAGGCCTTCGTCTGAGTAAGACCATTTTAGAAAAATACAATATCAAGGACAAAGTGGAAATGATTCTTGAGAAAGGACAAATTGTTCTCAAACCAATCCCAAGCCCCAGAGCAGATTGGGAAAAGGAATTTAAAAAAATGAGCGAAAATGAAGATGATAAGTTGCTTATAGGTGATGTCTTCGAAGATGAAAACTTAGAGGAATGGACATAAAACAATACGCGATCGTTCTTATCAACCTTGACCCTACCATCGGAAGTGAAATAAAAAAGACAAGACCTTGTGTCATCATTTCACCTAACGAAATGAATAAATATCTGAATACAATAGTCCTCGCTCCTATGACGACGAGCTTAAAAAAATATCCAACAAGAGTTTCAGTAAACCACAATGGGAAAAAAGGAATGATTGCCATTGATCAAATTAGGACAGTGGACAAAACCCGAATTATAAGAATATTCGAGAATTTGACTAACTCCGAAATTGAAAAATGTAAAGCAGTTATAAAAGAAACTTTTGTTGATTAAAATTAGGAAAGGACTGTTATTTTTTCTTCTTGCAAAGCCTGCCTGTCCGCCGCGGCGGATTTCTCTCGCAAAGACGGAGAGACCTGCCTGCGGAAGGCAGGCGCAAAGAAATCTAACCGCTCTTTGGCTCTTGCCTGCCTTCCGCAGGCAGGCTTCTCTGTACTTGGTACATTGTACTTGGTACTTCGTACACTCTTCTTGGTACATTGTACTTAGTACTTCGTACAATCCTTCTTCTTTTTGATTTACAGAGATCCGTTGAATGGGAAAATGGATTTCGGTTTTAGAACAATTTGAAAATCCCATAAATTGAAACAGATGCAATGGAAGCCACGCTGAGCCAAAACATTATTTCAGAAACAAGACCAGAGGCAATCTTTAAAAATTTGTTCTGGAACCTGAAATTAATTGCGGCGAAGACAACAATCAAAAGTAAAACAGAGCCGACCACACCCCCTGAAAGAATCATGAAAGTTGGCATCTCTACAAACAGATAGGCAATTACCCATAGGCACGGGAAAAGCCAGGCCAGAATGGCAACCCACTTCTTTCGGTCAGTTACGCTTTCCGGGTTTATCCATCCAAGTTGCCCAAATATGTCTGGGAAGAGTCTTGACCAATACGCTAAAGTAGCAAATACGCTAGAGTATAATACGAAGAAAGCCCCAGCCAAATACGCAAAACGGGCTTCACTGCCTAAAGACTGTGTGTAGATGGAGGCCAAAGAATTAATTAACTCATTCCCTTCTGGAATTTCCTTCTGACCATAAAGAATCGAGGCCCCCAAAAGGTAAAATGCAGCTGTTACAATGGTATAAATAACCATGGCAACGATTGCATCAAGTTGCATGATTTTTATCCATCCATTTGCCCTCAATTGCCATTCTTCGGATCCATCATTTACTCCAGTATGGTTTGCATATCCTTTTTCCAGACACCAATACGTGTACGCGATGATTTCATCACTAGCAACTCCTGTGATTCCAAATGCTCCGATTGCAATGAAAACAAGATCAGGCGGCAGTTCAAATCTCAATCCACTCATTATATCTGAAAAAGTAAACCCAAAAGGAGTAAAAGAAATAGCTAAAACTGAAGCAAGTGTTAAAAGAGTAAATCCTGCAACCATCAAAATTGAAGTTTTCTCAATGATGGAATAATAATTCTTATAGATTAAAAAGCTTAGAAGGATTCCTAAAATCAGTGCCCAGATAAGTATTGGGATTTGTGGAAATAGCATGCTGATAGCTATAGCTGAGCCACCGAGCATACCGCCTACTTGTAAAATCTTTAATAGGGTAAGCGTAAAAGTTGCCCAAATTGCCCAATTCCCTTTTTTGAAAGTAGGGCCAGGGAGTTTTGCAAAAGAAAACATTAACGTCTTTCCGGTAATGATTGCGTTTTTACCGAATTCAAGCTGTATTGCAACTTTCACAAAGCAACTGACCAGAATAACCCAAAAGGTGATAAATCCACCTTTTGCTCCAAGAATAGTAGTGGCAATTAACTCCCCAGACCCAACGATAGAGGCTGAAAGAATAAAACCAGGTCCCAAAAATCTAAGTTTGGAAAAAAACGACTTAGGTGCGTCTTTAGTAGAAATTTGGATCATTGTTAGTACCGTAAATTTAAATTTAGCAATTAATAACTTTAATCGAGTACTAGTTGAGTAAGTAGGTTTTTGTCCGATTTTTTGGGCACTTAAATAACTACTAAAAAGTTGGTTTCAAGAAAATCGAAATGGTTTAAGAACAAAAAAGAGTTCAAAATGACCTCTTTTTGATTTGTGCTCCCCTTACAGAAGAAAGAGTGTACTTATCAGTTGAACTCAGCTTATTTACCAATACTAAATTTTCAAGCAGAGACTGGATTGTAAAATAAGAAAATAAAGGCTTAGCAATCAGCCGAAAGGAACAATTGAAAATTGCTTGATGGAATGGAGTAAGTAGTGAACTTCTGCCTGAGATTTCCAATAAAAAAATACAACCCTTCAATTACATTATGGAGGTAAATGAGGCTGAAAATTTTCTGAAATTACAATTTGTCGCCAGGCATGAAAGAAGTACTATCGCATACTCAAGTAACCCATATCTAAGCTTGATTGACAAAGAATACATTTAATTCGATAATACAGTCTACTTCCCTTGGTGCTTTATAACTTTTATTACTACAAGCTTGGATGTAGGAGTATTACTTTTTTCCGCCACACTATCTATTGGGACCAATACATTGGTTTCAGGAAAATAAGTAGCTGCACATCCTTCCGCTATTGAATAAGCAACTACCACAAATTTTCGGGCTATTCGACAGACGCCACCAAAATTATTAGTGATATCAACAACATCTCCAGCGTGTAAATAAAGGCGATTCATGTCATTTTCATTCATAAATATTACTCGGCGTTCATTAAATATACCCCGGTAACGATCATCATTGCCATAAATGGTAGTATTGAACTGATCATGACTCCTGATTGTCATCATCATTAATTCATCTTTTTCCAATTCAGGTACAATTGGAACGGCGATATTAAATATTCCTTTTCCGGAAGCAGTATCAAATTTCCCCTCCCGATTACAATTAGGCAAATAAAATCCTCCGGGATTCCTGACACGATTATTAAAATCTTCAAACCCAGGAATGGTACGCTCAATATCTGCTCTTATAGCATCATACTGTAGCATATATTTATCCCAATTCACTTTGCTGCGATTTCCTAAAACAGCTTTTGCCAAAAGGCATACAATGACTGGCTCACTAAGAAGTTTATCCGAAATTGGTTTTAGCATTCCCTTCGACATCTGCACTACTCCCATTGAATTTTCGCAGGTAATAAACTGGATTTCATCTTGTTGCATATCCCTGTCACTACGAGCCAAACAGGGAAGAATAAAAGCTTCCTCGCCATGCACCAAATGACTTCTATTTAGTTTTGTAGATACATGAACAGTAAGTGAGCAATTGCGTAGTGCTTCGGCAGTAAAACCTGTATCCGGAGTAGCAGACAAAAAATTACCACCCAAAGCAAATAATACCTTTCCCTTGCCTGAATGCATAGCATGTATGCTTTCAACTACATCAAAACCATGATTGCGCGGAGGTTCAAAGCCAAAATTATCCCTGATTGAATCCAAAAACCCAACGGAAGGTTTTTCATATATTCCCATGGTACGATCCCCCTGCACATTACTATGACCCCTGACAGGACAAGTTCCGGCTCCAGGCTTACCAATACTTCCCTTCAACAAAAGGAAATTAGCGATTTCTTTGATTGTATCAACAGCTTGTTTATGTTGAGTAATCCCCATGGCCCAGCAAACTATAATCTTCTTTTTATCGCGAATGGCAAAATAGGCCTCTTCCACATCTTTATATTTTAGTCCGGTGGAGGCTATTAACTGATCAAGATCATTACTTAAAATATGTTTTTCAAATTGATCAAATCCCGATGTGTTGGAAGCAATAAAATCTCGGTCAAGTACCAAACCCGGCTTGCAATGATCATCACGGATCATCATCCCCTCCAGGGCTTGTAATAAAGCCATATCGCCATTTAACTTGATCTGCAGGAAAATATCTGTCAATTTGGTTTCATGTCCCAACAATCCTCCAATTTGCTGAGGGTTGCTGAATGCCATTAACCCTGTTTCCGGCATGGGATTAACAGAAATAATAGTAGCACCTTTTGCCTTCGCCTTTTGCAGTGCAGTAAGCATTCTGGGATGATTGGTGCCTGGGTTTTGCCCCAATATCATAATAACCTCGGCTTTGTAAAAATCTTCCAATGTTACAGACCCTTTTCCAATTCCTAAGGATTCAGATAATGCAACGCCACTGCTTTCATGGCACATATTACTGCAATCAGGTAGATTATTTGTTCCAAATTCCCGCACAAAAAGCTGGTAAAGAAAAGCAGCTTCATTACTGGTTCTTCCGGAAGTGTAAAACATGGCCTCATCAGGGGAGGCGAGTGAATTCAATACTTTTGCAATCCGGTCAAAGGCAAATTCCCAGCTGACAGATTCATAATGAGAAGATCCTTTCCGTAAAAAAAGAGGTTCCGCAATTCTGCCATGTTTGCCAATTTCATAATCGGATTGATCGGCAAGTTGAAATATGGAATTTTCACTGAAAAATTTAGCCCCGATTTTTTTTGTTGTTGCTTCATCTGCAATTGCTTTTGCGCCATTCTCGCAATATTCAGCAACGCCATTTCGGTCATCATCGGGATCGGGCCAAGCGCAGCTTGAACAATCAAACCCCGTTTTCTGATTAAGGTTGAGTAATGCTTTAAACCCTCTGGCAGAACCCGCTTCTTTTAAAACATGCTTCAATGCCTGCGTAACGCCCGGGATACCGGCAGCAGAATCTGATGGTTTGCGAAGCCTCAATCCTAAAAATACTTCAGGATTTTCTTCAGACGGAATATTAAGATTTTCTTCAGCCATTATTTACAAATTGCATTTGGATTTTCATAATTATCGGATTGATCTTCAACTGTATCATCAAGACATACAAAATCCTTTTCCAACAGCAAACTAAGACTTTTTCCATTTTTTAAATCCTGTGAAAAACGAATACTGACTTTATCATTATCGGGCCAATTGATTATTTCTACTTCGGGCACATAAAGAACAATACGATTAGATTCCAGATCTGCATGCATGGTATCGGAGGCTGAATCTGCCTTTATTGCATAAAAAAATATAGCGGAGCCAAAATTGGTTTGTGCTTCAAGAAATCCTTGTTTGGCCAAAATAGCAACTTCGGGTTTATTGAGCCTGAATCGCACTGAGTTCTCCTTTATTCGAAGTTTCATAATCTTGAAAATTGTCAAATTCAGTATAAATATTAAACCGTCTGTCACGTAAAAAACCAATAAGTGTAATCTTCATTTCGCGGGCTAAATTAACTGCCAGGCTGGATGGTGCTCCTACAGAAGCAATTATTCTTATCCCGGCCATAGATGCCTTTTGGATAAGCTCATAACTCGCACGTCCACTTAATAACAAAATTGTCTGCTCCAGCGGGCATAAACCTGATAATAAAGCATTTCCAATGACTTTATCCAGGGCATTATGTCTGCCAACATCCTCTCGTACTAAAATAAGATTTCCATTGGGAGTAAATAAAGCAGCGGCATGAATGCCGCCTGTCTCTACAAAAACAGATTGCTTCTCCCTCAATGTATCTTGCAAACCAAATAATATATCTTTTGAGATCGCCATTGGTTTTCCAGCCGCAATAAATGGAGGCGCTATATAATCTATCTCAGTCTTTCCACATACCCCGCATGAAGATGAAACAAAAGATCTGCGATCAGCTCCCTTTAAATTAGGTGAAATATTTTCTTTTAAAACAATTTCAATTTTATTGCTGTCCGTCCTAAGATGCTCAATGGATTGAATGGAAGAAGCAGGATCAATGATAATCCCTTCGTTGAATAAATATCCAACAGCCAATTCGTCGTCATTTCCCGGAGTCCTCATCGTAACCGAAATCTGACTTGACATCTTTCCAGTTGGGGAGCTCCAGGTCAGTATAAAAAACAATGGGTCTTCAATAGCCAATGCTTCAAGGACGGAATGAACCTTATTTTCATCCACTTTTTTGACAACGATATGTTCAATTTTGGCAATACTCATGTAATATTTAAAGGCAGATAAAATTAAAACTGAAACTGAAAGCTAATGCTTAAGGATATTGAATGATTTAAATTGTGCGGGTGTATCAAAGCTTATCAAGCTTCTCAAATCCTTGGGAACATATTTCAAGCCATCGGTATCTTTTAATACTTGTTTTAGTGAATACCTTGAATCCTCTTTCCAATTAAGCATGGCCGCTTCTGATCCGGCAGGATAATATCCCAAAACTGGAACAAAAACCTTCTCCAAAAGATTGTAAAATGCTACCGGCTTATTCTTACCGGCAAAAAAATCAATAAACCTTCTGATTTCGTCCCCTGTAAGATACGGGTAATCGCAGGCAATTAGCAGAATATCTCGACCGGGGAATTGCTTAAAAGCTGAAAGGCAGGCTGTAAGAGGTCCGGCATTAGTGAATGCAGGTTCGTCAATAATGTACTGATAGCCTGAAAGCATTTGCTTGACTTGTTCCTTATTACAGCTTATATAAACTGAATTACATAATTCCTGTAGGATATCATACAAATGATAACGCTGTGGTTTATCATAATAAACCAGCAGGCTTTTATCGGCACCCATTCGGTGGCTATTGCCTCCGCAGGCAATTATTCCAATAAGGTTGTTTTTCAAAAGCATCCTTAAAGTAGCTGAAAAGGATTTAAATATTAAAATCCGAAAAATGTCTGGTTCCCAACAGTTAAAAATTAAGCGATCATTCCGTGAGGATCAAGCACATATTTCTTTGCTGCTCCTTTGTCAAAATCCTGGTATCCTCTTGGAGCGTCTGTCAGAGATATTACCTCTACATTCACAGCTTTTGCAATTTGAATTTTATCATAAAAAATAGCCTGCATCAACTGGCGGTGATATTTCATTACAGGGCATTGTCCCGTATGAAACGAATGTGACTTTGCCCAACCCAGCCCGATTCTGATATTCAGGTTTCCTAATTTGGCGGCTTCATCTACAGCACCGGGATCACCGGTGACATACAAACCGGGAATTCCGATTGATCCGCCGGCTTTGGTGATTTCCATTGCTGCATTTAATACCGTTGCTGGGTGTTCATGCCCACAATCATGCCCATGCCCTCTGGCTTCAAAACCTACGCAATCCACAGCTGCATCTACTTCAGGAATCCCAACAATTTGTGCAATCTGGTCAGCAAGGCTCGCATCAGATCTCAGATCGATGGTTTCGCACCCAAAGCTTTTAGCCTGGGCCAGCCTTTCAGGAATCATATCGCCAACAATTACTACTGCTGCGCCCAGCAAATGACAGGAGGCTGCACTAGCCAAGCCAACGGGCCCAGCTCCTGCTATGTAAACCACCGAACCCGGACCCACGCCAGCGGTAACCGCTCCATGGTAACCAGTTGGAAAAATATCAGATAATAAAGTCAAATCCCTTATTTTAGCCATTGCTTGGTCATTATCCGGAAACTTCAAAAGGTTGAAATCTGCATAAGGAACCATTACATAATCAGCCTGTCCGCCAACCCATCCTCCCATGTCCACATATCCGTAGGCAGCTCCAGGCCTTGCAGGATTTACGTTCAGACAAATCCCGGTTTTACCTTCCTTACAATTGCGACATCGCCCACAGGCAATGTTAAAGGGCACAGAAACAATGTCCCCTACGTGAATATATTCTACATCGCTGCCGGCCTCTATTACCTGGCCGGTAATTTCATGGCCAAGTACCAGGCCTTCGGGTGCCGTGGTTCTGCCACGTACCATGTGTTGGTCACTCCCACAAATGTTGGTAGAGATTACTTTTAAAATTACACCATGATTGCACTTTCTTTTTCCAAGTTCCAATTTGGGAAAGTCAATATTTTGAACTTGTACTACCCCAGGTTTAATGTAGGCAACACCTCTGTTGTTTGACATAATTATTTATGATTTAAGAAGTAACTCTCTTTAAATTTAATATTATATTTTAAACTACCAAGTTTTTGCCAAATATTAATTTGAAATTAATAAAGTAGTCATTTCAAACCAGAGCCTCATTTCTCCTTATTATTATTGGGATCTGCGCCTTCCGTGCCCTAGTGCCGTTAATACATTCCAAAGCTAGATCTCTACCTAGCAGCCAATTATTCTGGGGCTTGGAGCGGTGGAGCCGTAGCTCCAATTTTTAAAAAGGTTTTGAATGCTTAGAAGGATTCCTAAAATCAGTGCCCAGATAAGTATTGGGATTTGTGGAAATAGCATGCTGATAGCTATAGCTGAACCACCGAGCATACCTCCTACTTGTAAAATCTTTAACAGGGTAAGTATAAAAGTTGCCCAAATTGCCCAATTTCCTTTTTTGAAAGTAGGACCAGGGAGTTTTGCGAAAGAATACATTAACGTCTTTCCGGTAATGATTGTGTTTTTACCGAATTCAAGCTGAATTGCAACTTTAACAAAGCAACTGACCAGAATAACCCAAAAGGTGATAAATCCACCTTTTGCTCCCAGAATAGTGGTGGCAATTAACTCTCCAGACCCCACGATAGAGGCTGAAAGAATAAAACCAGGTCCCAAAAATCTAAGTTTGGAAAAAAACGACCGGGGCGGGTCTTTCGTAAAAGTTTGGATTATAGATTGTGCCGTAAATTTAAATTTAGCAATTAATAACTTTAATCAAGTACTAGTTGAGTAAGCAGATTTTTATCTAGTTTTTTAGGATGGAAAATCTATGGGAACAAAGAGTTACTTTGAATTTTGTAAAACTAATGAACCCATATCAGCTCATTCTTTTTCAACACTATTGACTAGAACTGGATAGCTAAAAATTTATTTTGAAAGAAAAACTGTTTTTCCTGATGCGGCACTTTCTTTTGCTGCTTCCAGAATCTCCATAACAATCAGGTTGTTTTCTAGGCTATAGGGATCAAATGCAGCAAGTTTAATTTCCCCCCAAACCACTGCTTTCAAAACAGAAAAGGGATCGTCAAAGGGCTCCTGTCGGGCATCCAACTCAAATTTCTCTTCCTCAAATCCGTCATAGCCTTTGGCCATTCGAACGCGAAGATTCTTAGCATTGTCAGAAAAAATAGCCCCAGTCATCCCGTAAACTTCCATGTCTTTTCTTCCAATTGGCCAGTTCCACGAAGCTTCAATTATTGTCTGAGAATTTGGATAAGTCAAAATAAGGGTTGCCTCATCCTCCACTTTGGGATTATCATCGGGGTTAAACTGCTGGGTAATCGCGGTGACCGAAATTGGCTTCCTACCATCCAATAGCCAGGTACTAAGGTTGGCGCCATAGCAACCAAAATCCATCAGGGCTCCTGCTCCATTCAATTCCAAATCGGTCAGCCATTCTAAAAACTCAGGACTTACTCCAATTTTTTTAGGCCCTCGGTGACCATCACGGACAACTATTTTTCTAGCGGCACCAATTTGCCCAGCCTTAACTAGCTGGTATAATTTTTCATTGGTTGCATACCAAGAAGTTTCGTAATTCGTCAATAGGTGAATTTGATGTTTTTGGGCAAGATTTACCATTTCTTTGGCATGTGCTAAACTGACTGCGAGGGGCTTTTCCACCATTACATGGATGCCGCGAGGAGCGCATAACTGTACAATTTCCAAATGCGCAAAGGTAGTTCCAAAGCCAGTGACTGCCTCAGGATTCGTCTTTTTCAACATCTCTTCGAGAGATTCAAAAATCAAATCCATGGACAATCCATGGGCTAGGACAAAGCTTTCAGCTAAAGCTCTATTGGGCTCAGCTATACCAACAATTTCAATATCGGGACGCTTATTCGCTTCAAAAACCCAGCCTACGTGGCCGTGATTAAGCCCAGCAACTCCTATGCGAAGGACTTTTTCCTTTCCCAAAGCGGGCTGAATACCACAAAGAAAAAGAATAATTAGTAGGTAATTTTTCACCTTAAAAAGGTAGAGATTTCGATTAAAAAAACCTTCACTATCGGCAAGAGATTTAAATGCCTATTTGGGATTTTAATCTCATTCCTAAATGTTGACTTTTTCATTTGCTGCGCGCAAAAATTTAAGTTAAAAGGCTACTTTTAGGGAGTATCAAAAAGCAGTCCTTCCCATGAAATTTCTTCCCCTCCTCCTGACATTGCTCCTCAGTACTTTTTCATCCCTAGCTCAAACCACCCAAGAGCAGCTTGTGGAATTGGATAAGGGTTGGGAAAGGGCACTGTTGAATTCGGAAGTGGAATTTTTAGATAAGCTCTTGGCAGAGGAGTTTATCTGGGTTCACAACCATGCGACCCAAATCGATGGAAAGGCAGAAGCCCTGAGTCGGGCAAAAAAAATACGCGCAGGACAACAGCAGGACGATACGCGAAACCGAAGTCCTCGAGACCATCAAGTAGTCCTACTGGGACAAACCGCCGTGGTGACAGGCTTTACGGTGGTAGATAGGGGTCCACAACCCACCACCTACCATTTCATGCGAACCTATGCGCTTGTAGATGGCAAGTGGAAACTGATCGCCAACCACACCATGGCAATTCCCGAAGAATAACCCCTCCACTTTCTTTTAAAAAAAAACGGATAGAAAAAAGAACCAGGCATGGTCATTTTGTCAACGGTCCACAGTCCATAGTCGACAGCCATGTCGTTTAGCGTCAAGATTAGCATCCAGATTTAAATACGTTTTTTAGGCATTCACAACTTGGTACATTGTACTTGGTACTTGCCTACCTGCCGGCAAGGCAGGGTACATACTTGTGGTCTGTCGTCCGTCAACCGTTGACTAATTTTTTGTACTCCTTTGGTGCTACTGGCTTACTTGCGGGTCATCCTATAAATTCCACCTGTTTTCCAGCGGTGCTTTCAAACAACCATTTCTTTTGTAAATTGATCTCTCAATCCAAAAATTATGAAATATTTTCTAATGATGATGCTCTGCATCAGTTCTTTGGTAGCCACCGCACAAAAGAAAAAAGCAGATCCCCAAGTTCCAGTTACACCTTCGCCAGATTCACTTTTTAGCAATCTCAAATGGAGAAACATCGGACCATTCCGTGGTGGAAGGGCCAATGCAGTTTCAGGGGTAGTAGGTAATGACCAGAAATTTTATGCCGGTTATACGGGCGGTGGTCTATGGACCACAGAAGATGGGGGTATAAATTGGGAGAATATTTCGGATGGATTTTTTACTGTTGGATCCATCGGAGAGATTGCCGTATCCGAATCTGACCCCAATGTGGTGTATGTTGGATCCGGTGAACATGCAGTTCGCGGCGTCATGACTAGCTATGGAAATGGAGTATACAAATCCACAGATGCTGGAAAGACCTGGAAGAATATTGGCTTAGAAAAGACCCGCCATATTTCAGACATCGCTGTACATCCTTCAAACCCCGACCTGGTATACGTGGCGGGACAAGGAACTGTGCACGGGCCAAACAACGATCGTGGCGTTTTTAAATCAACCGACGGTGGATCCACCTGGAAGAAAGTACTGTACATCAACGATAGCACAGGGATTTCATCGCTTTCGATGGACATGAACAATCCACGCATCCTATATGCCACTTCATGGGAACACAGAAGGCTTCCCTGGACTGTATCAAGTGGCGGAGCAGGTTCTGCGGTTTGGAAATCAACCGACGAAGGAAATACTTGGCATAAGCTCACCGAGGGCTTGCCAAAAATGATGGGCAAGATGGGAATCAGCGTATCCCGTGCAAATTCAAACCGCATATTCGCCATCGTAGAAACTGAAAAAAGTAAATCAGGGGTGTACCGTTCGGATGATGCCGGCAAAACCTGGGCCTTGCTATCCAATAACCAAGACATTAGCTCACGCTCTTGGTATTACATGGAAGTATTTGCAGATCCTATCAATGAAAACATCGTTTATGTGCTTAATGCCCCGATGATGAAATCCATTGATGGCGGCAAAACATTTGCCCAAGTACGCGTTCAACACGGCGATACCCATGATCTCTGGATCAATCCAAGTAAAAATAATGTCATCGCACTTGGCGATGATGGGGGTGCTGAAATAAGTTTCGACTATGGAAAATCCTGGTCAAGCATCATGAATCAGCCTACCGCACAATTTTACCGAGTGAATACAGACAATGTATTTCCTTACAAGGTATATGGTGGCCAGCAAGACAACTCATCCGTGATTATCGCAAGCCGAAACAATGGATCTGCACTTACAGAGCGTGATTGGACCACAGGTGCTGGTTGCGAGTCTGCATTTCTTGCATTTGATCCGAACGACCCCAGCCTTGTTTTTGGCGGATGCTATCAAGGCTATATTGACGTTTTGAATAGGAAAACAAATGAGTCAAAGGATGTGCAGGCCTATCCCACCCTCAACCTTGCCATCGAACCAAAAGACATGAAATACCGCTTCAATTGGAATGCACCAATTGTAGTGTCCCCCCATGATCCTAAAACAATCTACCATGCAGGGAATGTATTGCTAAAGTCAACCAATGGAGGAATGAGTTGGGATGCCATTAGCGGAGACCTCACACGCAATGACAAATCAAAACAAGGTCCAGGAGGAATTCCATTCACCAACGAAGGTGCGGGAGGAGAGAATTACAATACGCTCTTTTATGTGGCTGAATCCACGCTAGAGAAAGGCGTAATCTGGACAGGAAGTGATTGTGGTTTTGTAAATGTGACCCTAGATGGTGGAAAAACATGGACCAATGTAACCCCAGCTGATCTCCCAGAATCACAAATCAATAGCATTGAACTTTCTGCGTTCGACAAAGGCGTGGCCTATATTTCAGCAACACGGTATAAGTTGAATGATTATGGTGCCTATGCATACAAGACCACTGACTATGGTAAAACTTGGACAAAAATAAACAAGGGCGTAAAGTCGGATGATTTCATCAAAGTAATCCGGGAGGATACCAAGAATAAGAGCATTTTATATGCGGGAAGTGAACGAGGATTTTACCTTTCTACAGATGCAGGAAGCAGCTGGCAGCCTTTCCAATTAAATCTGCCGATAGTTCCTGTCACTGATTTGATGATCCGAGACAATGATCTTGTGGCAGCTACCGCGGGCAGGGCTTTTTGGATTCTTGATGATTTGGGAGCCATCCAACAAGCTACCACTGCTTCGGCAGTCACCTTATTTTCACCAAAGCCAGCATATAAGTTTGGTGGTGGGACGGGATTGCCTGAAGCAAAATACAGTGCTGGACAAAATGCACCAGAAGGTGTGATACTCGACTACATCCTTCCTGAGGTGACAGACAGCACCTTGGTAACCTTAACAATTACGGATGCATCCGGCAAGTTGATTCGGACCTACTCCAATAAAAAAGATGCATCCTATGTGAAATATCCGGGTGGTCCAGCAGCAGCTACTTTACTGAGTGCTAAGAAAGGGCACAATCGTTTCTTATGGAACCTGAGAAATGAAAACATTATGCCAGATGTAAAGAACGTTTTTGTTTACGGAAGCTATGATGGATATGCAGTTCCTCCAGGGAAATACAAGGCGCAATTGAATTTCAATGGAACCATTTCAGAGACGGAAATGATTGTGCTGGCCAATCCTACTATTTCTGCAACAGCAACTGATTGGAACGAACAACAGCAGCTTCTTTCTTCTATTACTACGGCAATTAGTGAAATGCATCAACAGGTAAATGAGCTACGGAAAATAAGAAAGCAGCTTGCGCACCATAGCGACATTCTTAAGGGCGTGAAACCTGCAGAAAAGGTTTTGGGCGAAGCCAAGAAACTAATTGAAGGTATTGATGCTTGGGAGTCAAACATCGTGGAGGGTAGAATCCTAAACGGGCAAGACGTCATCAACTGGCCGAGCAGACTCAATGTTGAATTCTTCAATATCAAGAGACTTGCCGATGCTGCTGATCCAAGAATTACACAAGG
>CAMBMU010000038.1 GCA_945868725.1 Spirosoma fluviale
ACCTTCGCTATTTTCCCAATAGGGGCTTGGATTTGGGCATTGGGTTTACCTACCAAAAAATGACGCTCAATCTGGCCTTTCCTACCGGCTTTTTGAACCGAAGTAAAGAATCCGATTTTCCTCGATTTTTTGATCTTCAAGGTCATATATATCCGAAGAACTGGGTTTTTGATTTTTTTGGACAGTTTTACAAGGGGTACCGCATTCCAGATGGAATCGGAGATGGACAGTCCTATCTGCGTCCAGACTTGGATGTACTCAAAGTGGGTATTCATGCCAATTACATTTTCAAAGGAGATAAAATCTCTTTGCCTGCTGCGGTTCATCAGGCTGCGATTCAAAAAAAATCAGCCCTTTCTCCTCTTGTAGGTTTTGAATTTTACCGGGTACGAATAGGAGCTGATTCCTTGATCTTCCCTTCCCAACTAGCTCCAAAGATGAATTACCAAAGTGCCGATTTTTTGCACCTAGGGCCTAATGCAGGGTTGATCGGCACCTTGGTGCTTGGAAAAGGTTTTTTTGCTACTGGATCCTTTAGTGGAAATCTAGGGCTAGGATCTACCTGGAATTCGGATGCCGCCGGAGCAAATTGGAACCTGAGTTGGGGCTACCATGCTCGGGCGTACTTAGGCTACAATGGCCCACGATTTGGGGTAAATGTAAACTATGTGTACAAAACCTTGGCGCTGCAGCCATTGGAGGGTTGGACGCAAGAAGTTCAAACAGGCAACTATCGCCTTGTACTAGTTTACAAACTCCGACCTTCTGAAAAGTTCGCTTCCACTTTTTCAAAATACAATCCCGCTAGAATTTTTTTAAAGTAGCGGGAGAGTGGCGCGCAAAATTTTAACTTTGGGCTTTCACTAGATACCTCCCCCATGAACGATCTTTTTGGCATTCAGCAGTCTTTAAAAAATCTTGGCATTCAGGAATCCAATTTGGGTTCTTCCACCGGTACCACCTGGCTCGATTCTGGAGCCGCTTCCCTGGCATCTTTTTCTCCTGCCGATGGCAAAAAAATAGCATCCGTGCAGTTGGCAACCGAGGAAACCTACGAGGCGGTGGTCGCGCAGGCTTTGGTGGCCTTTGAAACCTGGAGGAATGTTCCTGCTCCCAAGCGAGGCGATATTGTACGTGAGATTGGCAATGCCTTGCGCGAGGTAAAGGCCGACTTGGGCAAGCTGGTGTCTTACGAGATGGGCAAATCCTACCAGGAGGGTTTGGGTGAGGTACAGGAGATGATTGACATTTGTGATTTTGCGGTGGGGCTATCCCGGCAGCTGTATGGCTTGACCATGCACTCCGAGCGTCCGGGTCACCGCATGTACGAGCAATGGCATGCACTTGGGGTGGTGGGCATTATTTCGGCCTTCAACTTCCCGGTAGCCGTTTGGGCTTGGAATACCGCCCTGGCTTGGGTTTGTGGAGACGTATGCTTGTGGAAGCCTTCCGAAAAAGCACCGCTTTCGGGCATCGCATGCCAGCTTATTGTGGGGAAAATATTTGCTCAGCACGGTTTTCCTGAGGGAATTTCCAATTTGATCGTTGGGGATGCCTCCATTGGTGCTTTGCTATCTCACGATTCCAGAATACCATTGGTCTCCGCCACTGGCTCTACCCGCATGGGTAAGGCCGTAGGTAAGGCCGTGGGTGAGCGACTGGGCCGTTCCTTGCTGGAGCTTGGAGGCAACAATGCGATCATCATCACCGAACATGCCGATATGGAGATCGCAATTCGTGGGGCCTTGTTTGGGGCAGTGGGTACAGCAGGGCAGCGCTGCACGACTACGCGACGCTTGATCGTGCAGGAGAAGGTGTACGATACCGTAAAGAATCGCCTTGCCGCTGCTTTTGGAAAGTTAGTTATCGGCAATCCACTGGATGAGAAAAACCATGTAGGCCCGTTGATCGATACTCAGGCAGTGGAGCAATACCTGGCGGCCATCGAACAGGTAAAAGCGGCTGGAGGAAAAGCGGTTGTCGAAGGAGGAGTGCTTGCAGGAGCAGGCTATGAATCGGGTTGCTACGTGAAGCCAGCCATCTATGAAGCAGAGAATCACTTCGATATTGTGCAGCACGAGACTTTTGCATCCATCTTGTACTTGATCAAGTACAGCACGCTGCCTGAGGCCATTGCCTTGCAGAATGGAGTGCCGCAAGGGCTTTCTTCGGCGATCATGACGACGAATATGCGGGAAGCCGAAGCCTTCCTAGCGGTCTCTGGATCGGATTGTGGCATCGCCAATGTGAATATCGGCACTTCGGGAGCAGAGATTGGGGGGGCCTTTGGTGGCGAGAAGGAAACCGGTGGAGGACGCGAGTCTGGATCGGATGCTTGGAAAGCTTACATGAGAAGACAAACGAATACCATCAATTACTCCACGCAGTTGCCATTGGCGCAGGGGATTAAGTTTGATATTTGATAGAAAAAGCCCTTCTTGATTTGATTTGCCTCCAAAAAGTAATTAAACTTTTAGAGACATTTTTTTTGAAACAAAGACGACGTTTTGTTACTTGGGCTTTGGTAAAATTTACTTCGAATTTCTTGATTTTAGTGATTTTTATAGGTTAGTATGGTTGATCCGTAAGATTACGTTACACTAAGAATCAATTATTGTTGCACGATAAACATAAATTCTATTTTTTTATTTTCTTGTTTAACATTAAAATTGGTAAATTAAATTAAAATTATTCTTTAACGACATCAAAAAATCGCTCTTCTTCAAATCCCTCTTTTTGACAACCTCTTTTTTTGATGTGCCGATCTCAGGCATTAAAAAATTTCATTTTCTACCAACAACTCTAAAAAAAGATAAAAATGGAAGTAACGTTTCAATCACCACATAATTTTAAGTTTAATGGTGTAAAATCCACCGCTAGAATTGATAAAAACAAATTTTATTGCAGCAGAATGATCAACTCCTTGTGGTTAAATAAAGAAGCTGTAAGTTCGTTTGAAAAAGATGGTATCCATATATCTAAAGCGTGGGTTGAAAATTTGGAGGTTGACTTAAGTCAAATTACCAAAGTTTATTCTGAAGGCCCAACAAAAAATCTTCCAATTTTACTAATGATGGTTGTAACATCCATTGGATTAACTGCATTTTCTTATTTCACCGATAGCTTGTTTTGGGGAAATCTTTTGATTTATGGCTTATTGATTCTCTTTGGATTAATATACTTTTTGATTGGAAAAACTCAAATTGATGTTTATATTAAACCTAGTTCTGAAAACAGCAGTTATAAATTCCAATTATTAGGCACTGGGAAATCCCCACAACTTGTTGAATTTTACAATGAATTAAAAAATAGTATTTAAAGGCATTTATTCAACAAAAGAGAAATGTTTGACCTAATTTTTGCATGGATACCATTTTTTCTTTTATCAACTGTTTCTTTACCTTTTGGAAGGGTGGGTTTCTAGAAAAAAAGTAGGCAAAGCCCTCCGAAATTTATGGTGGGCTTTCTTTTTACCTACCCCGCCCAGCCTTCTCGGTCTAGGCTGCGGTATTGGATGGCTTCGGCCAGGTGCTCTACGCGGATGTCTTCGCTCTCGGCAATATCCGCAATGGTGCGGGCTACTTTGAGGATGCGGTCGTAGGCTCTAAAAACTCTGATCGGATTCCAAAAAGGACTACATGAGACGCCAAACCAACACGATCAACTACTCCACCCAGCTGCCACTGGCGCAGGGGATTAAGTTTGATATTTAAGAGAAAAGTCCTTTTTGATTTGCCTCCAAAAAGCAACAAAATTTTTGGAGGCATTTTTTTTGGAGTGGATAAATAACTAGTAGCTGCTTTTCGATAAAGTTTGATCCTAATTACTTTATTTTAACAGTTTTTATTGGTTAATTGGGTTGATCCGTAATATTACGTTACACTAAGAATCAATTATAGTTACACGAAATACATAATTTTATTTGAATTATTCTTCCTGAAACTGGATTTTTATAAGTGTTGAAAATAGAGTAGTTGAATGAAATGGAAAATTTATATTTGATAATTAATTGTTAATTGTCAGCATAAAGTGGATATTGGTGAAAACTACATACCACTAAAAAAACGGCCTGCCCCGATGAGGTTGTTTTTGGAGCGTATCTGAAAAGCCTAATAAGTAGGGTAACTTTAAAAATTTAAAAAATGAAAAAGATATTATTTATTCCATTGTTATTTATATATTTTGTGAGTTTGGGTCAAGATGTGAATTCCGAATCAATTATAGGTAAATCAATTAGAATAGGCAATATTGAAGTTGCACAAAATGATTTTCCTGACAGAATGAATTGGGATGATGCTAAAAAAGCCTGTGAAGTATTAGGTAAAGGTTGGAGATTACCAACCAAAGATGAATGGAATACATTATTTCAAAACAAGGAAAAAATTGGCGGTTTTACGGGTAAATACTATTGGAGCTCTACGGAGTTCTTCCCAGATCCAGATCCCGATTATGAAGCATATGCTTCGTGGGTGCAGGATTTAGATAGTGGTCTTCAGGGCTACGAGAGTAAGGACGACAAAGGAGGCTATGTTCGTGCCATCAGGGCTTTTGAAGAATTCGTAGAATTGAAAAATGAAGAAATGATGCTTGGAGATGTAATTCTTGAAGTTGGGGAACTTGTTTTGGCAGACATTCCAGTATTTGAACCCTTCAACATTGAATTACTTCAAGGGGAATGGCAATCCCAAGAGGATGAAGCTAGTTACATGGTAATTGAAGGTGATCGTATGAAAACCTATTATGGAGGAATGGATGATGAATTGGATAATGAAATTATTATGATTTCAGATGCCTGTATGAATGCATCTAATTCAAAAGAAGTTTTCGTATCAGCAACAAACAGATACCTATCCAATCCTAATTTGGACATTTGTTGGTATGTCGAATCTGTAGATGCTACGAACTTGACACTTATTTATATGGCAACAGGAAATTATCAAACCTACAAAAGGGTTGATAAGAAAACTCAAAAATTAATTTACCCTGAAAATAATTTTGATGCCTTGATTACTAGACTCGAAAATAAAGAAAAAAATGTAGCAGAATATAATAATTGGCTTCTAAAAATAGTCACTAATGATTTAAATGGAGATTCAACTTATGTTACAACTACCTGTTTGGCATACATTGGGGATGTTATGGGTAATTACTGGGGTTATGATGAAGATATTGATGAAAAAATATTAAAAGAAAAGTGGGGAAATCGATATGATTTAAAATATTCAAATTTTGGACATCTTTTTGAAAATGGGAACAGTGGATGGATGACAAAAAAACTTACAAAAATTGAATATTTGGGGGAGTTGAATGACGGGGATTGGTTTAAGTTAACCATAAATGGTGGAGTTGATTTGAACGATTACTCCAATACCTTGATTCGAATAATCAAAGTAGTTAATGAAGGTAATAACTTTTATATAGATAATTTTTTAAGTTTATCTGATGATTAGGTCTAGTTCTAGTTAGCCTGAAATCGTTGGTTATTTTAGATCAATAAATAATTGGTTAAATGAAAAAGAACTTCCAAACATGATTCTTTTGTTTACAGCCACACTTTTTTTTATTATTACTCATATACTTAAGTTTAACTCGTATTCGATTAAGATTGATTGGCATTTTTACGAAGGGAAACTAAATTATCAAGGGGCATACTTGTAGGTTAATATTAAATTATATTTATACTTAAATAAAAATGTTATGAAAAAAGAAAATGAGAGTAATGGGTTTTTAGGTTTTATGAATGTTTTATATTTCATATTTATCGGATTAGTTTTTATAGGAATTTTTCTTTCCATCACTAATCTTCCAGAAGATTCTGGGGTAATAAAATTATCAATTTTACTGATTGGCTTAATTCAAATTTTAGTATTAATAAATCTAATTATCCTTAATAAGGGGAATTCAGATGAGAAAGAAAAAAATCCCAATATTACAGATGGTTTATTTGAAGAGTTTTATGATAATGGAAATATTAAAACTAGAGGAAATTATTTGAATGGGAAGGAGGATGGTCTTTGGGAATCTTTTTATTATGATGGGTCACTGAATAAAAGTCAAACCTATAAAGATGGAATACAAATTTCCTAAAGATTAAAGCCAATTTGATACTATTCAAAAACCACCTCCGATTTTTTTGGGGTGGTTTTTTCATACATCCCATATTTATTGGTAGAACAATTAAAGTGGACGGAAATGAAACCAATAGAATTAAAAGAACTGATAAGGGAGATACTCCTCACCAAATTCCAAAGGGATAAGGAGATTGAATCAAAAATCAAAATTTCGTAGAACTCAACGGCAAAAAAATCACCACCGCATTTTTACCTACCCCGCCCAGCCCTCTCGGTCAAGGCTGCGGTATTGGATGGCTTCGGCCAGGTGCTCCACGCGGATGTCCTCGCTCTCAGCAATATCCGCAATCGTACGGGCTACTTTCAGGATGCGGTCGTAGGCCCGAGCGGAGAGACCTAGGCGCTCCATGGCGGTCTTGAGGAGGGTTTTGCCGGCTTCTGAGATCTGACATACCTGCTTCACTTGGTGAGAAGGCATCATCGCATTGCAAAACACCTCTGGATTTGATTCAAATCGGATTTTTTGGCGTTCCCGCCCTTTGATCACCCGCTCCCGAATGTCTCTGCTCGACTCACTTTTTCGTGTGGAGGTCATCTCCTCAAATTTGACGGGTGTCACTTCCACATGCAAGTCGATGCGGTCCAGCAAGGGTCCGCTGACCTTGTTCAAGTAGCGCTGCACTACCCCCGGCCCACAGACGCATTCCTTTTCGGGATGGTTGTAGTAGCCGCAAGGGCAAGGATTCATGCTGGCTATCAACATAAAGTTGGCCGGAAAATCCACGGAAACCTTCGCTCGGCTGATGGTTACTTTACGGTCCTCAAGGGGCTGCCGCATCACCTCCAGTACGGATCGTTTGAATTCGGGGAGCTCATCCAAAAACAAGACCCCATGGTGCGCCAGGGAAATTTCCCCCGGCTGTGGGTTGCCACCTCCCCCAACCAAAGCGACGTCCGAAATGGTGTGGTGGGGACTGCGAAAAGGGCGCTGAGCGAGTAGGGAGGCATGTTTCCCCAGCCTTCCAGCCACGGAGTGGATCTTGGTAGCTTCCAAGGCTTCCTGCAAACTCAAAGGCGGGAGTATGGAGGGCAAGCGCTTGGCGAGCATGGTTTTGCCAGCTCCGGGAGGGCCGATCATGATTACATTGTGGCCTCCGGCAGCGGCAATCTCCATGGCACGCTTGATATTTTCCTGTCCCTGCACATCGGCAAAGTCAAATTCGGGTGCATCGATGCCCTGATTAAAAATCTCTCTCGTGTCGGTCACTAGCGGTTCGATCTGGATGTGTCCCTGCAAAAAATCCGAAGCCTGATCTAGGGTTTCCACCCCAATGATGTCTAGGCTATTGACAATGGAGGCCTCCTTTGCATTTTCGAGGGGAAGGATAAAGCCCTTGAAGCCCCGCTTTCGTGCTTCAATGGCGATGGGGAGCACTCCTTTGATGGGGCGAAGTTTGCCGTCTAATGAGAGTTCCCCCATGAGCACATACTGGTCGAGATTGGGAAAATTGACTTGCTCTGAGGCTTGGAGAATGCCCATGGCGATGGGGAGGTCGTAGGCGGAGCCTTCCTTGCGCAAGTCTGCAGGAGCCAAGTTGACCACGACCCGCTGCCGAGGCATGCGGTACCCGAAGAACTTGAGTGCCGATTCGACGCGCTGCTGGGATTCTTTGACTGCGGAGTCGGGTAAGCCCACCATAAAAAAGTTGGTGCCTTGGCCCACATTGACCTCGATGGTGATGAGGTTGGCATCTACGCCTGAGACGGCGCTTCCAAAAGTTTTTGCAACCATGATTGAGTTTAAAAAAGTGTTCCTACTAATATAGCCTATTTTACAAGGGATTCGGTGGAGGGGTCAAATTTTTCTATTCGCATATTGCCCCTCTGGGGTAATTCATGTCCATTTACCACCAAATTGAATTAATTTTTCTCACGCAGATTCGAAAGGAAAAAGACGCTGATTTATTCTTTTTGATCTGCGGTAGTTTTCTGCTAAAATCCGCGGGAAAGAAAATTTATGGTCTTTAAATCTCCATTGGATTGATTTTTCTCACGCAGATCCGAAAGGAAAAAGACGCTGATTTATTCTTTTTGATCCGCGGTAGTTTTCTGCTAAAATCCGCGGGAAAGAAAATTTATTGTCTTTAAATCTCCGCGGATAATCAGAAATTTTTGAATGGTAATTTTGAAGCCCAGTTCAGGAGTTGGCTCCACTGGAGCAGTTCCCAGTTGAAATGCTAGACCGATTGGATCGTAGAAAGCTTTTGATAAAGTCCTCCTTGTGCGATCAACTCTGCATGAGTTCCTCGCTGCACAATTTTGGCTTTATCGATTACCAAGATCTCATCCGCATGCTGGATGGTGCTGAGGCGATGTGCGATGACGAGCGTGGTACGGCTGCTCATGAGCTTCGTGATGGCCTCTTGTACAAGAAGTTCAGATTCGGAGTCCAGTGCCGAGGTGGCCTCATCTAAGATTAGCACGGGAGGGTTCTTCAGTACCGCACGGGCGATGCTGAGTCGTTGCCGCTGTCCACCTGAAAGTTTGGATCCCCGATCCCCAATAGTGGTTTGGTACCCGTATTCCAGTTTGCTGATAAATTCATGGGCATTCGCAATTTTTGCCGCTTCCATGACCTGTGCCTCCGTGACTCCATCGATGCCAAAGGCAATGTTGTTGAAGACGGTATCGTTGAACAGGATGGATTCTTGGGTGACGATTCCCAATTGGCCTCTCCAGGTAGCAGTAGCAATGTCCTTGAGGTCGATCCCATCCACCAAGATTTGGCCGGAGCTTGGGTCGTAAAAACGGGGTACCAAATCGGCTAAAGTAGATTTTCCTCCACCCGAAGGACCTACTAGTGCGATGGTTTTTCCTTTTTCAAGGGTAAAGTTGATTTGGTCAAGGACTTTATTTTCTCCGTAGGCGAAGCTGACGTTCTTGTACTCGATTTGCTTGCTAAATCCAGGGAATGGTTTTGGATTTGCCGGGGAAGGGAGTTGGTTGGTCGTGTCAACCACCTCAAAAATCCGGTCTGCGGAGGCGATACCCCGCTGGATGGTGGATACGGCACGGGAGATCTCCTTGGCAGGATTGAGTACCTGGGTGAAGATGATGATGTAGGTGATGAAGTTGGAGGCAGAGAGTTCGGAGGTGCCACTCAATACCAGATTGCCCCCATACAAGAGGATACCGGCAACTACACTTACGCCTAGGAATTGGGAGATAGGCCCTGCCAGCTCATTCTTGCGAGCCATGCTGATGTTCACATCGGAGTAGAAGTCGGTTTCGGAATCAAACTTTCCTTGCACAAATTTTTCCCCATTGAAGGCTTTCACTACGCGCATGCCGCCCAGTGTTTCGTCGAGGATACTCACGATACGACCCAGGGATTGCTGGCTTTGGATGGCAGTTTTTCGCAAACGGCGTGTAATGCCTCCAATGATTGCTCCTGAAATCGGAATGATCAGGATGGTAAAGAGGGTCAAGGGAACGGACATAAAAAAGAGTACCCCAAAATACAGCACGATGGTGGCGGGCTCCCGAAATAGGATCCGCAGAGATTGCACGATCGTGTTTTCCACCTCCTGAATGTCATTGGTCATTTTAGAAAGGAGGTCTCCCTTCCGTTCGTTGGAAAAGTAGCCCAGGTGGAGGGCGCTTACTTTTTCAAAAATATCCATGCGCATCCCTTTGATGACCTGAGCACGAACTTGGGCTAATACTACGCCAGAGAGGTAGGTAAACAGGTTGGCAAGGAATACCGATCCCACAATGATACAGCAAACGAAGAGCAAGGTGCCAAACTTCCCGTAGGATTCACTTACCTGTAAAAAGAGGTGGTTGAATAGGGAAATGAAATAATCTAGGGAAAGGGTAAAGGTCGGTTGGCTGCGAAATTTTTCTAAAGCATCTGGTGCCACTTGCTCAAAAATCACATCAAAAAGTGGCTTGAGAAGGGTGAAGTTCATCAATCCAAAAATGATCGCCAACAGGGTGTAACCGATGTAAACCGGAATAAATCTCCCATAGGGTCGGGCATAGGAAAGAATCCGAAGGTAAGTTTGCATGGGGTGTACATGGAAAAATCCAGCTGCAAGTTAGGGAAAATTTCACGTCTCGAAGCCTGAAACCTTATGCGCCGCCTACTAGGCCTCTGTAAGCCTACTATTTTATTTGATTATCCACTTTTTAACCACTAACCAGAGAAAAAAAGGTTTGAGGTTTAATTAGGTGAGCTGTGGACCGTTGACTGTGGTCTGTCAAGAATTATCCGCAGTTTTAAATAGGCGAGCTAAGCCACCAACAAGATTGCGGATAATCCCATTGTCATTTAACATAAGTTTAACCAACAAAACTTCCGTAATCTGTATCTTTGAGAAAATTCTTCAATTCCCTATGAAACGATTCTTTTTAGGCATCCTTCTGGCCATTTCTCTTGGTACCGCAGCAATCGCGCAGCAAGCTCCAAAAAAGCCAAAGCTGGTAGTGGGCATCATTGTTGACCAAATGCGTCAGGAATATTTTTACCGCTTTGCCGACCGTTTTGGGGAAGGTGGATTTAAGCGCTTTACACAGCAGGGATTTATGATGACCAATGGGCATTACAACTACATTCCTACCTACACAGGACCTGGTCATGCATCAGTCTATACGGGAGCGACGCCGGCTACTCACGGCATTATTGGCAACAATTGGTACGTGCCTTCCTTGAAAAAAATGATCTACTGTGCGGAGGATTCCCTGGTGAGCAATGTGGGCGGAACACCTGATAATGGAAAAATTAGCCCTCGAAATATGTTGACTACCACCATCACAGACGAGTTGCGCCTGTCTACAGGAAAGCGCTCCAAGGTTGTAGGCATTGCGATCAAGGACCGGGGCGCAAGTTTCCCCGCTGGGCATACTGGAGATGCCTATTGGTACGATGATGTGAATGGAGATTGGATGACTTCCACCTATTACAAGCAAACTTTACCGAGCTGGGTTGCAAATTTCAATGCCAAGAAGCGTCCAGATCATTACTTAAGCCAAACTTGGAAAACTCTATTTCCAGTGGAGACCTATGTGAATAGCCTTCCAGATCACAACGTTTTTGAGTCGCCATTCATTGGGAAAGACAGCCCTAGCTTCCCATACGATTTAACCGCCTTGAAAGAAGCCAATGGGGGCTATGGCTTGGTAGCATCTACTCCTTTTGGCAATAGCCTCACCTTAGACTTTGCCTATGCAGCCTTGGAAGGAGAGAAATTGGGTCAAAGGGAGGTCACCGACTTTCTAGCAGTTAGCTTTTCCAGTCCAGATTACATTGGGCACCGTTTTGGGCCTTCTTCCATTGAAGTAGAAGACAATTACTTACGATTGGATCGGGAGCTGGCACAATTCTTTACTTACCTGGATCAAAAGCTGGGCAAGGGTGAATACTTGGTGTTTATCTCCGCAGATCATGCCGTAGCGGATGTGCCTGAATACATGCTTAGTGAACGTATTCCTGCGGGCAACTTCAATTCAGGAATGGTGCTCGGACAGTTGAAGGGTTTCGCTACTACCCACTATGGGGAGGGGGAATGGATCTTGAGTTTTTCCAACGAGCAGATCTTCCTGAATCATGCCTTGATCCGCGAGAAAAAAATGGATGCGGAGCAAATGCAGCGCGATTTGGCGGCCTTTGTACTTGGCTTTGCAGGGGTTAAGGAAGCGTATACCGCTTCGGATCTAAGGAGACAGGAATTTACCCAAGCCCGAGCACATTTATTGCAAATGGGATACAACCACAAGGCTTCAGGAGATGTATTGCTTGTATTGGAGCCAGCTTGGTTGGTTGGAGGCAAGCGAGGCACAACCCATGGTTCTGGCTATTCTTACGATACCCATGTGCCTATTGCCTTTTATGGTTGGGGAATCAAGGTAGGTAAAAGTTCAAGCTATGCTTCGGTCACAGATATCGCTCCGACTTTGGCAGCCTTGCTGCAAATCCGGATGCCGAATGGAACTACGGGCCAGCCAATCCAGGCTGTGATCGGAAATTAATTTTTGTGATTATCCGCATATTCATCCCTGAATATGCGGATAATCGCCAACAGCTAACTGCCCAGGGTCCAACTCATGGGGTAGTTTTTGTCTACATATTCCAAGGCAGCAGTGGTGACCTGTAGCGGTTTGAAGGTATCCAGCATCACCGCATATTCATGGGTTTCTTTGGCTCCAATGGATTTTTCTACCGTGCCTGGATGTGGCCCATGCGGCAAACCTCCCATGTGCAAGGTAAAGGAGCCTCGATCGATCCCTTTTCTACTCATAAATTCCCCTTCCGCATAGTACAACACTTCGTCTGAATCGATGTTGCTATGGTTGTAGGGTGCTGGAATCGACAAAGGATGGTAATCGAATAAGCGAGGGACAAAGGAACAAACTACAAAGCCCGAGGCTTGGAAAGTTTGGTGCACGGGAGGTGGCTGGTGGATTCTACCGGTAATGGGTTCAAAGTCATGAATGGACAAGGCATACGGGTAGAGGTAGCCATCCCATCCCACAATATCCAATGGACTGTGTGCATAGCGGTAGGGATGCAGCATGCCCTGCTTTTTGATTTGAATCAGGTAATCGCCTTTTTTCTCCTCCAAGTGAATTTCGTGTGGGGGGCGAATATCCCGCTCGCAGTAGGGCGAATGTTCCAAGAGTTGTCCCACTTCATTCCGGTAGCGCTTCACGGTTTCAATAGGTGCTTGAGATTCCATGATTAGCAATCTTAAGGGCCCTTCTTCGGCAAATTCAAAGCGGTAAATGGTCGTTCTTGGAATGACGATGTAATCTCCTTTTTTAACTACCAGCTTTCCAAATTGGGAATACATCACTCCTTCCCCGTCGTGGATGTAGATCAGCTCGTCCCCATCTGCATTTTTGAAAAAATAATCCATCTTCCGTTGCTTTGGAGTGCAGATGCCCATCATCACATCGCTGTTGATCAGGAGCATCCGGCGAGCGCTGAGGTAATCTTCTCCTGTAATTCCTACCTCGGAGGTTTTGAGATGGGTTTGATTTAATCCATGGGCGGTGGCAGCAGTCCAGCCGTAGGGCGTTGGCTCCCCGATGGATTTGACTTCATTGGGGTTGTTGACGTGGTAGAGGGTGGAGTAAATTCCTGAGAACCCTTTGGAGCTCACTAGCTCTTCCTTGAATAGGCTGCCATCCGGTTGGCGAAACTGGGTATGTCTTTTTGGAGGAATTTGTCCGAGTCGAACGTAGTATGCCATAGTTTTGGGAGTATATTCGTTGCTAAAATAGGAGTTATCCTTGATTTCTAAGGGAATTGATTTCCTTTTTGTCAACCCATACCCAGTAAAAAAAGTTTTTCCGACCGCTATGAAAGCCCCTAACCTACTACTCATTGCACTGCTACTTTCTTCGCCTAGTTTTTCACAAGAGTCTAAGGTGGGCTCCAAACTCCTTTGGTCGGACGAGTTTGATCAAGATGGGGTGCCGTCCGATAAGAACTGGAGTTTTGAGGTTGGGGATCATGGCTGGGGCAACAATGAACTTCAATTTTATACCGCCAGTGAACTCAAGAATGCACGCGTGCAAGGCGGGGTATTGGTACTAGAGGCCCTTGCAGATGCGAGTCTGCCCAAAGGATATACCTCCGCCAAACTAGTCTCCAAAGGAAAGGGTTCTTGGCAGTATGGGTACTTTGAGATTCGTGCCAAATTGCCTCAAGGAAGAGGTACCTGGCCAGCACTATGGATGCTTCCTGAAGTGAATAATTTTGGTACCTGGCCCAAAAGCGGAGAAATCGACATCATGGAGCATGTGGGTTATGACCCAGGAAAGGTGCATGGCACGGTGCATACTGAAGCTTTCAACCACATGATTGGCACACAAAAAGGGGCACAGCTTATGGTTCCCAATTTTGCATCTGAATTCCATACCTATGCAGTGGATTGGAAGCAGGGGCAAATGGATTTTTACATCGATGGGAAGCACTATTTCTCCTTCAAAAACACAGGAAATGATTACAAAGAATGGCCTTTTGACCAGCCCTTCTACCTGATTCTCAACCTTGCCGTTGGGGGAAATTGGGGAGGCAAAGAAGGAGTGGATCCGAGTATTTGGCCTCAGCGCATGGAAGTAGACTATGTGCGGGTTTACAACAGTCGTCCCCAGTAAGGTCTGGGTAGTGGATAGGGTCAGAAATCACCTCTAATTTTTGAGATTTAGTAGGATTGTCCTTTACTTATGGCATTCGTTTTTGTTAGCCCTACTCACCTATCTCCTGAATCCCTTGCCCTAAAGAGGAAAAAGTAAGTACTAAAAAAAAACTGCCTGCCCTTGTTCAAGGCAGGCAGCAAGGTAAGGGTTGGTGGATTAAGCCCAGGCCTTTTCTCCTTTTTTGTAGTCCACGCAGGGATCAAATCGCCCTGGAGTTTCCACAAAGCGTTGGGCTTGCGTGCTCCCAATCTCCGAGCTGAAGTAGCCCAACACGGTTAAGTCGCGGAGCATGTGTATGATTTCCGGTTGTTTTTCTTCCCCGCTCGCCACATATTTTTGGTGAAGTCCATTGAGGAAAGCAAGTCTTTCCTCTGCAGTAGCATCCATGAATTCCTTGCTTGTCTCGGCTTTGAAATCGGTACGGATGGTATTCAGGCCTGTTATAAAAGTGGTCTGCTGCTCAGCATCGTAGCAATCCTTTACCATCATCTGCATAAACTCCCCAATTTTGGTTGCTTTTGCTCCCGGAGTATCTGTAGTTGGAATGATGGTTTCGCCGATTTCATCAAGGAACGAAAGATCCTCAGCGGTAAAGTTCAAATCCTTGAGTTGTGATTCTGGTGCACATCCGGTCAGAAGTGCTGTTGAGCCAATCACGGTTCCTCCCATCAGGAGCGCCACAGATTTTAGGGCATCTCTTCTATTCATTAAAGTCATGTTCTTGTCGGCTTAGAGGTTTTGCTTTTTCAATTCATCAACGGCAAAAGCTGCTGCTCTCGCGGTAAGGGCCATGTAGGTAAGCGAAGGGTTTTGTGCTGCCGTTGAGGTCATGCATGCTCCGTCGGTTACAAACACGTTTTTAGCATCCCATACTTGGTTGTTGCCATTCAGGACCGAAGTCTTTGGATCTCTACCCATTCTAGCTGTTCCCATTTCGTGGATTCCATTTCCAAAAGTGTAGCCATTGTCAAAGGGCTTCACATTTTTGAATCCTGCTACTTCCAGCATTTCTGCCGCATCGCTCATCATGTCCACGCGCATTTTCTGCTCGTTTTCTTTGATTTCCGCACTCATCACGAGGGCTTCCATTCCCCACTTGTCCTTTACGGTATCGCTGAGTTTGATCAAGTTGTCGTGGTACGGAAGAATCTCTCCAAAGGCAGTGATGCCCATGGACCAAGGTCCTGGTTCGGTAAGTGCCTCTTTCATTGGGCCTCCTAGTCCTAGTTCGGCCACATCTCTACTCCATCCACTGCGGCTGGCACCTCCTTGGTAGCCAAAGCCTCGGATGTAATCTCGCTTGTCGCCATTGACATTTCGGAAGCGTGGGATGTACAATCCGGTAGGGCGCTTGCCAAAATAGTACTTGTCATCAAAACCCTCGTAGGTGCCGCTGGCACCCAAGCGGAAATGGTGGTCCATTATATTGTGTCCCAATTCGCCTGAGCTAGAGCCCAATCCACCTGGCCAGATATCTGTAGCACTACGCATGAGAATAGCCGTTGAAGCGATGGTGGAGGCGCAGAGGAAAATGATTTTTGCGGAAAACTCAATGGTTTCGTTGGTCTGACCATCTACAACTTCTACGCCAGTAGCTTTTTGGCTGTCTTTGTCGTAGACCAGCTTGCGTACGATGGACCAAGGGCGAAGGGTAAGTTTGCCCGTAGCCATGGCTGCAGGTAGGGTAGAAGCCTGGGTGGAGAAATAGCCTCCAAACGGACAGCCAAGAGAGCACTTGTTGCGGTATTGGCAACCTGGGCGTCCAGGTAGTGGCTGCGTGATGTTGGCCGGTCTACCGATGATCCAATTTCGCGCGCCTTTGTAATGATCTTTGATTTTGGCTGTTCCAGCTTCTTCTACACAGTTCATCGGCATCGGTGGCTGAAATTCCCCATCAGGCAATACGTCTAGGCCTTCCTTTGATCCGGATACCCCAATGAATTTCTCTACATAACTGTACCAAGGTGCGATATCCTTGTAGCGAATCGGCCAATCCACCGCGATGCCGTCTTTGGCATTGGCATCAAAGTCCATTTCAGACCAGCGGTAGGATTGTCTACCCCACAGCAGGGAGCGGCCTCCTACTTGATAGCCTCTAAACCAGTTGAATGGTTTTTCTTCTACATAAGGGGAATCACTTTCATGTGCCCACCAATCCAGGTTGAGCTCATTAAGTACATAGTCGCGCTGGAGGGTGGGATGCTTGGCAAGTAGCTCTTGAGTTCTACGCCCTCTATGCGGTACTTCCCAGGGTGGGACTGTCGCAGATTTGTAATCTTTTATGTGCTCCACATTGGGGCCTCTTTCTAGAAGAAGTACACGAAGGCCCTTCTCGGTAAGCTCTTTTGCGGCCCATCCGCCGCTAATTCCTGACCCAACTACAATTGCGTCATACACTTCATTTGCCATATTCTGGTTTTTATTTTAATTCGTTATACATCGCAAACTTGCACGGCATGACCCAGTGCAGCAATTTTATCTTCTCCCTTTGGTAGAAATTCATGGGAAACATAGCCTTTGAAACCCGAATCTACAATAGCTTGCATGATGGGCGGGTAATTTATTTCTTGGCTTTCATCCAAATCATTTCTTCCTGGGTTTCCAGCCGTGTGGTAATGCCCAAAGTATTGATGGTTGTTTCGAATGGTGCGAATGATGTCTCCCTCGTCAATTTGCATGTGGTAAATGTCAAAAAGGAGCTTGAAGTTTTCGCTTCCAACTCGCTTGCACAGTTCGATCCCCCAAGCAGACTTATCACACATATAGTCCTTGTGATCTACACGGCTATTCAGCAATTCCATGTTGAGGATCACCCCGTGCTTTTCGGCTTGGCTAAGGATTTTTTTGATCCCGATCTCGCAGTTTTTCATTCCAGTTTCATCGTCCATGCCGCGTCGATTTCCTGAAAAGGCGATGATGTTCTTGTAGCCTGCCTTTTGCACAAGAGGGATCAATTCCAGGTAATTTTTTTCCAGCTGTGCATGAAAGTTGGGTTCATTGAATCCATCCGCTATACCCAGCTCGGCACCATTACACATGGAGCAGTGGATGTCGTATTTTTTGAGGAGTTCCCAGTTGGCCGGACTGATCAAGTCAATGGCACCCACCCCAACGGACTTGATCTGGGCGCAGAGTTGTTCGAGGCTGAGTGGACGCATGGACCAGGCGCAAACGCCGTGGTTGATATTGCCCTTGAGTGCAAGCGCTCCCTTTTCTTTTAAGTCAAAAGAAGCAAGGGTCCCCATGGCAGCTCCGCCAAGGATCATTTTTTTGAAGGAATCGCGTCTTCCTGAATTGAATGTCATGTTGTATTGGGGTTAGTTTGGGCTTTTTATTTTTTCTGGTTTGAAAACAGCTATGAAAAATAGGAAAACCAAGGCGGAAATCCCAGCGGGAATCAACCAAATTAATTTCCAATTGTGTAGCCCCGCCTCGATTAGGTAAAAATTGGAGACTTGCCCTGCTACCCAAAATCCAAATCCCATTCCGATACCATAAGTGGCGAGGGTGATTAATCCTTGTGCGGCAGACTTGTATTTTTTTCCTGCATGGGCATCGGTGTAGATTTGACCGCTGACAAAAAAGAAATCGTAACAAATGCCGTGCAGAATGATTCCGGCAAGCAACATCCAAGTTCCGCTATCCGTATCTCCAAAGGCAAAGAATAGGTAGCGGATGACCCAAGCCAGCATGGCTAGAGCAAGTGTTTTTTTCAAGCCAAAGCGAGTGAAGAAAAAGGGTAGTGCGATAAGAAATAAAACTTCCGATACCTGTCCCATTGCCATTTTGCCGGTTGAGTTTTCTACGCCCAGCTCCGTCAAGAAAGGGCTGGCGTTTTGGTAATAAAAGGCCAAGGGGATGCAGATCAGGATGGAAGAGAGGAAGAAGATGGCATAGTTCCGATGTGTGAGTAGGCGGAGTGCATCCAGGCCTAGCACCTCTTTTAATTGAAATGGGCCATTTGTTTTTGCTTGCGGGGGAGTGGCAGGGAGGGTAAAGCTGTAGATGCCAAGCAGTAGGGATGCTCCAGCTGCCAGCTGCCAGGTGTTTTGGAGTAGCCCTGCGCGTAATCCTTCTTGGCTATCCCATGCCAAAGCAGAGATTAAAACTCCTGCCGCTATCCAGCCAATTGTTCCCCAAATCCGAACTCCTGAAAATTCTTTTTCAGGCTGCTCCATCTGATTGAAGGAGATGGAATTGACCAGAGCGAGGGTAGGCATGAATAAAATCATATACCCCAAAAGAATGGGGAAAAAAGCAGTAAAATCTACCGCCTGATGGAGTCCATACAGCAGGACTGCTCCGATAAGATGGATGGCCCCTAAAATTTTTTGTGCTTGAAAATAGCGATCTGCGATAAGTCCTACCAAAAAAGGAGCGAGTATGGCTCCGAGAGACTGGGTAGAAAATGCTAGCGAGATATCCTGGTCTTTGGCTTGGATGTTGGCGGCTAAAAAAGTGCCCATCGTCACGTACCAGGAGCCCCAAACAAAAAACTCGAGGAACATCATCAGCGAAAGTCTAGTCTTGACAAAAAGGGGCATAAGCTGCGAGGGGTTAGGTTTGTGTTGTTTTTTTGGGAGGAAAATTTAAAATTTTGATGTTTTTGCAGTAGTTTACCCATCTTCTTTGAGAATCTAAAGAAAGAGACCAAAAAGTTTTGATTGAGCCGTTCATAGAACAGTCAGACTGCTGGTCATAAAACCGCTGTTTTCAGCAAGGAAAGCACGAAATTTCAGTACTAATCTTGTTTAAATTTTTCACCCTAAATCCAATTTAATTTAGTACCCATGTCGACTACAAAAAAATTGAAACTTGGCCTCGTTGGAGGTGGTCCCGGCTCATTTATTGGAGCGATTCATTTGAATGGGGCATTAATGGATGGTATGTTTGAATTGGTGTGTGGCGCCTTCAGTTCCGATCCCGCCAAATCCATCCAAAAGGGCAAGGAACTTCGACTCGATTCTTCCCGTGTGTATGGGAGCTATGACGAGATGTTTGCCAAAGAATCCCAGCTACCCGAGGGAGAGCGAATGGATGTGGTGGCTATCGTTACGCCCAACAACATGCATTTTGATCCTACGGCAAAGGCGCTGCAACATGGATTTCATGTGGCTTTGGACAAGCCCTTGACGCTAAACTACAAAGAAGCCCAGGAGCTGTATCGTATCGTAAGCCAGTCCAAACAACGCTTTTTATTGACCCATACCTACACCGGTTATCCCATGATCAAGCAGGCCCGACAGATGGTGCAGGAAGGGATGATTGGGAAGGTGCGGAAGGTCTATGTGGAATATCCGCAGGGATGGCTTTACAAGCTCCTTGAAACAGAAAATAACAAGCAGGCAGAGTGGAGAACAGATCCAAAGAGAAATGGTCTTGCGGGATGCATGGGAGATATTGGAACCCATGCTTTCAATATGGCAGAATATGTCACTGGGGAAAAAGTTTCCCAGATCTGTGCTGACCTCTACATTAAGATTGAAGGGCGACCTATCGACGACGATGGAGTAGTCTTGCTTCGATTTGAAAATGGTGCATCCGGAGTATTGATGGCTTCGCAAACTGACACAGGCTGTGAAAATAACCTAAAAATCAGAGTGTATGGGGAAAAGGGAGGCTTGGAATGGGAGCAGGAATTGAACAATTCCTTGACCGTAAGGTACCCAAATGTACCTGCACAGATCTTCCGAGCAGGAACAGGCTACCTAGGCTCTTTGGCACAAGAAAATACCCGTACACCGGCTGGCCATCCAGAGGGCTATGTGGAGGCATTTGCCAATTTGTACCGCAACTTTGCGCGCTGCCTTTATGCAGATCGGGAGGGCACTACTCCAAAATGGGAATGGGAAGACTATCCTGGCATCGAGGATGGGATCCGTGGGATGGCATTTATCGACCATGTCTTGCGGAGCACTGAGTCGGAGCAAAAGTGGACTCCGTTTATCGTAGAGAAATAATGGGATTATCCGCAATTTAATCAGGGAATTAACAGGCAAATGAATCAATGCGGATAATCGTCCACCGACGATAGACCACGGTCCACAGGCAGTCCACGGTTCACGGCCCACCTAATTGAACTTCAAAATCTGATTTCTCTGGTTAGTAGCCAAGAAAGTGGAGAATTATAAAATAGAATTAATTTAAAATCAATTTCTAAGTCGTATGAAAACAATCAAAGGCCCGGGTATTTTCCTAGCACAATTTGCTGGTGACGATGCGCCCTTCAACAATTTAAAGAACATCTGCCAGTACATGGCAGACTTAGGATACAAGGCGGTGCAGATTCCTTCTTGGGATGCACGCATGATCGACTTGCAAAAAGCTGCAGAGAGCAAAACCTATGCCGACGAGGTCAAAGGGATTGTCGCAGAAACAGGGATGGAAATTTCTGAGCTTTCCACTCACTTGCAAGGACAGTTGGTGGCTGTACATCCAGCTTACAACGAGCTATTTGATGGCTTTGCGCCAGCCAACCTCAAGGGAGATCTGAAAGGAAAGTCTGCTTGGGCAACGCAGCAACTGAAGTATGCAGCCAAGGCATCGGCCAATTTGGGGCTGAATGCGCACGCTACGTTTTCAGGTGCCTTGATGTGGCATACCGTCTATCCTTGGCCACAGCGACCTGCAGGATTGGTGGAAACAGGCTTTACCGAGTTGGCCAACCGATGGATGCCTATTTTGAATGCCTTTGATGCCGTAGGCGTGGATGTGTGCTACGAGCTGCACCCGGGCGAGGACTTGCATGATGGCATTACCTTCGAAATGTTCCTAGATAAAGTTGGAGGCCACAAGCGCGCCAATATTTTGTATGACCCAAGCCATTTTGTGTTGCAGTGCTTGGATTACCTGCAATTCATTGATTTTTATCACGAGCGCATCAAGATGTTCCATGTGAAGGATGCGGAGTTTAACCCTACTGGAAAGCAAGGAGTCTATGGAGGCTACCAGGGCTGGGTGGAGCGTGCAGGCAGATTTAGATCTTTAGGAGATGGTCAAGTTGATTTTGCAGGAATATTTAGCAAACTTTCGCAGTACAATTACAGTGGCTGGGCCGTGCTGGAGTGGGAGTGTGCCATCAAGCATCCGGAACAGGGTGCTGCAGAAGGTGCTCCTTTTATCGATGCCCATATCATTAATGTGACTGAAAAGGCCTTTGATGATTTTGCCGGTACAGGTGCAGATGAGGCATTTAATAGAAGAATTTTAGGAATTTAAAACGTTAATCAAATAGAACCTATGAAACTAAATTTTCGCGTAACGAGTGTAGTCGTACTGCTAGCAGGCATTGCCTTTTCTTGTGGAGGTGGAGGAAAAACAGCAGAGACAAGTGCTGAGGCAACTGCTTCAACCGAAGCCGCCCCTGTGGAGGTTTCCTTAGAGGACAAGTACAAAGATGATCCTATATACATCAAGGGATTGGAAAAAGTGAAGGGTTCAGACTGTACGGGATGCCACCAGGTGGACCGCAAACTCATCGGACCTGCTTATGCTGATGTCGCTGCCAAATACGAAAATACCGAGGCCAATGTGACCATGCTTGCCCAGAAAGTAATTGCTGGCGGTGTAGGTGTGTGGGGTGAAATTCCCATGGCTGCCCATCCAAATTTGACTGAAGAGGATGCAACCGATATGGTGCGTTACGTTTTACTTTTAAGGAAATAATCCATGAAAACTAAACTCATCGCAATTCTCGCAAGTGCTGCCATCGGGATGGCATTTGTGCAGGCTGCAAAAGAAGAAAAGTCAATACAGCCTGCCCAAGAAAATGTAGCAGCTGACTGGACTCCTCTCTTTGATGGGAAGACCTTTGCAGGTTGGGCCAAGTATGGAGGAGGAGCTGTAGGTAAGGCTTGGAAAATTGAGAACGGCGAATTGTACCTGGATGCAGCGAATAAAGCGAGCTGGCAAGCAGGAGATGCAGGGGACATCGTCACTGCGGAGGAGTTTGAGAATTTTCATTTCAAGTACGAGTGGAAGATTGCTCCCAACGGAAATAGTGGGGTGATTTTTCTAGTGCATGAGGCCAAAGAATTTCCCTACCCTTATCAAACAGGACCTGAGATGCAGGTCTTGGACAATGCAGGTCACCCAGACGCCAAAATCATCAGCCATAGAGCGGGTGATTTGTACGATTTGATCGTGAGCAGCAAGGAGACGGTCAAGCCAGCAGGAGAATGGAATCAAGCTGAGATCCGAATCAACAAAGGGAAGTTAGACTTCTTCTTGAATGGGGTGAATACCGTCTCTACTCAGCTATTTACTCCGGACTGGGAAGCGATGATTGCAAAGAGCAAGTTCAAAAGCATGCCTGGATTTGGTAAATTCAAGAAGGGTAAAATTTCCTTGCAGGATCACGGCGATGTGGTGCACTTTCGTAATTTGATGATTAAGAAGCTTTAGGAGAAGCAAGAGCCAAGAAGCAAGACATTAGACTACATCTAGGTTTTATTTTTAACCACATAGGAGGCACATAGGGCTGTTTTCTATGTGTCTATGTGGCTTTTAGATTTAGGAAGACAAGAGACAAGACCCAAGATATTAGACACATCTAAGTTTTTTTGAGAAGCCCGATAAACTGATTGGAATAAAAAAAGCAGGCTTTCGGCCTGCTTTTTTTGTGATCCCGCTGGGATTCGAACCCAGGACCCTCCCGATTTAAATCGGGATGCTTCCCGAAATTCTTCGGGACAGGCTTACCAGCTGAGCTACAGAATCGAACTCCTTTGTGTTTAAAATAAAAAGCGGAAGGTCATTCCGCTTTTTAGTGTGATCCGGTCAGGACTCGAACCTGAAACCTACTGCTTAGAAGGCAGTTGCTCTGTCCAGTTGAGCTACAGGACCTG